>NZ_JBFANN010000007.1:0-210922 GCF_040674855.1 Nocardia sp. NPDC049707 | reverse complement strand
GCCGTCGAAGCGCATGCGACGAAGTCGCGAGTCTCGACGACTCGGACGCGAGACACCAGGGGGCCGCGAACCCGCCGCGCCGAAGGCGCGGCAATCAGACACAGCACACCGGCCCACGCAGGCACGCGCGTGGGCCGGTAACATAAGGGTTGCCGGTTTCCGGCTTCACAAAACCATTTGCCGAGAGGAACAAGTTGTCACCCGCGTCCGAGGGCGCCGCACAGGAGGGCTCCTCTACCGAGCCGGGTGACAAACCCGGCGCTCTCCGTCCCACAGCCGCCCGATCCGATTCAGCTCATCGCGCGTCTCGCAGGTGGTGCTGACGATGTCCGTCGTGCTCACCGTGCTCAGCCTGATCGGGTTCATCGCCCTCACGGTTGGCACCGCATTGTTCGTTGCCGCCGAATTCTCGCTCACCGCATTGGAACGCAGCACCGTCGAATCGCATGTGCGCACGGTCGGGGATGCCCGCTCGCGCATGGTTCGGCAGGCACACACCACGTTGTCGTTCCAGCTCTCCGGAGCCCAGCTCGGTATCACCATCACCACCCTGATCACGGGTTATATCGCCGAACCGGTCCTGGCCCGACTGCTGTCGCCGCTGTTCACCACGCTCGGTGTGAGCGCGAGTGCGGCGCAGGGCATCTCGCTCACGCTGGCGCTGTTGCTCGCCACCTCGCTGTCGATGGTCTACGGCGAGCTCGTCCCGAAGAACATCGCGATCTCGAAGCCGCTGGGCACCGCTCGGGTGACCGCGGGCCCGATGATCGCCTTCTCGGTGGTGTTCAAGTGGATGATCCACTTCCTCAACGGCACCGCGAACTGGGTGGTCCGCCGCCTGGGCGTGGAACCGGCCGAGGAGTTGCGTTCGGCGCGCTCCCCGCAGGAACTCGGATCGTTGGTGCGCACATCCGCATTGCGCGGCGCGCTGGATCACCGCACCGCGCAGTTGGTCGATCGCTCGCTGCAGTTCGGTGAGCGTAGCGCCGAGGAGTTGATGACACCGCGGGTCAAGATCGAATCCCTGGACAAGTCCGACACCATCGCCGATCTGATCGCAGCCGCCAGCCGCACCGGTTACTCCCGCTTCCCGATAATCGACGGCGATCTGGACAACACCCTGGGCGTGGTGCACGTCAAACAGGCGTTCACCCATTCGGCGAACGTTCGCAACACCATTCCGCTGAATCTGCTCGCCCGGCCGGTGCCGATCGTGCCCGCCAGCCTCGACGGCGACGAGGTGCTCGAGCGGGTGCGCGCCGATGGCATGCAGGTCGCGCTGGTGGTCGACGAATACGGCGGCACCGCGGGCATCGTCACCATGGAGGATCTCATCGAGGAGATCCTCGGCGATGTCCGCGACGAGCACGATGAGGAAGAACGCGATGTCCGCCGGGTCGCCGACGGATGGGACTGCTCGGGGCTGCTACGGATCGACGAGGTCTCCCGGGCCACCGGCTACGACGCGCCCGAGGGCGAATACGAAACCCTCGGCGGTCTGGTACTCACCCGGCTCGGCCGCATCCCGATCACCGGTGACGAGGTGATCCTGCCGAATCCACGGTCCTCGCACCGCTATCCGAACGACGAGGATGGCGGCTGGATCGCCAAGGTCGAACGAATGGACGGGCGACGCATCGATCGGATCCGGCTGGTCCCGGTCGCGGCCGCCGCGCTGAAGGAGAACAGCCATGGGTGATGTCCTCGGCGTCCTGCTCACGGTGGTGCTGCTGGCCTGCAACGCCTTCTTCGTCGCCGCCGAATTCGCGCTGATCTCCGCCCGCCGCGACCGTCTCGAAGCGCTCGCGGCCCAGGGAAAGCGCCAGGCGGACACGGTGATCCGGGCCGGTGAGAACCTATCCATGATGCTGGCCGCCGCGCAGCTCGGCATCACTATCTGCTCGATCCTGCTCGGTCGGGTCGGCGAACCCGCGGTCGCGCATCTGCTGGAGGGGCCGTTCGAGCTGGTCGGTCTGCCCGAACAGCTGCTGCATCCGGTGGCCTTCGCCATCGCGCTGACGATCGTGGTGATCCTGCACATTCTGTTCGGCGAGATGATTCCGAAAAATATCGCGCTGGCCGGACCGGAACGCAGCGCGCTGCTGCTGGTTCCGGTGCATCTGATGTGGTTGCGCTTGGCACGTCCGCTCATCGCCCTCTACAACCTCGCCGCGAATCTGTCGCTGCGCATGTTGCGGATCGAGCCGAAGGATGAGCTGGAGGCGACGGTCTCCAGTGTGGAGCTCGCCGAGATGATCGGTGAATCCCGCTCGGAGGGATTGCTCGACGAGGAGGAGCACCGCCGTCTCACCCAGGCGCTCGGCACCTCCGATCGCGTTGTGGGCGATGTGATGGTACCGCTGGCGACGACCCGCTCGGTTCCGTTGCGCGGCAATGGCACCACGCTCGGCGATATCGAAACCGCGGTCGCCGAAACCGGTTTCTCCCGGTATCCGGTGCGCGCAAGCGACGGTTCGCTCGTCGGGTATCTGCATGTGAAGGATGTGCTCGACAAGGTCGCCGACGACAGCGCCGGACCGAATACGCCGATCCCGCGCACGGATATTCGCCCACTGCCGACGGTCAGCGTCGGCACGCCCCTGTACGAGGCGCTGGCCCGCTTGCGCCGTACCAACTCCCATCTCGGCCGCGTCGTGGACACCCGCGGCAATACGGTGGGCATTGTGGCGCTGGAGGATCTGGTGGAAGAGTTCGTCGGCACCGTGCGCGACGGGACGCACCGGGTGATCGAATGATCGTACTGGCCGAGTCTGAATGGCGGGCCAGGGCCGCCGCCCACCGGGCTCGGCTGGACGAGCTCGTCGGAGCGTATCTCGAACGGCGCGCGGCGGGTTCAGCACATCCGGTGATCGACTTCCTGTTCACGTACTACGGACATAAGCCCGCCCAACTCCGGCGCTGGCACCCGGGATTCGGTGTCGCGCTGGCGGGCGCGCGGGAGTACGACGGAGCTCGCGGGTATCACCGCATCGCGCCGAACGGTTCCGGCGCGGTTGTCTACACCGCCGACCCGGCGTTCATCCAGCAGCGTCGTGAAACCATCGAGTTCATCGCGAAACTGCTGCGCGCGACGGCATCCCGCCCGGCACAGCTGTCCTGCTTCGGCCTGCACGAGTGGGCCATGGTGTACAAAACCGATGAGATCCGCCACCAACAGGTGCCGCTGCGCCTGGGCGGTACCGGTACCGACGCGGTCGTCGAATCGATGTCCTTGCGCTGCACCCACTTCGACGCATTCCGCTTCTTCACCCCGGACGCGGTCGGCCGTAACGCCGAACCGTTGACCCGCGCCGACCAGGTCGCTCGGGAACAACCCGGCTGCTTGCACGCCAATATGGACATCTACAAGTGGGGGTTCAAACTGACCCCGCTCATCTCTTCCGACCTCCTGCTCGACTACTTCGAGTTCGCCTGCGCCGCACGCGAACTCGATATGCGGGCCAGCCCATACGACCTCACCGACTATGGCTACGAGCCGGTTCGCATCGAAACCTCTTCGGGGCGTGCCGAATACGTCCGGGCGCAATCGACATTGGCCGAACGGTCGGCGGGACTCAGACAGTCCCTGCTCGATGTCTGCACGTCGATGCTGACAATCGACGCCGACGCGCTCCCCGTCAGCTGAGCGCTCGGCGAAACATGCCGATCACCAGGCATTTCCGCCAAATCATCCGATAAGTTACTGGCTGTTACTACCATTGAGTCAGCGCAGGCTCCGTCTGAGTCGGCGTGTGACCGTGATGAGGGAGTTGGCGGCAACGATGCACCTGAAGCTGAGACTGCGCCGGGCCCGGCCATTGGCCTTGATTGCTGTCACGGTCGTGGCCGCGATGATGTTGCCCAGCAGCGCATCGGCCGATCTGCAATCCGATATCGCCACCGCGGTCCAGGAATTCCTCGATGTCGGCCGGACCTCGGTACCTCGGGCGAACTGCGGACCGGGGTCGATGCCGGAAACCGGACTGCAGGGCGACGTTCCGGCCGCCGACCGCGACAGTCGGCGCAGCACCCAGGGCTACTCCTGCAATATATCGATGGTCGGCAATTACGCGGGACGCGGTGCGGGTATCACCTCCACCAGCTTCGACCACTGCGCGTACATGGGGTCGTTCTTCCCCGGCGATCTGATCAGCGAGGGCCGCGGCGTCCAGGTACTCGATGTCTCCGATCCGGTGCACCCGCGTCCGACGGTCACCCTGACCGAACCGGCGATGCTCGCGGGCACCTGGGAGAGCCTCAAGGTCAATACCGAACGCAAACTGCTGATCGGCACCGGTGTGCCGGTCGGCGAGGGCGTCGGCTATCTGTCGGTATACGACGTCTCCGATTGCGCGTATCCGAAGCTGCTCAATCCGGGACCGGGCACGAATCTGCTGATGCCACTGCCGATCACCACGCATGAGGGCGGCTGGTCCCCCGACGGTCGCACCTACTGGGCCTCGGGCATCGCACCCGGGTTCGTCAGCGCGGTCGATCTCACCGATCCGACCAATCCGCACGTCATCTGGCAGGGGCTGACCGGGATCGAGGCGCACGGCTTCGGTATCAGCCCGGACGGCAACCGCATGTACCTCTCCGCACTCGGCGGATTCACCGTGCTCGATATCAGCGCGGTTCAGCGCCGCGATCCCAACCCGCAGGTCACCCACATCGGTCGCACCTTCTGGACCGACGGCTGGGCCACCCAGCACAGCATCCCGGTGACCTATGACGGCAAGCCCTACCTCTACACCGTCGACGAAGGCGGTTCGGGCGGTGTGAAACTCATCGATATCTCCAACGACACCGCGCCGAAGGTCGCCGGGAAGGTGAAGCTGGAGATCAACCTCCCGCAGAACATTGATAGCAATATCGGTAGTTCCATGGGCGGTTCGGCCTTCGCCTACGAATCGCACTACTGTGCCGCCGACCGTCCGGACAACCCCACCGCACTCGCGTGCGGCTGGATCTCCTCCGGCATCAGGGTTTTCGACGTCGGAGATCCGCAGAATATCCGCGAGATCGCCTACTTCAATCCGCCCGCACGGACCGGCCAGAACCTGAGCCTGTGGAATTCACCGCACGCCCTCGCTTCGATCATCGGCGTGCCGTTGATGAGCACACCGACGGCCGTACGCGCGGTGTTGGAGGGCCAATTCAATCCCGCGGACGCGCTGACCCCGCGCACCGGCAACCTCGCCTTCGGTGACGTCTCCACCGATTGGTGCTTCTCCCCGCCGGAGTGGCGCGGCAACCAGCTGTATGTCGCCTGCTCCGATAACGGATTCATGGTGCTGCGACTGGACAACGATGTCTATACGGTGCCCGAGAATCAGCAATCGACCGTCGGGTCATAGCCGTGTCCCGTTGGTTCAGAATCGCGGCGCTCACCTCGGTCGCGTTCGTCCTGGTGGTGCTCGGGGCGGCGCTACGCCCAGTGGTACTGCCCGAAAAGCACACGGCCACACCAGTTCTCAATGCGGTAGAGATCGGATTCGCGCAGGACATGACCGCACATCATCAGCAGGCGCTGATCATGGTGCAACGCTTGGATCGCGACGTGGACCCAACCGTACTGCGGTTGGCGCAACAGCTGTCGGACACCCAGCGCATCGAGATCGGGACCTTGCTCGGCTGGCTGCGGTTAGCCGATACGTCGCCGCTGTCGTCACATCCGATGGCATGGATGCATGCCGATGTCTCGCAACATCATCCGACCGCGGGTCAGCCAACCAGCGATGCCATGCCCGGTATGGCGACCACCGCCGAACTCGACGCCCTGGCCGCGGCCCGCGGTCACGACGCCGGAATCCTATTCCTGCAATTGATGTACCGCCATCACCAAGGCGGACTGGTGATGATTCGTGCCGTCGAAGAACTGCTCACCTCCGGCCCGGTCAAGGAAACCGCGCGCTCGATGTTCCAGAGCCAGAGCCAGGAAGTCGGTGTGATCAGCATGCTGCTTACCGAACTCGGTGGTCCGGCCCCGCAATAGCCGACTCGCGCTGCGCACATCGCGCTGGTCGACTGGATTGCCCCAGCTCCAGCCGATCTACCCCGACTCGCCCTACATCTCCTACGCGTGGCCCATCGCCCACCTGGGCCGCAAACACACCGTCGGCATAGCCCTCGCCACCCCATCCGGCGACCTCTGCGCCGTCGCCGAAGCCCTTTGGATCCAACCCAAACCCTGACGGGCAGGTGTTCTCGGTGAAGCAGTACCGGGGACCATGGCAGGGCCGGTATTCGGTGCCGCCCGGTCCGACGGGGCCGATACTCGGCGCAGGGTCCGGGAACTAGGCGGAACCTTCGGAATTGGTCGCTCCACCGCTGCTCATGCCACAGAAGATACATCGATCCGCCCTGTCCCCGAAGGGGAATCGGTTCACCGGAGATAGCGCACCGAGCAAAGGAAAACCCCCGGCCTCGGCACCCATCGAGGGGCCGGGACCGGGGGTCGTCGTACCAGACGTTCAGCTCCGCTACTACAGCGGCGGGAAACCAGCCGAACCAGTGGCCATCCAGTTCCAGAACTGAGCCGCGCGATTCATAACCAGCGCGAATACATCAAGGACAACGCTTCCCATAAAACTTCCTCACATCCGACTATCTCGTGCAGCGCCCAGGGTAACGGATCGTTATACGGGCCGAAACCGGTCATCCGCCCCGCCGGCGGCCGTCGTGTGGTACAGCAAATCCCCCGCCCGGCAGGTTCCCAGGCGGGGGATTCACGAGTTGCTCAGACGCGCAACGTCTTAGACACAAGCCAGCGCCTTGGCCTCGCGCCGACGCCGGTGCAGGATCGGCTCGGTGTAGCCGTTCGGCTGTTTGGTGCCTTCCAGCACCAGGTCCTTCGCCGCCTGGAACGCGACGCTGCTCGCGAAGTCCGGCGCCATCGGCCGGTAGTTCGGATCGCCCGCATTCTGCTTGTCGACCACCGGTGCCATCCGCTCCAGGCTGGCCGCCACCTCATCGGCGGTGACCACGCTGTGGCGCAGCCAGTTCGCCATCAACTGGCTCGAAATGCGCAGAGTCGCCCGGTCTTCCATGAGACCGACATCGCGGATATCAGGCACCTTGGAGCAACCGACGCCCTGGTCGATCCAGCGCACCACATAGCCGAGGATGCTCTGGGAGTTGTTGTCCAACTCCTCCTGCTTCTCCTCGGTAGTCCAGGTCGGGTTCGCCGCGAGCGGGATCTCCAGAATCTGGTCGACAGTGGCACGGCGGCCACCTGCGGCGATCTCCTGCTGCCGCTCGAACACGTCGACCTGGTGGTAGTGCGTCGCGTGCAGGGTGGCCGCGGTCGGCGAGGGCACCCAGGCGGTGTTGGCGCCCGCGCGCGGGTGGCCGATCTTCTGCTCGAGCATGTCGTGCATCAGATCCGGCATGGCCCACATACCCTTACCGATCTGCGCCTTACCGGGCAGGCCGGCGGCCAGACCGGTATCGACGTTCCAGTCCTCGTAGGACAGGATCCACCGCTGGGTCTTCATTTCGGCCTTGCGAACCATCGGCCCGGCCTCCATGGAGGTGTGGATCTCGTCGCCGGTGCGGTCCAGGAAGCCGGTGTTGATGAACACCACGCGCTCGGCGGCGGCCTGGATGCAGGCCTTCAGGTTGACCGTGGTGCGGCGCTCTTCGTCCATGATGCCGACCTTGAGGGTGTTTCGGGTCAGACCGAGGACGTCCTCGATCCGACCGAACAGCTCGTTGGTGAAGGCGACCTCATCCGGGCCGTGCATCTTCGGCTTCACGATGTAGACCGAACCGGTGCGGCTGTTCGTCAGCCGAGCGGGATGGTCGGAGGCGGAGCCGACAGGGCGGCTGAGCTCGGTATCGCCGAGCAGACTGTGCTTGGCGATCAGCGAGGTGATCAGGCCGTCCATGATGCCCTCGGGCACCTCGTTGCCCTCGGCATCGATGATCGCGTCGGAGGTCATCAGGTGACCGACATTGCGCACGAACAGCAGTGAGCGGCCGTGCAGCACGAGCTCGCCACCGCCGAGCGCGGTGTAGACGCGGTCCGGGTTCATGGTGCGGGTGAAGGTCCTGTCACCCTTTGTCACCCGCTCCGCCAGCTCACCCTTCATCAGGCCGAGCCAGTTGTGGTAGCAGAGCACCTTGTCCTCGGCGTCCACCGCGGCGACCGAATCCTCGAAGTCCATGATCGTGGTGACCGCGGACTCCAGCACCACATCCTTGACACCGGCCGGATCGGTCTTGCCGATCGGCGAGGCGGGGTCGACCTGGATGTCGACGTGCAAACCGTTGTGCTTCAACAGGATCGAGGTCGGCGAGGCCGGATCGCCCAGGTAGCCAACCAGTTCCGCGCCGCCGGCGGCCAGCGTGGTGACCTCGTCGTTGCTCAGCGTGACGGCCAACTTGCCGCCATCGATGGCGTAGCGCGTCGAGGCCAGGTGCGAGCCATTGGCCAGCGGGGCGGCGGTATCGAGGAACTTACGCGCGAATTCGATCACGCGCCCACCGCGGACCGGGTTGTAACTACTGCCCTTTTCGCCGCCGTCGGCCTCGGAGATGGCGTCGGTGCCGTAGAGCGCGTCGTAGAGCGAGCCCCAGCGCGCATTCGCGGCATTGATCGCGAAGCGGGCGTTCATCACCGGCACCACCAGCTGCGGGCCCGCGGTGGTGGCGATCTCGTCGTCCACATTCTCGGTGGCGATCTTGAAGTCGGCCGGTTCCGCACGCAGATAGCCGATATCGCCGAGGAAGCTCTTATAGGCGGCCTTGTCATAGTTCGCGCCGGGGTGCTCGGCGTGCCAGGCATCGAGCTTGCCCTGGATCTCGTCGCGTTCGGCCAGCAGGGCGCGGTTGCGCGGGGTGAGGTCATTGATGACCTGCTCGGCTCCGGCCCAGAACGCGGCGGAATCTACGCCGGTTCCGGGGAGTGCCTCGTTCTCGATGAACTCGTGGAGAACGCTGGCCACCTGAAGCCCGCCGACCTGAATCCGCTTTGTCATCTACTGCCTCACTTCTGAGAAAGCCGGGTGGGAAATCGCAGTCAATGTTACCCACCGGTAGTGATGCGACGGCGAGTCGGGGCCTTGATTGCATCGTCCGGCGGAATTAATGTACTGATTGGAACATTTCCGGCAGCCGAAGCAACGGAGCGCAACGCCAGAACAGTCGTTAACGGATAAGGTCGCGCTGGTCACGGGTGGTAGCCGCGGAATCGGTCGCGAAATGGTGCGGACCTTCGCCGCAGCCGGTACGGACGTGGTGAATGCCAGCCGAAAGCTCGACAGGTGCGTCGCACTGGCCGATGAGGTGAGGAACACGCACGGTCGGCGCGCATTACCGGTGGCGGGCAATGTCATGACGCTCAATCTCGCCATCAGCACCGTCGGACATCGCGGCGGCGTCGGCGCGGTCGGCGTCAGCCATAATCGCGCCGACTCGTTCCATAT
Organism: Nocardia sp. NPDC049707; assembly: GCF_040674855.1. NCBI lineage: Bacteria > Bacillati > Actinomycetota > Actinomycetes > Mycobacteriales > Nocardiaceae > Nocardia > Nocardia sp. NPDC049707. The sequence goes on along the minus strand of NZ_JBFANN010000007.1, from coordinate 201,494 downwards.
GCAGTTGGCGCAGGTCAAGGAGCTCGAATTCCATATCGGACTCTGCTCGATACGATACGAGCTGCCCGCACTGCTGCGGCTCACCGCGGCCGGGCGAATTCGGCCCGAAGCCGTTGTCGCACACCGATTCCCGATGTCGGATGACGCAAACGCGTACCGCATGTTCGCCGACCGCGCCGACGGGGTTTCCACGGTCGTGTTGGATCCGCGCCAATGAACGCGACATCGCACAGCGATTCGATGCCGGGCGGGCCCGAATCGGCCTCGCCTCGTCGTCGCGGTCGCCCACCGGCCGCGGAAACTACCGCCGAAGCGACCAGGGCGCGCATCGTGGCGGCCGCGATGGAGCTATTCGCGGAGCAGGGTTTCCATGGCACCGGCGTCGCCGAAATCGCTGATCGGGCCGGGGTGCGGCGGGGTGCGCTGTACTACCACATCGGCTCCAAGGAAGAACTGCTCTGGCAGATCCTGCGCGACTACATCCAGCTCATGCTCACCGATGCGCGGCGGATCTCGCGGGGCACCGACGACCCGATCGTCAAGTTGCGCAAGCTGATCCACAGCCATATCGGGCTGATCATCGAGCACCGCCGCGAGGTCACCATCCAATTGCGCGATGTCACCGCGCTGAACGGCGGTCGCGCCGAAGAACTGCAGGAAATGCGGGACGCGGTACAGGCATGCTGGCAGCGCGTCATCGACGCGGGTCATGCGGCGGGCGTGCTGCGCACCGACGACCACGTGGTCACCAACAGTGTGCTCGGCATGCTGAACATGGTGACCTTCTGGTACCGCCCGCACGGCGGGCACTCCCCCGACGAAATCGCCGACATTGTGGCGTCCACCATTCTCGACGGCATTACCGACACGAAAGGCTGACCATGGCTTGGGATTTCGAAACGGATCCGAAATACCAGCAGAAGTTGGACTGGGCGGCGGAGTTCGTCCGCACCGAGGTGGAGCCCCTCGATCTGCTCTACCCGAATCCCTACGACCGCAACAATTCCGAGGCGATGGCGCTGATGCGGCCGCTGCAGGAGAAGGTGAAGGAACAGGGACTGTGGGCCTGCCACCTCGGACCGGAATTGGGCGGCCCCGGCTACGGGCAGCTGAAGCTCGGCCTGCTCAACGAGGTACTCGGCACCTCGGTGTGGGCGCCGTCGGTATTCGGTTGTCAGGCGCCGGATTCCGGTAACGCGGAAATCCTCGCGCATTACGGCACCCCGGAGCAAAAAGAAAAGTATCTGCAGCCGCTACTGGCCGGTGAGATCGGCTCCTGCTATGTCATGACCGAACCGACCGGCGGCTCGGATCCGACACTGTTCAAGACCCGCGCGGTTCGCGACGGCGACTCCTGGGTCATCAATGGCGAGAAGTGGTTCAACTCGAACGCCCAGTTCGCCAGCTTCCATATCGTCATGGTGGTCACGAATCCGGATGTCAGTCCGTACCAGGGCATGTCGATGTTCATCGTGCCCGCCGACACCCCCGGTCTGGAGATCGTCAAGAACTTCCACGTGCACGGCTTCAGCGAGCACGAAGGACATCTGCGCTTCACCGATGTCCGGGTCCCCGCCGACCACTTACTCGGCCAGGAGGGTACGGGCTTCATAGTCGCACAGACCCGCCTCGGCGGCGGTCGGGTGCACCATGCCATGCGCACAGTCGCATTAGTGCGCAAGGCCTTCGACATGATGGCCGAACGCGCCGTCTCCCGGCCGATGCGCAAGGGACCCCTCGCGGGTCTGCAGATGACCCAGGAACGCATTGCCGACAGCTGGATCGAGATGGAACAGTTTCGACTGCTCGTCCTGCGCACCGCCTGGCGCATCGATAAAGAGCAGGACTATTTGAAGGTGCGCAAGGATATTGCGGCCATCAAGGTGGCAATGCCCAAGGTGATGCACGATATCGCCCAGCGCGCACTGCATCTGCACGGCGCCATCGGCGTCAGCCAGGACCTGCCCTTCGTCGACATGATGAACTACGCCGAGGTCATGGCCATCGCCGACGGCCCCACCGAAGTGCACAAGATCACCCTCGCCAAGGAAGTGCTGAAGGACTACACCCCCGGCGACCCGGTGTACCCCAGCGGCTACCGCCCTGCCCTCCGCGAACAGGCCCGCGAACTGGTGGCCCGTCGCCTCGAACACATCGTCGGCAACCTCTGAAAATCGCTGCACCTATTGGGGAGTCACCGGATGGACGCTGAGGGTGCAGGTTTCGATCGTGATGCTGACCGCGTGCGTGTCGGTGGTGTTCGGTGCGGTGACCAAAAGCCCGGTGTACGTGGGGCATTGGTTGCCGCCCGGGTCGACCACGCTGCCCTCGACCACTGCCTCGGCAGTGTGGTCGTGGTCCAAGACGACGGTCGGTGGGGTATCGACATCCGCGGGGAGACCACCCATATAGCCGCGCACAACGCGCTCGGCATGCAGGAGCGGCCCGCCGGGGCCGGTATCAACGCCCGGATATCCGGCCAGTGTGCACGCACCGCTGGCCCCCACGACCGAGAAATGCATGCGCACACCGCGGTGGCCAAGGCCGGGCGACATCGGCTCGACACCGACGATGAGCTGGCTGCCGACGCATGCCGGTATCGGCGGCAACGGCAAAGCCGGTTCGCCGGTCGACGGCTGCGCCCCGGTCGGTTGGTCCGTGCCTACCGCGCTCGGCCCCGGCACTCGGCTCGCGGCACTGGTCGGCACCGCGCTGGTGCCCGCGGCCTTGCCATTGTCGTCCGCGCAACCTGCCAACGCGACAACCGCGCAGCAGCCGAGCAGCGCTACATATTTCACCGTCGATATCGACATCGGAACACATCCCTCGCGTATTCGATTCGAACTGGCGCCCCCACCGATTCGTTGCGGACGCCATTTCCGGAACTCCCATTCGACACGCGGTCCCCCCGAGCGGACGAGCCTGTCCAGCTGTTTATCGGCCGCACGCACCGAACGTTATCGGTGCGCATCCGAATAACCGGGTCCAACCTGGATGCCGGGAGGTAAGCGCGTGATCTCATACGAAGTGCGGCGGGTGCACAGCTGCGAGTTCTGCGGCACCGACGACCAGGGCCTCGGCACCGACGGCTCCTTGGACCGGGCGAAGTCGATCGCCGAATGCCACGCTGGCCTCGCGCTCGAGTGGACATGGTTCACCGCCGATGGTGAGTGGCCACTATGCGCCGATCCCGGGGACGGCGTCTACCGCTACTACATCTATGCCCGGGAGCCTGCTCCGTGATGGTCACCGCCGATTATGAGGCGCGCACGACCGGATCCGAGTATCCCGTAACCGGACTCGGTTGCAGGACCGACGGCATACGCCGGGTGCGGGCGGTCGGCCCAGCGAATTCCACTCGGCCGGTGCGCATACACCTCGACGGTCTTCGAGAAGGTACCCGCGGGCTCGATCCTGGTCAGCACCAGTGCTTCGGACTGGATCGAATCCAACGGCCAGGCCGAACGCGTCGACGGCGGCTTTCCGGATGCGCGCCAGCATGGCGCGGTCGGCGATGTGGTGGCGACCGTGGCCGCCGACGCCCTCGTCGACATCGTCCGATTGGCCATCGAAACCGTTGGCGGCGGGGGCTTTTCGCGCGGCTGCGAGCTGGAGAGTGGTATCACGACATCCACGCCTGCCTGTTCCGTCCACTGCCACGGGCCAAGCAGACACGATTCACCGGTCGAGTTCTGTTGGGCCACACGCCCATCGGTTGACCCACCTTCTCGAACGGCATTGCCCGAAGCCGGGACGCGAGCCCGCCTACCGGGGTTCAATAGATGGTCACACGATGATGTGCGGGAGGGAGTCATTGGTGTCCTGATCACCACCACAACCGTGGACGAGGCGGTAGCTGCCCCTCGGACACGATGAAGGAGCCGCGCACCCCCTCGCCCGCGGCTCCTTCATCCCCGCCGCGCCGGGCAAATTGTCGACATTACCACGCTCGGTAGAAATGTTAGGCGTTTATCACGGGAAGCTCTCGCATAAATCCCAGGTCAGACCGCACGGTTGACTCCGACGCAACGGCAGGCGGTCGCGTACCGCCCCGGCCGCTTCGGAACTAGCAACACCTAGGTGTGGACCATCTCTATGCGCAAGATGATCGGCGCAATGGCGGGAACCCGTCATGGTAGGCGCCGTCGGCGACGCTGCCCGACAACGGCGGCCCCGCCGGCTGCCCCGGCCGCTACGTCGTGGCGATACCCGGCACATCGGAGACCTCCGACGCCAATCCGAGCGAGAGCATGCTCGCCAGCGTCACCGATAATCTGCCGCGAAATACCCGCACCGACTACGTGACCTCGTGGCTGCGACAGTGCCGGGTCGGCCTGACCTGAAAAACCCTTCGCCAGTGGTGGGTGCGCTGTGCCACCATGGATTTCGATGATGATCACCCGATTTCGCGGGTGCTCACGAGCACGAGGAAGGAGGCCGCGGCCATGACCATTGTCGTATCGAGCCCGCGTCGGTATGACGCGTGCGTCGAGCAGGTACTGCGCCGCCTCCCGGCCGGTAACTGACCGACCCGCGCCTCCCTGATCCGCTCGCTCCCTTGAAACATGGTGACTCCCATGACGCTGCACCGTGCCACCGATCCGGTGGCATCGACTGTCGACAACTGGATATACACCCGGGTACTGGTGTTGAACGCCAGCTACGAGGCGCTCAGCGAGATCAGCGCCGACCGGGCCGTTGTGCTGCTCATGGGCGGTGCCGCCGAGTCGATCGCGGATCGGGAGCCGCACTTCCCGATTCGGTCCAAGCACCTCGAGCTCGCACTGCCGGAGACCATCCGGCTGCTGCGGTACGTGTACCTCGACCATGTGACGCGCGTACACGACGGCAGTCGTGCGACGCTGGCCGGTGTGCTGCGCCGGGACAACCATCGGTGCGGGTACTGCGCGTCCTGGGCGCGCACCGTCGACCACATCCGGCCACGCAGCCGGGGTGGGCCGAATACCTGGGACAACCTGATCGCCGCCTGCGCACCCTGCAACTCGAACAAGGCCGACCGCACGCCGGAAGAGGCGGGTATGCGGCTGCTGTGGCAGCCGAAGGCACCCGACCACCTCGCCAAGCGGCAGCAGCGGATCTGGAAGCAACTGGCCGCGACCTGAGCCGAGAGAGAAAGGAGAAGGCTCGAAATGACCGTCGAATTGGAGACCAGCGCACATGTCGATCTGACCGACCTGCTCCCGCTCTCGGATTCCCGAGAGTGGCATCGGGCAGCCTGCCGCGGCGATCCGAACCACGATGCGTGGTTCCCGTACCCGTCGCAGGACTTCGAGTACGCGCGCGGAGTCTGCGCCGGCTGCCCGATCCGTGATACCTGCGGTGAATTCGCCGCACGCACCGGACAGTCCGGGGTTTGGGGCGGCCACGAGTTCGACCGCGGACGGATGATCCGTCCCTAGCCGGACCTTCGCGCCACGCCGTGCCCGTGCGCCGCACCGGACACACCAGCAGGGCAAATCTCGCGTGACCATACACTGAGCATCGTGGGCACACATCGCAGCGGAACCAGATCCCGAGGCGTCAGCAAAGGTCCGGTTATCGCAGTGGTTGCCGTTTTGCTGCTAGTCGCGGCGGTCTTCGCGTATTTTCAACTCAGTGATCGCGCCGCGAACCGGGACAAGTCGGCCGCGGCGGAATGTAAGGAAGGACCGTCGACGCTGTTCGTGACGGTCGATCCGGATATCGCCGATCCAGTGCGGGCCGCGGCGGAGCGCTACAACGCGGCCAATCCGAAGGTGCGCGATCATTGCGCGAAAGTAGTGGTGACGGCGCAACCGTCGGCCGCGATCGTCGCCGGGTTCACCGCGGGCACACCGTGGAACGGTGCGCTCGGTCCGCAACCGGGGCTGTGGATCGCCGATTCGATGCGATCCATCGAATCCATGCGGGTGCCCGGGCTGATCGAGGGCACACCCGCGCCGGTCGCGATGAGCCCGATCGTGGTCGCCGTGCCCGAGGATCTGCGGAGCGCACTCGAGCAAGCCAAGATCACCTGGGCGGATCTGCCACGGCTGCAACAGGGGTCGCTCGATGAGCTCGGGTTGTCCGGGTGGGGTGGGTTGCGGATGGCGCTGCCGGCAGGGGACTCGACGCTGGCGACGGCGGCCGCGGTCGGCTCCGCGGTGTCGGGGACCGACCCGCTCACCGACGAGGTCGCACGGTCCGGTCAGGTTGTCGCCGCTATCTCCGGGCTCGCCGCAAAGGCGCCGCAGGCGGCCGACACCACGGCCGCACTGGCCGCGATCGGTGCGGCGAATTCGCCCATTCATGCGGTTGCGGCTACCGAACAGCAACTGAAAGCCCTTGGCGGTACGTCGGCATTTCGACCTGCGGGGACCGCCCCCGTCGCCGATCATCCCGCCGCGTTGATGTCCGGAGCATGGGTGGACAAGACCCAGAATCTGATCGCATCGCTGTTCGCCGACTATTTGCGCGCACCCCAGCAGTCCGCGGCCTTCACCGCCGCCGGATTCGCCGCCGCACCAGCCACCGCCGCACCAGCGCCGTCCCGGACCGCGCTGGACAAGGTACATGCCACGCTCGCCAATCCCGTTCTCGGCGTGCAGGCCACGGCGGTACTCGACGTATCGTACTCGATGGGCAATAGCGACGGATCCGTCACCCGGCTCTCGAATGTCCTCGGCGCGATTCGCTCCACGATGAATGTGATGCCGCCGGACTTCGGACTCGGCGTATGGACGTTCGGCAAGAACCTCGACGGGACAACGCCGTACAAGATACAAGCACCCACCGCACCACTGAGTAATCAGCAGCGCACCGCGTTGGATACGGCACTGGAGGCGGTGCAGCCCACCGAATCTCGCACCGACCAGGCCTATCCGTCACTGATCGCCGCCTACCGGTCAGCTGTTCGCGGATACACCGCGGGGCTCACCAATTCGGTTCTGCTCGTTACCGACGGCCCGGATGACGACTCCACTATCACTGGAGCGAAGCTGCTGACCGAGCTGGCCTCCGCCGCCGATCCGGCCCATCCGGTTCGCATCGATGTGATCGTTATCGGCGGCAATGACACCGAGACCCTCCAAACCGCCGCTCAGCGAACCGGAGGGACGTACACGCACCTGCCGACCACGGATGACGTCAGCTTCGGGACCGCGGTGATGCATGCTTTGACAACGCCGTAAGAATTCGCCGATGCTGCGCGGCAGCACCGAATTCGTCGCATCGGATTCGGTGCCCACGCACGAATCGGTGACCACCGTGGACGCGTGCCTAGCGGCGCACGCGCCGTGGCATTCCGCGCAGCAGGTCTCAGTTGCGGCAAAAACCTTGGCCAACACGATGATTCGAGCCTGAGCCGGACCGGATCGAGAAAATTGGCAGCCCCATCGACGCATAGCGTGCCGATCGCGGGACAGCACACCACCCCACAGTGCGATGATTTGCGGGTGACTTCCTGGCTTCCGCTCCTGAGCTCGCTGATCGTCGCCGTCGCAGCAGTCGTCGGCGTCGTGATCAATAACCGCACCAACCGTGCTGCGATCACCGCCGCCGACGCGCGCAACCAGACCACACTCGACGCCGCGCAGAGAAATATCGAAGCGGCCAATGCCGCAACCGAAAGCCGCGAACAGGACAAATGGCGCCGCGATTCGATTCTGACCGCAGTCTCCTCGATCCTGGAGTCCGCCGCCGACGTGCGTCAGGATCTGTGGGACACCCTCGACCTGAAGGCCGAAAGCGTCGAGGAAGTGGACAGTTTCGGCAAACAGGTCCTCGAAAGCATCTCCGCCCTCAACGGTTTCATCACCCGACTCCGCGTCCTGGCCAACCCCAAAATCCCTAGCCGCTGCGAAGATCTCGTGCGCACCCTCACCGCCGCACAGAGCATCACCGTACAGCGCCTCAAGGTAGAACTCGACGAAGAGGCCACCATGGACGACGTCAACGCCATCCGTACCCTCTGGCACAAGGCCATCTCCAATACTGTCGAAGAAGAACGCGCCGTCGTCAACGCAACCCGCTCCGAACTCGGTATCGAAGCCATCAGCACCCTCCCCCAACTCACCCCCGAACCCACCCCGGACCCGGCCTGACTCATTCGGCCTGAATCCGAGGACACAACCGACGCCGCCCCGGACCGGGACGGCGTCCTTCGAGTCCCCTCAGCACGGCAACGACCGCGGCAGTCGCGGTCATGCCTGCGTCGGGGAATTGCCCGGTACGCAGCGTGATCTCGCGCCACCTTTGTAGCGCCCGCCGCCACCTGACGGTTGACCAGAGTCGGACGCTTCGACCGCCCGAACTGGCGTTGCGCATCGTTGCGGGCACGACGACAGCCGGCACGACGCCTTCTTCGTCATGCCCAACAGCTATGTCATCGCCTGGAGCAACGACCGTACACGTCGGATCCGCCTGACCAATCAGCATTCAGTGGGCGCGCCCATAGACAACCATATTTCGTAAGTCTAGACTTACGGTTCGTGAGGGCTTACCGAGAGGCAGCGTTGGATGCCTTGGGGGATCCGACGCGGCGGGCGATCTTTGAGCGGCTGAGGGACGGGCCGTGCGCGGTTGGGGAGCTTGCCAAGGAGTTGCCGGTTAGTCGGCCTGCGGTTTCGCAGCATTTGAAGGTGCTCAAGGCGGCGGGGCTGGTTACCGATGAGGCGGTGGGCACCAGGCGGGTGTATCGGCTGAATCCGCAGGGGATCGATGGGCTTCGGGTGTACTTCACACAGTTCTGGTCGACGGCGATGTCGGCCTTTCAGGACGAGGTGAACCGACAGGTCGCGACCAAGCGGGCGGCGGACACCTCCGAACAGGAGAAGTCATGACACAGCAGTTGAGCGAGAAGGAAGTTCGGGTCGAATTCGTCGTCGACGCACCGATCGATAAGGCGTACGACGTATTCACCAATGGGATCGACAGATGGTGGCCACGTGGGCATCACATCGGCAAAGGCGAACTCGCACAGGAGGTTATCGAACCGCGCCAAGGCGGGCGCTGCTTCGGCAGGGAAGTGGATGGCACCGAATGTCCTTGGGGCACCGTACTGGTCTGGGATCCGCCGCGGCATTTCGCGTTCTCCTGGGAGATCGGCCTGAACTGGCAGCACGAAACCGATCCGGAGCGCGCCAGCCGCGTCGATGTCGCTTTCGAACCCGTCACGGCCGACCGCACGGCCGTCACCCTGGTGCATTCGGACTTCGAAAAGCACGGCGAGGGTTGGGAATCCATGCGCGACAGCGTGCGGAGCAAGGACGGCTGGGCGGATCTGGCCAATGCCTACGCCAAAGCGGCTGCCGCATAGTGAAGATGACTACCGAGCCGCACCTGCAACGGGGGCGAGGTGCGGCTCGGTAGCCGTCAGTACGCGTCCAGCGGCGGGCAGGAGCAGACGAGGTTGCGGTCACCGTAGGCGCCGTCGATGCGCCGCACCGCGGGCCACACCTTGCCCCGTGCCGGATCCAGCCCCTGCGGATACACCGCGACCTCCCGGCTGTACGGGTGCTCCCACTCCCCGACCAAGCAGGCCGCAGTATGCGGCGCACCACGCAGCGGGTTGTCCTCCACCGGCCACACACCCGCGGCGACCTGATCGATCTCGCCCCGGATCGCCGTCATGGCCAGAATGAATTCGTCCAGCTCGGCCAGGTTTTCGCTCTCGGTGGGCTCCACCATCAACGTGCCCGCTACCGGGAAGCTCATGGTCGGCGCGTGGAATCCATAGTCCGCCAACCGCTTTGCCACATCGTCGACGGTCACACCGGTCCGCTTGGTGATCTCGCGCAAATCCAGGATGCACTCGTGCGCGACCATCGAATTCTCACCGGTATACAGCACCGGGAAGTGCTCGTTCAACCGGCGCGCGATGTAATTGGCCGAGGCAATCGCGGTCAATGTAGCCCTACGCAGGCCATCCGCACCCATCATCCGGATGTAAGCCCAGGTGATCGGCAGGATCGACGCCGAACCGTACTTCGCCGCCGACACCGCATGCGAGTCTTGCTCCAGCGGGTCACCCGGCAGATACGGCGCCAGATGCGAGCGCACCGCCACCGGACCAACGCCCGGACCGCCACCGCCGTGCGGAATGCAGAAAGTCTTGTGCAGGTTCAAATGGCTGACATCGCCACCGAATCGTCCCGGACGAGCAAGGCCCACAAGGGCGTTCAGATTCGCACCGTCGACGTACACCTGGCCACCCGCATCGTGCACCAGCGCGCACAACTCGGCGACTTCGTGCTCGTACACACCGTGCGTCGACGGGTAGGTGATCATGATGCAGGCCAACCGGTCGGCGTGGTCGGCGATCTTGGCGCGCAGATCATCTAGGTCGACATCGCCGTTCTCCCGGCATTTCACAACCTCAACGCGTAGTCCGGCCATGGTGGCCGAGGCCGCGTTGGTGCCATGTGCACTGGACGGAATGAGGCACCTATCCCGGTGTGTATCACCACGATCCAGGTGGTAACGCCGAATGGCCAACAGACCCGCGTACTCACCCTGACTGCCCGCATTCGGCTGCAGGCTCACCTGGTCATACCCGGTGATGGCCGCGAGCCAGCTCTCGAGATCGGTGATCACCCGCAGCAGACCGGGCGCGTCCTCGACGGGTGCGTATGGATGTACCCGTGCGAAACCGGGCCAGGTGATGGCCTCCATCTCGGCGGTGGCATTGAGCTTCATGGTGCAAGAGCCGAGCGGAATCATGCTGCGGTCCAATGCGATGTCCTTATCGGAGAGCCTGCGTAGATAGCGCAGCATCGCGGTTTCGGTGTGGTAACTGGTGAAGGCCGGGTGGGTGAGGAATTCCGACGTGCGGGTCTCGATCGAACCGCCGGGCACGCTCGGCACACCCGCCGGATCGGTGACACCCGACGGCAGTCCGGTGCTGAAGGATTCGAGCACCGCGGTGACGTGCGCTTCGGTGGTGGCCTCGTCACAGGCGATGCCGACGTGATCGGCATCCACCAACCGCAAGTTGATCCCGCTCGACTTCGCCTTCGCGACAACGGATTCCGCGCTGCCGGGCACGCGCACCAGCAGCGTGTCGAAGAAAATCCCGTGCACCACAACACCATCGAGCCCGGCTGCGATGGCGGCGGCGCGGGCATGAACGCGGCGGGCGATCGCACGCAGCCCGTCGGCACCGTGGTAACTCGCGTACATCGCGGCCACGATGGCGAGCAGCACCTGGGCGGTACAGATATTCGAGGTCGCCTTTTCCCGGCGAATGTGCTGCTCACGGGTCTGCAATGCGAGCCGGTATGCCTTGTTGCCGTCGGCGTCCACGGAGACACCGACCAACCGGCCGGGCAGCTGCCGCGCGTGCTTGGTGTGCACCGACAGATATCCGGCATGCGGACCGCCGAACCCCATCGGCACCCCGAAACGCTGTGTGGTGCCGAAACATACATCAGCGCCCTGTTCCCCCGGCGGCGTAATCAACGTCAGCGCAAGCAGATCCGCGCCGACCGCCACCAATGCACAACGGTCGTGCGCAGCCTCGATCACCGGCCGCCAGTCCACGATCCGGCCCGACGCACCCGGAACCTGAACCAGCACACCGAAGAACTCACCCTCGGGCAGCTCGCCACCGGACAGATCTGCCGAGACGATCTCGATGCCCAGCGGCTCGGCCCGGGTGTACAGCACGGTCTTGGTCTGCGGGAACAGATCGTCGTCGATGAGCAGACGTGCGGACTTGGACTTGCCAGCACGGCGCAGCAGCGTCATCGCCTCGGCAGCAGCGGTGGCCTCATCCAGCATGGACGCATTGGCCACATCCATCCCGGTCAGATCCGACACCATGGTCTGGAAGTTGAGCAGCGCTTCGAGCCGCCCCTGACTGATCTCGGGCTGGTACGGCGTGTAGGCGGTGTACCAGGCCGGATTCTCCAGCAGGCTGCGAACCAGCACCGGTGGGGTCAGTGTGTCGTAGTAGCCGAGCCCGATCATCGAGGTGGCGACGGTATTGGAGTGCGCGAACTCGGCGAGTTCGGTGAGCACCTCGTGCTCGGTGGCCGCGGGCGGCAACACCTCCAGGCCGGAGCCGTCCAGAATGGACGCGGGTAGTGCCGCGGTGGCGAGCTCGTCCAGCGAGCCGACGCCTACGACGTCCAGGATCCGGGCGAGTTCGTCCCGGTCGGGTCCGATATGGCGGTCGGCGAATGATCGAGTCACTGCAGCTCCAAGGTCGGGCGGGGTCAGCCAACGGCGGCCGACGAGTATCAGCCCTCCCCCTCTGTCGTGGAGCCTGAGAGATTCGGACGCCGCGACACTCCTGCCTCGAATGGACAGGGCCCGGGCCCCTTTCCCCATGGGCGGGCGATCGCCGCGTTGTGCGCCGGTCACCACTTTCCAGAGACGTCGAAGCCCGTACGGTCCTTTTGCCTGAGAGATTGACGGGGAGGTGCTGCTCCTTCGGCGCCCGAACTCTTGTGAAGTCCGGAACTCTCCCGCACGGCGGCGACGCATCGCTAGTTTATGCCGCGCGCGCAACGATTGACGCCACCGGACCCTGGATAGGCGTGTAGCGCTCATCACTGCGGTACATACGACAAGTGCCCGCCGCGGTAGCGACGGGCACTCGATACGATCTCTAGCCGGTCTTCCGGTTCATCCGTGCCTTACGCCGGAAGGACAGTTCGTCCTCCGGACGTTCGCTCGCACTGCCGCTCACCGCCCGCTCCGCCGGGAAGTTGGCGATGGCCCCGGTCAGTTCCCGCATGGCGCCGCTGACCGCGATTCCGAAGACGCCCTGCCCACCCTGCAGTAAATCGACTACCTCCTCGGGCGAGGCGCATTCGTAGACCGAGGTGCCATCGGAGAACAGCGTGATACCCGCCAGATCCTGCACGCCGCGGCTGCGCAGATGATCGACCGCGATGCGGATGTTCTGTAGCGAGATGCCCGCGTCCAATAGTCGCTTCACGATCTTCAGGACCAGAATGTCCTTGAACGAATACAGCCGCTGGCTACCCGACCCCGCGGCACCTCGGATGGAGGGCACGACCAGTCCGGTCCGCGCCCAGTAGTCGAGCTGCCGGTAGGTGATCCCGGCCACCTGGCATGCGCTGGGCACGCGGTAGCCGACCAAATCGTCGGGTACCGAATCATCCGGGAACAGGCCTGGCTGTACCACATCCTGCGATTGCTCTGCCACTGACCACTCCCTTGCTTCGCCGACGCCTTGCCTCATCGATGACCCGGCTCCGTAACGACCAACGACCGGCCATAACGGACGTGGCCCAGTTATCGAGATTACTCCCCCTGATTGTCCCGGGAGCCGCATCGTCCGACCAAACGCGACGCGCGGTAAGAGTCTCTACCTCTACTTTAGGGCCAGAGGAAAAGTGGGCACGCCGGACCGACAACACCGGTCCGCCCGGTCAGCTCAGCTATCGGTGGCTTTGAAGTCGTCCGGGGAGACCGACTCCAGGAACTCCTTGAACTTCTCCACCTCGTCCTCGCGCTCGTCCGGCATGACCAGCCCGGCCTCCTCGAGCACCGACTCCTCGGCATGGATCGGGCAACCGACCCGCAAGGCGATCGCTACCGAATCCGAAGGCCGCGCCGAGATCCGCAGGTCGTTCTCGAAGACCAGATCCGCGTAGAAGGTGCCCTCCTGCAGATCCACGATCCGCACTTCCTTGAGGGTGTGCCCGAGGTCGGCGATCAAGATCTTGATCAGATCGTGAGTCAGCGGACGGATCGGAGTCACCCCCTCTTGTTCGAGCACGATCGCGGTCGCCTCGGCCTGCCCGATCCAGATCGGCAGATACCTGTCTCCGGACACCTCGCGGAGCAACAGCACGGGCTGGTTCTGTGGCTGCTCGACACGAATGCCGATTACGCGCATCTCACTCATCGCACTGCCTCCCAATGACTCGCCGGCCGCCCGGCATGACCGCTGCAGAGCTCGCCGTACCACGAGTCTAAGCGAACCTCGAGGCGTGCAGCATTCCCTGTGCACAGCCGAAATCGGCGTGTTGTCCGTCTGGAACGCACAGCGAACCGATGCACCCGCCGTAACTCAGGCGCCGAGCGAGGACCGGACCGACGCTTTCACCAAGCAGGTATGCAGTGTCAACGACAATGCCGCCAACTCGCGCACAGTCTCCTCGGCACGGGCCCGCGCACCGGCATCGCGGCTCTTCGCGATCGGGGCGGCGATCTGCGCCACCAGTGCGGCCTCGCGATCCGCGGCCAACTTGAACGCACGCAAATGCCGTGCCTCCAAGCCGAATTCGGCCATCGCCTTCGCGGTCTTGGCCAGCGTCACCGCATCCTCGTCGAAGAAACCGGCGGCGCCCGAAGTGATCAGATTGGCCCGAATCAGATCGGCGAGGAACTTCTCGTCGATCTCGGCCTGCGTGAGCAGATCCGCCCGGGTGAGCCGGATTTCGTGATCGAATCGCAGCTCGTCGGGCGAGATTTCACCGGGCACGACGCCGAGTCTGCGCGGCGCCGCGGTCCGCGCGGCATGGTTCGCCCCGGGTGTCGCGGTGGGCTCGGAGTCGGGCATGGCGGGCCCGGACTCCAGCGCAACGTTGCGGCCGGAATGCGCCCGGGCGCGGGCTTCCCGCACACCGAGCGTCGCCGCACCGCTGTCGATCGCTTCGAGCTGCTCCTTGATCACCTTCAAAGGCAGGTACTGATCACGTTGTGCGGTCAGCACGAATCTGAGCCGTTCGCAGTCCGCGATCGAGAACCTGCGATAACCCGACGGCGTACGTTCGGGTCGGATCAGCCCCTCGGCCTCGAGGAAACGGATCTTCGAGATGGTGATATCCGGAAAGTCCGGTCGCAGCAGGTCCAGCACGGAGCCGATCGACATGCCTCCGCGAGCCCACTGCGCCGCGCCCGTCATAGCACCGAGTCTTTCATGACACAGCGTTCTTCCCTGTCAACGCCACCGACACGCGAAATCCGTGCCGCTGATGTCACAGGCTGCCCGCACCCGCCGACGGTTCGTTCACCTGAGCCCGCGGTCCGGTGAGGAAGACCAGGCGGAACTTGCCGATCTGAACCTCGTCACCGTTCTGCAACTCCGAGGAGTCCACCGGCTCCCGGTTGACGTAGGTGCCGTTGAGGCTGCCCACATCGACCACCTGGAAGGAATCGTCGTCCTGCCGGAATTCGGCATGCCGACGGCTGACGGTGACGTCGTCGAGAAAGATGTCACTGTCGGGATGGCGGCCCGCCGACGTGGTCGGCTGATCGAGCAGGAACCGCGAGCCCGCGTTCGGGCCTCGCTTCACGACCAAGAGGGCGGCACCAACCGGCAGACCCTCGACCCCTTGGACCGGCTGTTCGCCGGTCACCTCAGCGGAGCGCGACGCCTCGACCTCGTTCAGGAAATCCGCGCGGAAGACCGACGTCGTCTCGGCCGCGGTCTCCCCGTAACCCGGGTCTTTGTTCTCGCTCACCGTTTCTCTCCTCCTCGAACCTGATTATCCATGCAAGCAGGTGCTGCTTTCACCGCCACGACCTGGGGATCCCGGCGCTAGAGCACCGGCTGCCAAGCACCGGCACATCTGTTGGCTTTGACCGTACCCTGCCGGGGCGTACCCGTGCAGGTAGAACTGGGAAGGCTGGGTCAGCCCCCGATAACTCCTTGATAACCTGCGGCATCCAGTAGTTCACCGAGCGCGGCATCCACGCTCGCCTCGTCGCTCAATTCGAGCTCGAAGATCCATCCCTCCCCATAGGGATCGGTGTTCAGTGTTTCCGGTGCCGAGTCCAGAACATCGTTCACCGCAACGACTTTCGCGGCCAGTGGGGCATATATATCGGACACACTCTTCGTCGATTCCACCTCGGCGATGCTGTCCGCTGCAGCAACCTCCTTATCGACCTCGGGCAACTGCACGAACACAACGTCACCGAGTTGAGACTGGGCGTAATCGGTGATGCCGACCCGAACCCGGGTCGGGCCGATCCGCTGCACCCATTCGTGTTCTTCGGTGTAGCGCAGATCCTCAGGGGTCTGGGTCACAGGCCGTCCTTTCGTCGTCTACTCGACGCAACTCTAATCGCTAGTCGCTGCGGTGTGACACCGCCGGTATCGCTCGCGCGACGGCGAAAGCCTTCCAGATGTAGAGCACGCCGGTCCACACATACACCGCCGTGCCCCAGACCAGGAATGCCCCACCGAAGGCGCGGCCGAAACCTGCCAGCGCCCAATCCATCTGACCGGCCAGCAACCACGGCAGCGCCGACATCAAACCGAAGGTGGCGGCTTTACCCAGGTAGATGACCTCGGGCGGATCCAGTTCGCGACGTTTGTACACCGAAAGACTCAAGGCCAGGATGGCGTCGCGACCGATCAGGATCACCGCGACCCACCAGGGCAGCAACCCCCGGATCACGAATGCCGCCAGGGTGGTCACCAGATACAGCCGATCCACGAACGGGTCGAGCAGTGCACCCAAGCGCGACGACTGATCCAGCAGCCGGGCCAGCTTGCCGTCCAGGAAGTCGGTCACCCCGCTGAGCACCAGCAACGTGAATGCCCAGCCGTCGGCCCGCACGACCAGCAGCAACCACACAAAGAGCGGGACGCCGACCAGTCGCAGCACACTCAGAACATTCGGGACGGTGAAGATGCGGTCGGCGAAGATGCCGCCCGCGGCCGGATCGCCCGCATTGCCCGGGTTGTCCGCGCCGGAGCCGGCCTGTTCGCCAGGTTCCGTTTTCCCCGATTCGGTTGTCACAGCCCGTGCATACCGCACCGACCCCGCTTCACGCCATCCGGGCACGCCGGTGGCGCTTCGGATAGCTGCCTGTTGTGTGATACACCGCATCGACCCGGATGACAGAATGAGTGTGGAGTCATCTCACATGGTTGTCGCACGGTTCAGAGAGGGAAACCATGCCAGCATTCGACTACGACGTAGTAGTGATCGGGTCCGGATTCGGCGGCAGCGTCAGTGCGCTGCGCCTGACCGAGAAGGGCTACCGGGTCGGCGTGGTCGAGGCCGGACGGCGCTGGCCCGCCGAGGACATTCCGAAGACGAATTGGAATGTGCGCAAATCGATCTGGGCTCCGCGGCTGGGTTTGACCGGACCGCAGCGGATCAGTGTGCTCGGTAAATGCGCGGTCTTCTCCGGCGCGGGCGTCGGCGGTGGCTCGCTCATCTACGGCAATACCCTCTACGAGCCGCTGCCGAACTTCTACACCGATAAGCAGTGGGCCCATATCACCGATTGGAAGGCCGAACTGGCGCCGTATTTCGACCAGGCGCAGCGCATGCTCGGCGTGGCCCCGAATCCGCGGATGACGCCCGCCGACGAGGTGATCAAGGCGATCGCCGACGATCTCGGCGTCGGCGATACCTTTCATCCCACCAACGTGGGTGTCTTCTTCAACGAGGCCGATCCGGGCACCGAGGTCGAGGATCCGTACTTCGGCGGCGCGGGTCCGCACCGCCGCGGCTGTGTGCACTGCGCGCAGTGTTTCACCGGCTGCCCGAATAATGCCAAGAACACCACCACCACGAATTACCTCTATCTGGCCGAAAAGGCCGGAGCCGAGGTACATCCGCTGACCACCGCGACCGCGGTTCGGCCGCTGTCCGGCGGCGGATACGCGGTCGAGACCGAGCGTTCCGATCGCTGGATCCGCAAGCAGCGCAAGACTTTTACCGCCGAACAGGTGGTATTCGCCGGTGCGGCGCTCGGCACGCAGAAATTGCTGCACAAGATGCGCGACAAGGCGATACTGCCGAATCTGTCGTCGCGCCTCGGCGAACTGACCCGCAGCAATTCCGAGGCGATCCTCAATGTGGTGAGTCGCTCGCGTCGCGATTTCGCCGAGGGCATCGCGATCACCTCCTCGATCCATCCGGAGGCCGATACCCACATCGAGGTCTGCCATTACGGTAAGGGACAGAATGCGCTGTTCCCGATGTCGGTGCCGATCGTGGACGGCGGGGCATTCCGATTCCTACGCTTCCTGCTGGCAATCGTGATGCACCCGTTGGTATTCCTGCGCAGTCTCAATGCCCGCCATGCCTCGGAGAAGTCGGTGATCCTGCTGGTGATGCAGTCACTGGACAATTCGCTGACCTCTTACCGCAAGCGCGGACAGTTGAAGACCAAACAGGGCACCGGCGAACCGAATCCGACCTGGATTCCCTTGGCGCACGATATCGGCAGGCGGTTCGGCGCCAAGGTGAACGGCGATACCCACGGTCTGATCATGGATGTGCTGAATATCCCGGCCACCGCGCATTACATCGGCGGTTGTGTGATCGGCGAAGGTCCGGAGGCCGGTGTGGTCGACCCGTATCAGCGGGTATTCGGACATCCTGGGCTGCATGTCGCGGACGGCTCGGCTGTTACCGCGAACCTCGGCGTCAATCCGTCGCTGACGATCACCGCCCAGGCCGAACGTGCAATGGCCTTTTGGCCCAATAAGAACGAGGCTGATCCGCGCCCGGAACTGGGTTCGGCGTATCGCCGGATCTCCCCCGTCGCCCCCAAGCATCCGACGGTGCCGGCCTCCGCCCCGGGCGCGCTGCGGCTGCCGATCACGCCGGTGAATCCCGTCGTACCCGCGACCTGACCGGTCCAGGTGCGCGAGGAGTCCCAATACCTACCTCGCTCGACCACCACGGAGCGAGCTTGCGAGCGAGGAGCGCGGCCCGTCTCACGTCCGAGCGAAGGCATGGCCATCGACTCAGCCGAGTCGTCGCAGCGCATACGCCGCGGGCGGGGCAAAATGAGCACAGCGTAGGATAGTGGTATCGATCTTCGCTCGTATGTTTCTACCGAGGACGTCCGCGGCCGCGGCTTTGCGCTGCGCCAGCGGGTTCCGGTCAGTGCCCGGGATCGAGCGGCCATCTGGTCCGAGCGACCGGATTTGCTCGATTTCGTGGCGGCGAGCAATGCCGGTCGGTTACCACATCTGATACCGCTGCGGGTGGGGCACATGCTCGCCTCGCCGTTCGCCTTCTATCGCGGTGCGGCCGGGCTGATGGCCGCCGATCTCGCGGGCAGTCCGGACACCGGCGTGCCCGCGCAGATCTGCGGTGACGCGCACGCCGCGAATTTCGGCCTGTACGGCACACCACGGGGCGAAATCGTCATGGACATAAATGATTTCGACGAAACGATTCGCGGCCCGTGGGAGTGGGATCTGGAGCGGCTCGCGGCCAGTCTGGTGCTAGCGGGTCGCGAAGGCGGTGCGGGCGAAGACGATTGCCTGCGGGCCGCGCGGGATGCGGGCCGCGCCTATCGCCTCGCCATCGATCGTCTCGCCGAGCAACCGTTCATGGAATCGTGGAGCGCGCTGCCGGACGAGTCGATCATCAGCAAAGCCAGGGCCGGTGATCTGCTCGACGACTTCAAGAAGGCCGCGAAGAAGGCGCGCAAGAACACCAGCGCCAAAGTGCTCGAGAAGTGGACCGAACATCTCGCGGATCACGAAACCGGGATCACCAAGCGCCGATTCGTCAGCGACCCACCGATTCTCACGCCGGTCGATGTCAAGGTCGCCGAGGAGATCATCGACGGGCTGGAGCGCTACGGCGATACCCTGCGTGAGTCCCGACGCAATCTGCTGGCCCGATTCGCGCTGTCCGACACCGCGTTCCGCATTGTCGGCACCGGAAGCATCGGACTGCACAGCTATGTGGCACTGCTGCACGGCAATGCGGGCGAAGCGCTGGTACTGCAACTGAAACAGGCCACCCCGTCGGCCCTGGCTCCCTACCTGCCCGCGCCGCCGCCCGCGCATGAGGGTGAGCGAATCGTGCAGGGCGCCAGGCTGGTTCAGTCGGAGACCGATATCCTGCTCGGCTGGACCACACTGCGCCTGGAGACCGGCGAACTGCCGTTCACGGTGCGCCAGTTCCGCAATATGAAGGGCAGTATCGATCCGGTGGAGCTGTCCTCGGACGATCTCGACGATTACGGCAGACTCGCCGGTGCGCTGCTGGCCCGCGCGCATTCGCGTTCGCTCGATCCACGCCTGCTCGCTGGATATTTCGATGGTGACGAGGCGTTCGAGGATGCCGTTGCGCGCTTCGCGGTCCGCTATGCCGATCGGACCGAGGCCGACCATGCCGAATTGGTCGATGCGGTGCGGGCTGGAAAGATCGCCGCAGAACAACCAGGGTGACACACCGCGTCTGGTCGCAGCCGCGGCGAACCGGGCCATGTTGTCCGTATCCTTGCCACCATCGAGTGATGACGTGAAGGGCGGACGCGAATGCTCGTGCGAGTACAGAACCCGGCAGGCACCAATGCCGAGCGGGCCCTGATCGATCGGCTGCGCACCTGGAAGGATCCGGGTAGCCCACACGGCGTCGCCACGGTCAATTGCAGTCTGTTCCACAACGATCGGCTGCATCAGTTCGATGCCGTGGTCTGGACGCCGACCACTTGTGTGGTGATCGAGGCCGAGGCACTGCTCGCGCGCCAGGACGGCGTGCTGGAGGTGCCGCTCAGCGGTCCGTGGATGATTTCCGGCGAACCGATCGCCAGCGAAGGCCGCGATCGCCGCACCCCACTGGACAAATCGCGCGAACATACACTCGCACTGCAGAATTGGCTGGCCGCGCGCGGTCTCGGCCAGCGCGCGGTGCACGGTGTCGCGCTGATCGTGCCGCTGCCTGGCGCCCAGCTGTCGGTCAAGCAGGAGTGGAGCGATCCGAGTTTCGATGTGATCCTCGACACCGATCCGGAACGGCTGCGGCACTATTTCGAGACGCTGGCCGATTCCGAGAAGAACATCCACGTGTGGACCGCAAACGATGTCGCGGTGGCCTTCCGCAGCCTTGGCATCCTGCCCTATCTGCCCGCCCCACAGGATCTGATCAACGAGGGGTTCCTCGGCCCGATCGACATCACCCTGTGGCACGGCGGCCCGCAGCAGGCGCAGGCGGAGGCCTATGCTGTGGAGCTCGCCGAGGCCGAAAAGAATGTCAATGCACCGGGCATGGTCATCGAAGCGCCCTGGTACAGCCCGTGGAAGCTGTATCCGCGGCAGGCGGGCGATATGGATCTCGGGCGGGCGTTCATGCGCATCACCCTGGCAATGGGCATGGTCGTCGCCGTCGCGTGGGTGATCTGGTTCGTGATCACCGCGATACTGGCCTACGGGCCGGGGTGATCACGCGCCGGTCCGACAGGCGTCGGCTGCTCCGCCCCCGGACGGTGCGTTGGGGCTGCACTCGACCACGAGTACCCCACCTGCGGGGGCGCTGCATATCGAAACCGGGTGAGCCGGCCCCGGACGACTGGGCCGTATCGGCCGATCACCGAATTCGAGCCCGAGCGCAAGGTCGGGCTCAAAGGCATCTCGGACCGCTGCGACCGGGCGGCGAGTGATCGCCTTCGGCGGCGGACCGTGATCCCGCGACAGATGATGTGTTCACTTGTGCCCTATCGTCGACCGGTGATCGTGAATGGGGAGAGGTGGCTCGGCCGGGTCCGGGCGAACCTCGTCGCACTGTGCGTCGTGCTCGTCGGCGGCGGCCTCGTGGTTACATTGCCGCTCACTTTTCCCGTCGACGGCGCTGCCACCGATCTCGATCGCGCGCTCGCCCAGCCGATCCACTCGGCGCTGGACGACCATCCCGGCGGGTACGAGGCACTGGTGATCCCGAGCAATGGCTACATCCTGATCCCGCTAATGCTCGCGGTCGCCGCCTGGTTCGGCTATCGAGGGCAGTGGCGGCGGGCCGTGGCAATGGTGCTGCTTCCAGAGGTCGTTGTCGGGCTCAACAGCTGGGTGCTCAAACCGCTGTGGGATCGACCGCTGCACGACTATCTCGCCTATCCGAGCGGACATACCGTCCATCTGGTCGCGATCGCCACCGCATTCGTGGTACTGACCGACTCGATGCGGGCGCGGATAGTCACCATCGTGATCGCCACCGTCGCGCTGGTCTGCGCCGCAGTCGGCATGATCGGCCTCGGCTATCACTTGCCCACCGATATCCTCGGCGGCGCGGCGGTGGCGATCGCACTGGTTGTCGCGTGCTGGACGCTCACCGAGCGATTTGTCGCGGAGCAGGCACGGGTGGACTCCTAGGTCCGCTATACCGTCGTACGGCTGGTCGTCCGATCGAACACGCTCGCATCGTCCAGCAGCGCCGCCCGCAGCATGCTCTCCGGCACCCCCATGCCCCCGACCAGCGTCAACGCATCCGGTCGCAGCCGGTCGACCAGTTCATTGACACCGCGACGCACGGCCTTCGCACGTTCGACCGACATGAACCGGTGCATGATGAACCACGCCTGGTTCTCCTCGAGCATCGAGTAGACGTACAGATCGCAGACGGTCTCGGCGAGCTCGCGGGCCTGCGGATCCGCGATTGCGGCAATACCTTCGATGAACTCCTCGAGGATCAGTCGGTCGATATGCGCGGTGCCCGCCGCGAGGATGTGGTCCTGCGCATTGTTGAACGCCTCGAACGGTGTGGTGTCCTTGGCGCGGGCCCGCAGCCGGTGTCCCGCGGTGCGCACCAGATAGTCCTCGCGGTCGGCGAACAACTGCAGCTGCACCGAACGACGGGACAGGTCACCCTCGTCGACGGTGTCGTCACTGCGGTCGCGCAGCGTCTGGATCAGTTGGCGCACACCGGAACGGTTGCGCACCACATCGCCGGCCATGGTGGCGGCGAAGCGCACCCAGCCGAGCGCATCCAGATCGCGGATCTCATCGGAGTAGGCGGTGAGCAGTTCCTTGGCCACCAACTGGGTGAGCACGACATTGTCGCCCTCGAAGGTGGTGAACACATCGGTATCGGCCTTGAGGGTGACCAGGCGATTCTCGGTGAGATAGCCGGCACCGCCGCAGGCTTCGCGACATTCCTGGATGGCGCGGGTGGCGAACCTGGTCTGCGCGACCTTGAGTCCGGCGGCCCGCTTTTCCAAGGCGCGCTGTGCGCCGGGATCGAGATCCTGACCGGTCTGCACCAGATGCATGCGGCGGACCAGGTCGTTCTGTGCGAAGGCAAGCGCATACGACCGGGCGATCAAGGGGAGCAACCGTCGCTGATGAACGCGGTAGTCCAGCAGCAACGTCTCCTGGCCGCTGTCCGGATCCGAGAATTGGCGGCGCTTCAGCGCATACCGCGTGGCAATGCTCAATGCAACCCGGGCACCCGCCGCGGCTGCACCCCCGACACTGACCCGCCCGCGCACCAAGGTGCCCAGCGTGGTGAAGAATCGGCGGCTCGGATTCTCGATATCGGAGCTGTAGGTGCCGTCGGGCGCGACATCGGCGTACCGGTTGAGCAGGTTCTCCCGGGGAATGCGGACCTGATCGAAGACGATGCGGCCATTGTCGACACCGAGCAGGCCACCCTTGAGACCGTCGTCGTAGGTGGTCACACCCGGAAGGTCGGCGCCGTGTTCATCCCGGATCGGTACCAGGAAGCAGTGCACGCCCTGACTCGAACCCTCGGTGATCAGCTGCGCGAACACCGCTGCCATCCTGGCGTGTTCGGCCGCACCGCCGATGTAGTCCTTGCGTGCCGACGGTGTCGGCGAATGGACGACGAACTCCTGGGTCCGCGGATCATAGGTCGCGGTCGTCTCCAGATTCGCGACATCGCTGCCGTGTCCGGATTCGGTCATCGCGAAACAGCCGAGCAGATCGAGTGAGATCAGCCGCTTGACCACATCGCGATGCCGTTCGGTCCCGAGGTTCTCCACGGCACCGCCGAACAGCCCCCACTGCACACCGGATTTCACCCACAGCGACAGGTCCGCATAGGCCAGCATCTCCAGCCCGACCACCGCCGCACCCGGCTCCCCCGTGCCCCCGTTCTCACGCCGGAAACCGGCCTCCGCGTATCCCATCGTCGCGATGACCTGCATCTGCTCGAGGACCCGGGCCCGGGCCGCGCGGTAGTCGAGCGCGGGGTCGCCGGAAAACCGGTCGTCGGCCAGCCGCACCCGGGCTTCGGTGCGCACCGCGCGCCACGGGCCGTCGAGTGCATCGCGCAGGTGATCCGATGTCGAGGGCATCTCGGTGTCAGCCATGGCACCGACACTAGCGTTTCGCTGCGGTACAGCGACCGGTCCGCGCGGATGGCATACCACGCCCAGTAGCCGCACCAAGGCGCTGACCAGCGGATTCAGCCAGGACAAATATCATGACACGACATCTTCGCCGAACTCTTGCTTCGCCGTTGAACGCACGTTTAATATACTAAACATGTGTTCAATCAGAGAGCCGTATCGCAAGGACCCGCCGAGCTAGGAGGCGCCGCGTGACGCCAACCCCGAATTCGGATCTCACCACCGCCGCCCGCATTCGCGATATCGCGATCGAGGTGTTCGGTGACAACGGATTCCAAGTCGGAGTGCGCACGATCGCCGCGGCTGCCGGTGTCTCCCCTGGACTGGTCAACCATCACTTCGGCTCCAAGGACGGCCTACGGGCTGTCTGCGACGACCGGGTGCTGGAGTTGATCCGGGACCAGAAGTGGAAGACCACCACCGACACGAACGTGGCGAAAAGCATGCTCGCCGCCCTGTCCGAGATCGAGTCATACGGCCCGCTGGTCGCCTATATGGTGCGCAGCCTGCAGGCCGGCGGGCCGCTGGCCGAATCCCTGCTCGAGCACATGATCTCGGATGCCAAGGAGTACATCGAGGCAGGCGTCGAAGCGGGCGTCATCAAGCCGAGCCGCGATCCGGGCGCGCGGGCCAGATACCTGACGACGGTCAATGTCGGCGCGACCGTCCTGCACGTCACCCTGCTGCAACAACGCGGCGAAAAGCTCGACTACCGCAAGCTCGTTCGCACCTTGACCGAGGAATTCGTGCTGCCCGCCGCGGAGCTCTACACCCAGGGACTCCTGACCGACCCAACGATCTTGGACACCCTTACCAAGGAGACTTGATGTCCGACATCATCGAAGTTCGCGATCTGCACAAGAACTTCGGCCACTTCGCCGCCCTGACCGGACTGGATCTCGCGGTCCGCGAAGGCGAAATCCATGGCTTCCTCGGCCCGAACGGCGCGGGTAAGTCGACCACCATCCGCATTCTGCTCGGCATCCTGCGGGCCAGCTCCGGCGAAGCCCGGCTGCTCGGGCGCGATCCGTGGACCGATGCGGTCCAGCTGCACCGCGAACTCGCTTATGTACCAGGCGATGTCACGCTGTGGCCGTCGCTGTCCGGCGGTGAGACCATCGACCTGCTGGCCAGAATGCGTGGGGAAATCAATCCGAAGCGTCGCGCCGAACTCATCGAGCGATTCGACCTGGATCCGCGCAAGAAGGCCCGCACCTACTCGAAGGGCAACCGACAGAAGGTCGCGCTGATCTCCGCACTCGCCTCCGATGTGCGTCTGCTACTGCTCGACGAGCCGACCTCGGGTCTGGATCCATTGATGGAAAAGGTATTTCGCGATTGCGTCGAAGAGGCCAAACAGCGCGGTACCACCGTCCTGCTCTCCAGCCATATCCTGTCCGAGGTGGAGGCACTGTGTGACCGGGTGACCATTATCCGGGGCGGACGCACCGTGGAGAGCGGATCACTATCCGAGATGCGACACCTGTCGCGTACCTCTATCACCGCCGAATTGCTCGGCGACCCCGGTGATCTCAGCCGTGTCCCAGGTGTCGAGGACATCGAACGCGATGGTTCGACGCTGCGCTGCCAGGTGGACGGGGAACATCTCGGCGGGTTGATCCGGATCCTCGGCGATGTCGGCGTGCGCAGCCTCACCAGCGCGCCGCCGACGCTGGAGGAGCTGTTCATGCGGCACTACCACGTCGACGGCGCGACGTCCGAGCAGGCGAAGGCGACCACGGAGAAGGTGGGATCATGACAACCGCAACCGCGGGCGGCCGGCAGTACGCCGCACCCGCCGTACGCGGAGCGGCCGACTTCGCCGGCACCGCACAATTACTGCGATTGTTCCTACGTCGCGACCGAATCGTCTTGCCGCTGTGGGTACTCGCCTTCGGACTGCTGCCCGCCTTCTACGTCACCAGCGCCAAGGCCGTCTACACCACACAGGCCGACCTCGAGCACGCGGCGAAGTCGATCACGGAAAGTCCGGCGCTCGTTGCCATGTACGGGCCGGTCTTCAGCACCGACCTCGGCTCGGTCGGGCTGTGGAAGGCCGGGCCAATGTACGCGATGATCGCGATCGCGACGATCCTCACCGTCATCCGGCACACCCGGGTCGAGGAGGAGTCCGGTCGCGCGGAGTTGGTCGGCGCCACCAGCATCGGCCGCTATGCCGGGCTGACCGCCGCCATGATCATGACAGCCACCGGCTGTCTGATCGTCGCCATCCTGAGTGCCCTCGCGCTGTACGGCATCGACCTACCCGCCGCCGGTTCACTGGCCTATGGCGCGACGCTCGGCAGCTCCGGTCTGGCCTGGGCCGGGGTCGCCGCCGTCGCGGCACAGGTGAGCGTGGGTGCGCGGGTCGCGCGCGGGGTGGCGTTCGGCGCACTCGGCACTGCCTTCGCGCTGCGCGCGGTCGGCGACGCCGGAAACGGTGTGCTGTCGTGGGTTTCGCCGCTGGGCTGGTGTATCAATATGCGGCCGTACGCGAATGAGCGGTGGTGGGTGCTGATTCCGCTGCTCACCGTCGCCATTGCGACCACCGCTGCCGCGTATACGCTACTGCAGCAACGTGATACGGGCTCGGGGCTGCTCGCCGAGCGCCCCGGCCCACCGGTCGCGGCACCCACCCTCTCCGGTCCATCGGGACTGGCTTGGCGGCTGCAGCGCGGCTCGCTGCTGGCCTGGTCAATCGGTTTCCTGCTCTACGGATCGCTGCTGGGCGGCGCCATCAACAGCGTCGGCGATATGCTCAACAACAGTAGCCAGATCCGCGATGTGATCAACCGGATGGGCGGCACCGATGTGTTACAGAACTCGTTCATCACCTTCGCCCTCAGCATGTTGGGCATCGCGGCGTCGGCCTACTCCATCTCGGCGGTGCTGCGGCTGCACGACGAGGAGTCCAGCCAGCGCGCCGAGGCCACACTGGCCGGTTCGGTGAGCCGAGAACGCTACGCGCTCAGCCATATCGGCATTGCCCTGCTCGGACCGGCGGTGCTGTTGTTCCTCGCGGGTGCGGCGGTCGGCGTCATCTACGGCGTGTCGGATGGCGATCTGGCGGGCAAGCTGGGCGACTGCCTCGGCGCCGCGACGGTCCAACTGCCCGCAGTTTGGGTACTCACCGCGATCACGGTGGCGATCTACGGGTTCGCCCCACGCTACGCCCCGGTCGCCTGGGGAGTACTGAGCACGATGATCCTCATCTTCGTGCTCGGCGCGCTCGATGGACTCCCGCAATGGGTCCGCGATCTGGTTCCGTTCACGCATACGCCGAAGCTGCCAGGCTCCACCTTCGAGGCTGCGCCGATCCTGTGGCTGCTCGGGATCGTGGTCGTCCTGCTCGGGGCCGGGATCGCCGGCTTCCGCCGCCGAGATCTGCGCTGAGATTCGGATGGCAGCGCCTCGCAACGGGTTTCACCGCCCGTTGCGAGGCGCTGTCGTGCGTCTTCAGTCGAGGAATCGACGAGCCGCCGTGCGGTGAGCGCGAGTCTGGCCCGAACCAGTCCCTTGGGCGCATTACGAACTGCTGCGCGACGCCGCTACGCCGATTTCTGGAATGTCTCGCTAACACCGGTTACACCGTGACCAGTCGAGACCGCGGATCAGTAATGCCAGTGTGCGTTTCACGAATGGGTAGACGGGATAGCTATGGGTAACATCTAATTCGTTATCAAGGCAAAATAAGTAGACGAGGCCTATGTCGAGAATTACCCAGCGCTTTATCCGACTGACCGCGGCCACTACGGCAGGGTTACTCGGACTTGCCGTGGCGGCGCTGCCCGCGCAGGCACAGCAGCGTCCGGACAACCCGCAGTACGCGCCGACCATGCTCATCCTGGACGCATCCGGCTCCATGCAGCGCCCCGATCCGGCGGGCACCATGATGGATGCCGCCAAGAATGCCGTGCGAAACTTCGTCGGCACCGCACCAGCGGAATCCGAAGTGGGACTGACCGTTTATGGTACGAGCACCGGAAATGCCGAGGCGGAGAAGACATCCGGCTGCCGTGACGTCCGGGTCCTGCACAAACCCGAAACTCTCGACCGCAGCGCATTGACCAGCGCCGTCGACGGAATCAAGGCCAGTGGCTGGACGCCGATGGGCACCGCACTGCGCCAGGCCGCCGAGACGCTGCCCACATCGGGCCCGCGCTCGATCGTCCTCGTCTCCGACGGCGACGACACCTGCTCCCCACCTGAACCCTGTGAAGTCGCACGCGAATTGAAAAAGCAGGGCCTCGATCTCATCGTGCACACCATCGGATTCGCCGTCGACGCCAAGGCCCGCGCCCAGCTGACCTGCATGGCGCAGGCCACCGGCGGTACCTACAGCGATGCCGCCGACGGTCCGACACTCGAACGGACGCTGCCGCGCATATCGTCGGCCGCCCTGCGCAATTACCACGCCGTCGGCATACCTATCACGGGCGCCCCGACCTACGGTGCGGCGCCGGTCGCCACCCCGGGTCAGTATCTGGACACCATCGGGCAGCGCGAAAAGCGGTATTGGGCAGTCGATATCCCGGCGGGTGCGACCGCGTATTTCAGTGGCACCCTTTCCTTTCCACGCCTACGTGATATCTCCCCGACCGATGATCTGAACTCGCTGGAAATGCGGGTCTACGGCGCGGACGGTGCGGACTGCCATCTCTTCAAATTCCAGGCATCCACCAGTTCCAGTGACGGTGTCGCGCTCACCGTGGCCAATGCCTTCGACGGTGCGACCAAGGAAAGCAAGGGCAGCTTCGACAATTGCAAGGGCGGCGGCCGCTACTATTTCCAACTGACCTGGGAGAAGGTATCCGCCGGTGTGCCGGAACGACTTCCGATCGAACTGATCGTCGGTATCGAACCTGCGGTGACCGACGCCGGTCCAGTCGCGGTCGCACCGCCGACGACCTTCGTCGAACCAAGCGGCGCGGATACACCCGTATCCGGGGGCTCATCGTTCACCGTGGCCGCAACACTGCCGGGCAGCGGTCGCTACACCGATACGCTCCAGCCGGGTGAATTCGTGTTCTATCGCGTCAGATTGGACTGGGGTCAGGGCCTGGCGTATCGAGTTCGGTTCGGGGCCAACGGCGGTCGCGGACTCGACAACCTGTCCAATATCCGAACCACCCTCTACAGCCCGATCCGCGAAGAGATCGATTCGGACTTCGCGTCTTATACCGGCACCGAGGGGCTACTGCCGACGAACAAGGCGATAGCTACCGTGCCGATTCGGTACAACAATCGCAAGGCCGAACAGAAGGCCGAACAGTTGGAGTCACGGCGCGAAGCGGTGGCCGGTTGGTACTACATCGCCGTCAAACTCGGCTCGACCTTCGGAAAGGGTGAAAACCGCCCGGTGCCGGTGCAAGTGGAGCTCACCGTCACCGATACCGAGGAGAGCGGTCCGAAGTACGCGAGCACAATCGGCGACGGTGTTTTCGGTGAGAATTCGACCGGCGTGAAAACGCCGACGAGCCGCGCGCCCGGCGCGGCTCCGGCAATGGCGGAATCGCGGGCGTCCGAGTCGAATTCGTCGACCGGATTGATCGTGATCACCGTGATCGGCGTCGGGGTTATCGGCGTCGCCGGTGTGCTGATCGGATGGCTCGTCGCACGCAGACGACGCGGTTAGCGGAAGGCCCGCTGACACCGGCGGGGTGTCAGCGGGCCCCTTCGATGCCGAGCTTCCCGGCGAGGCGGGTCAGGTATGCGCGCACATCATCGGCATCGCGATCCGGCAGACCGAAAACCGCTTCGGTGACACCCAGTTCGGCCCATTGCGCGAGCTGCGCCGCATCGTGACGTCCAGCCAGCGCGATGATGTCCGGGCTGCCCTGATGCTCGTGTTCGCGCCAAATCCGGTGCAGCAGTTCGATCTTCGCCCCGAGGCCGTCCTCGGTGGGGGTGGTGAGCCAGCCGTCCGCATTCTTGGCCAGCCAGGTGAACGACTGCTCGGTCCCGGCCGCACCGAGAATCACCGGAATCCGTTTCTGCACCGGCTTGGGCCAGGACCAGCTCGGCCCGAAATTCACGAATTGCCCTGCGAAGCTGGCCTCTTCCTCCGACCACAACGCACGCATGGCATCCAGATGTTCACGCAAAACCGTCCTGCGCTTATTCGCGGGCACCCCGTGATGCGCCATTTCGTCGGTATTCCAACCGAAACCGACGCCGAGGCTTACCCGGCCGCCGGACAGATGATCCAGCGAGGCGAGGGTTTTGGCCAGGGTGATCGGATGGTGTTCGGCGGGTAGGGCGACCGCGGTGGACAGGGTGATCCGGCTGGTGACCGACGCCGCGGTGGCCAGCGCGACCCAGGGGTCGAGCGTGCGCAGATACCGGTCGTCGGGCAGGCTCGCATCCCCGGTGCGCGGATGCGCGGCCGCCCGAACCACGGGGATATGGGTGTGTTCGGGCACGTAGAAGGCGTCGAATCCGGCTTGTTCGGCGGCCGCGGCCGCATCGGCGGGCGTAATGCCCCGGTCACTGGTGAACAACACAATTCCGTACCGCATCGTGCGCGCTCCCATTCGCTTACTACTGCTTGCGGGTCGCTCGAAGAACCAGCAAATTAGAACAAGTTCTATCACCTTTGGTGGCTTCGACCAAGTGTCCGGACAGTGGTCCAGCCCCCGATCTGGTCTCGTCGACCACCACGGATGCGAACCAAGGCCTCAGGTGACTACGGTCTCGCACATGGGTCCGGATACATTCCCTGGAGGAGACGACACCGTCCCGAGCGATCAGGCGGCCAAGCGGCCACGATTGCGCTTCCTCCGCGCACCTCGCATTCCAGTCGTCAAACAGGCGGTCGATCTATTGGTCGCCGACCGTCCGGCCACCGCCGACACCATCGTCGCCGCGCCGACACCGCTGCAGCCCATCGACCTCACCGACGATGCCCGCGTCGCGGAGGTACTCGAGCTCGCCGTGCGAGTGGGCGAGGTCGTACTCGCCTCCGGTACGGGTGTCAACGACACGACGACCCAGGTGCGCTTCATCGCCGCCACTTACGGCCTGTCCCGATGCCAAATCGATGTCACCTACGACGCGATCAGGATCTGGGCCGACCGCGGCCCCATGCTGCCGCCCGCCAGCACCATGCGGGTGGTCAAGTACCGCTCCCTGGACTTCACCCGCCTCGCCGCGGTCGACCGGCTGACCCGCCGCATCCGCAATGAAGTCGTTTCCCCCGCGGACGCCCGCGCCCGCCTGGACGCGATCACCTCCGCGCCGCATCCGTACTACCGCTGGGTCGCCACCCTCGGTTGGTCGCTGCTCGCCGCATCGATCGCGGCGCTGCTCGGCGGCGGCTGGCTGGTTGCCGCGGTCAGCTTCGGCACCACCCTGGCCATCGACCGCGTAAACCGGATCCTGAATCGCTACGGGCTGCCGTTCTTCTTCCAGCACGTGGCCGGCGGCGCGATCGCCGCGACCCCGGCGCTGCTACTGGCCACCCTCGCGGCAACCCTACCTATCGATGTCGACCCGACACTGATCATCGCGGCCGGAATCACCGTGCTGCTCAGTGGGTTGCAGTTGGTCGGCGCGGTACAGGACGCGATAACCGGCGCGCCGATCACCGCGACTGCCCGGATGTTCGAGGTCATGATGATGACCGGTGGCATTATCGCGGGCATCGCATTGGCATTGCGGGTCGGCGATATCCTCGGCGCCACAATCCCGCCGGTCTATCTCACCTCGAGCCGCGATATCACCGATCTGCCGATCAAGATCGCGGCCGGTGCGGTAGCGGCGCTGGCATTCGCACTCGCCTGCTACGCCGAACGCCGCGCGCTCGCCGCGGCCGCATTCGGCGGTGCCGCGGGCACGATCTGTTTTCTGCTCGTGCAACATCTGGGCTTCGGTCCGGTGATCTCCTCCGCGGTCGCCGCGACGCTGGTCGGTCTGGCCGGTGGCCTGATGGCGCGCCGGGCATTGACTCCCCCGCTGGTCGTCGCGGTCGCGGGCATCACCCCGCTGCTGCCGGGGCTCAAGGTGTATCGCGGACTCTCTGCCCTGCTCAACGACGAGCTGTTGATCGGAGCCAATCAGGTCCTCGCGGCGGTCGGCGTCGGCTGTGCGCTGGCGGCGGGCGTCACCCTCGGCGAGTGGTTCGACCGCACTGTGCGCAGGCCACGCATCCTGAGCCGATTCGGTTCGATCCGCCGGCCGGTCATCGTGCGCCGACGCCGGCCGCCGCGCCTGTCGATGCGTCGCGAATTCGGTCGTCGATCATGATGCCTTACGGATCGGTTAGGATGCCCAAAGCTGTTGCACCAGCCCCGTCGGCAAGAGTGAGGTGGTCCAGAAATGTCGGATACAGTCCCGTTTTCCACGGCTATCCGCACCGCCACCGCACAGCAACACGAAGATGCGGAGAACTCCTCGTTCATCAGTGACATGCTCGGCGGCGAACTCGGCATCGACTCCTACCACCGCTACACCGCCCAACTCTGGTTCATCTACCGGGCCTTGGAAGACCACTGGAACGCATTGGCCGACGATCCGATCGCGGGTCCGTTCATCCGTCCCGAACTGGCCAGGACCACGGAACTGGAACGCGACCTCGCGCACCTCATCGGCACCGACTGGCGTGCTGCCCTCCAAGCGCTGCCCGCCACGGCCGCCTACGCCGCCCGCATCGATGAATGTGCCCGCGAATGGCCCGCCGGATATATCGCGCACCACTACACCCGCTATCTCGGCGACCTCTCGGGCGGCCAGGTCATCCGGGGCACCGCCGAGAAGTTGTGGAATCTCCCGCATCGCGGCGACGGTGTGCGCTTCTACGTCTTCGACGCGCTCGGCAATCCGGCGGCCTTCAAACGCGAATACCGCGGACTGCTCGACCAATTGCCGCTCGACGATCTCGAGCGGCGCCGGGTGCTCGACGAGGGACAGCGGGCCTTCGCGCTGAATACCGCCGTGTTCGCCGAACTCGCCGCCGAATTCCCGGCGCGCCGTCCCTGCTGATCAGCGCGGTTCAATACGCACCCTCCCGCGCGCGACCGCGCCGATCGTCTGGGTGATCAACAGCAGATCCAGGATCATCGACCAGTTCTCGACATAGGACAGGTCGAGACGCACCGCATCCTCGAGCGAGCGACCCGAACGCCCGCTCACCCACCACAGACCGGAGACGCCCACCTTCACCAGCAGCCTGCGCCGCATATCGCCGTGGTAGCTGTCGACCTCGCGCCGCACCTGCGGACGCGGGCCGACCACGCTCATCTCACCGCGCACATTGATGAACTGAGGTAGCTCGTTGAGGCTGTACTTGCGAATGATCTTGCCGATCAGGGTGATTCGCGGATCGTCCTCAGCGGAACTCGGCGCCTATTTCGGCGAATAACACCGGGGCATCGGCACCGAAGGTTACCGCGGCGGTATGCAGCGCCGCTACCGCCGCAGTCAACGCGTCCGGATCCGTCGCGTGCTCGACGGCACTCAATGCGAAGTGCGGGCGATGCACATCCATATCGAAGGGATTCGCGTGCGAACTTCTCGGCTTGCCGATCGTTGCGACGAGTTGCCGCGAACGGTCCTCGGCAGGTCCGAACTCCTCCTCGCCCAAGCACTCGAAGGCGGTCTCCATGTCATCGAACGGCGCGGGTAGCGGTCGTCCTTCGCACAATTCCACCAATGCCGTTGCTACCCACGGCCTTTCGGCGATACCAGCCAACTCACAGGCCTTGACCGCGCATCGGCGAGCCAGCCGCCGCAAGGTCGGCTCATCCATGGTGGCGATCGCCTCGGCGAGCGGTCGGTCGAAGCGGGCCAGTTCCGCGGCCGAAAGGTGTTCGCGCAGTTCCGGTATTGGATCGCCACCCCATTCCAGGCGCTCGGCCGCCGCCAACTCCGCCTCGAGTTCACTGGCCAGGATGCGGCGGGAACCGGTGGAGTCCATCACGACAACCCACTGCTCCGCCGCAGATTCCTCCGCCTCGGTCCGCTCGGGTATCGGCACATTTTCCGGGATGCCGTATCCCGGCATATCCCACTGCTGGTGCGGCAGGAGTTCACCACCGTCGTCGGGCCACAACCGAATCCGCCAGATATCACCGGGCGTCGTTGTCCCGGGCCATCCGTAGTTCACGAATCCGCGACCGCCGACCTCGATCAGATAATCGCCGGGCGGCACCGGACACGCGTCCACCCACGAACCCAACGGCGACGAAATACTCAGCGCCCCCTCGGAATCCACCCGGAGCCGTCCCTCACAGACCTGCTGCCAATCGTCACGATCGTTCGGCGGCCTGTCATCCCACACCTGCACCGTGATCGACATCTCGAAGTTGTTCTGATGCGGGCTCAGCACGAGCAGTACGGTGCCGTCGCCCGCGCATGGCCGCCGTGCCCATGCCTGATCGAGCAGGTCGAGTTCGATATCCGGATCGCCGAGACCGCCGTCTATGCAGAACTGGCCGTAGTCCATCATCAGCTCGACCATGTGCTCGGCAATTCGGTTCGCCCCGTTAGTCATTCGGCCATGCTGGCATACGGCAACCGATCCGCGAGTCGGTTATCCGGCCAACCGCTCCGCCGCGATGGCGAGATCCTGGTCGCCGCGACCGGAAAGACCGAGCACCACGATCGAGTCCGTGGCAGTTCACCGTGCTCGTCCAGTTCGAGAACATAGCCGACGGCATGGGCGGATTCGAGGGCGGGAATGATGCCCTCGGTACGGGTGAGGTCGTGTAGACCACGCAAGGCCACGTCGTTGGTGGCGGTGCGGTAGCTGACACGACCAGTGTCCTCGAGTCCCAGGAAATTCGCACGCTGGAACTGTTGGCCGCGGTGTACTCGGCCATTCCTTCATCACCCCGGCCGCGCATACCGAAACCGATATCGCCCAGACCATTAGGCGTGCCGCGAGGCGTTGAGTGTGTACCGCAAGGCATTTGAGCAGGGCAGGTCGGCACGGGCAGTCGGCCGAGCCCTAGTTGGGCGATTCCGATAGGTCGGTCCTCAGATGTTCCAGGCCCGCCCGGATCCGGGATTTGACCGTTGGGAGACCGACGCCGAGACGCGCCGCCACCTCGGGATAGCTGAGTCCGGAGTAGTACGCGAGCGCGATGGATTCGTGCTGGAGTGCGGTCAGCTGGGTGAGGCTGCGACGCAAGGCATCCCTTTCGTCGTGACGCATTGCCTCCTCGGCCACGACATCGGTCGGGGGCTGATAATCGCGACTGCCCCAGGAGTGATTGTGGTCCATGGTGGCGCGCTCGTGCCGGACCCGGTCCACGGCCTGGCGATGCGCCAGCATGCGCAACCAGGTGAGCACGGAACCGCGGCGCTCTTCGAACCCGACAGCACAGCGCAACACCTCGAGGTAGACGTCGTGACAGGTCTCTTCGGCGTACCCGCGGTCACGGACGATCGCCAGCACGCGCCGGTAGACCAGACCGCGGGTGCG
This sequence comes from Nocardia sp. NPDC049707, assembly GCF_040674855.1. Classification (NCBI taxonomy): domain Bacteria; kingdom Bacillati; phylum Actinomycetota; class Actinomycetes; order Mycobacteriales; family Nocardiaceae; genus Nocardia; species Nocardia sp. NPDC049707. The sequence continues at coordinate 166,042 of NZ_JBFANN010000007.1, read as the reverse complement.
GCGGTAGAACTGCGCGAAAGCCTCTTGATCGCCGTCGCCGATGCGATGTACCAATTCGGCATCGACACCACCGGATTCGATATCAATCGGATCACGAACGGGACGAGCTACAGACCGCGCAGGGGTTGGAATTCGTTCGGACCGATGTGAAATGCGTTCGGACCGAGATGAAACGAGCAGGATCACGAGTGCCCCCAGACAAACCGGTGATGCAACCAGCAAGGTCGATTCGACGAATGAAGCTGCGCCAAAGTAGACCGTCGAAGGCATGGACGGAACTGTCGGAGACCGGGATACGGCCGGGGACTGGGGCCGATGATCCAACTTCACATTACCTCGCAACGTGCGCTTGTCCATGCGCTTTCTGGCAGGCAATGGGTTTGCTCAGACACGCAGGCCGAGTTCGACGATCCCTTTCGCCACCGCGTGTACGGCGACCCTATTCTTGCGTGCATGCGTCCGGATCAACTCGAATGCGATCTCCGGCGTGGTCCGCCTGGCATTGGCGATCACACCCTTCGCCTGTTCGATGACGATCCGCGAATCCAGCGCACGCTGCAACTGCGCGGTCAAACGCTGCTGACGACGCAGCACGTGGGAACTGAGGATGTGGCCGGTCGCCATGCTCGCCAGCAGTCCGCCCACCGAAAGATCCTGATCGGTCCAGACGCGCGGGCTCGGACCGTACAGGCCGAGCGCGCCGACTGTGGTCTCGCCGGCCCGCATCGGGATCTCGGCCACCGATGACAAGCCATGCCGGACGGCTTCGACGGCGAACTCCGGCCAACGCTCGCGGTGTCGACCGATATCGTCGATCGCGACAGGTTTGCTGGATCGGAACGCGTCCACGCTCGGACCGCGTTCACTGCGATGCTGACAGAGTTCCATGGCCACCAGCTCGTCCGGAGCGGCGGCCGCCATGCGGGATTGCTCATCGGGCGTGAGCGTCTCGTCCGACATCAGCATGACAGTGCAACCGACCAGGTCCAGCGCGACTATCGCGCTATTCATCAGCTGGCGAACCATCTCTGCTGTGTCACCGATCGCAGGAAGCAGTTCGGCTAGCCGCATTGCCGCGGCGACCAGCACCTCGTTGTCAGACACGCGAATCACCCCGCATGCGCGAAAGTCGGTCGTCCCCTCTAGTCCCGCACTTGCTGACATTTCAATGATATGGCCGGGCGAAGTCACACACCACAATTTCGACAAGACCATGCTTCACTCGAATTGTCCAGCTCCCCATCGAATTCCATGACCGGCCTGCCGAAGTGGTCGACATGACTACTATCCGAATGTCACCATGGACGACAGGTTCCACCTCGACCGTGCACGATGATGTACCCCATGAGGCTCGTTTTCGCCGAATTCTCTCCGTTGAACGTGCCGCATTGCGGCGAGTAACAATCACCGCGACCGGGAGACTGCATTGGCGCTCGCATTCGACAATCGGCAGCATGACCGATCCTCCGAGCAGCTGCCGGATTCGATCCCGTTATTGCGATCACTTGTCCGCACGGTCGACTCGCTGGCGGGCGATTTCGACGTCGTCGAACAGTGTCAGCAGCTGCTCGAGACCTGTACCGAAATCACCGGCGCGACCGATGCCGGATTGTTGCTGGCCGACCAACGCGGTGAGCTACAGGTACTCGCCTCAACCAACGAGTCGCTGCGGCTGCTCGAGTTGTTACAGCGCGACGGGCCGAGCCGGGATGCCTATCGGAACAAGACCGCGGCATCGGTCCCCGATCTGTGTGCCGCCACGGACCTGTGGCCGGGGTTCGCACCCGCGGCGGCGGCCGCGGGCTATCGCTGTGCCTATGCCGTGCCATTGCGGCTGCATCGCGACAGCATCGGCGCGCTCACGATTCTCGCCGCCTCGGCCACCGCGCTCGGGCAGCAGGATCTGCGCATCGCGCAGATCCTCGCCGATATCGCGGCCGTCGGCATAGCGCATCATGTGCTGCTCGCGCAGGACGCGACAATCCAGGCGCAGTTGCCGACCGCGCTGAACGCGCGCGTCACCATCGAGCAGGCCAAGGGTGTGCTCGCCGAGCGTGGCGACCTGGATATGGATCAGGCATTCCAGCTCATGCGCGAACATGCCCGCGCCACCGGACGGCGGCTCACCGATATCGCCGGTGAGATCGTCGAGGGGCGCATCGATCCGGGAGCCGAAGCGGCGGACTGAGTCAGGTATCGAAGCGGATCCGGTTGGCCACGACCAGCGCCGCGACCTCGGCCAGCGACAGCCCGTGTGCGAAGGCATAGGCGCGCATACGCGCATACGCGTCCGGCGCGCGAATGTCCAATTGCGCGAGCACGATTCCGGCCGCCTGATGGATCGTGCGACTGGTCAGCGGCTGATCCCACCATTGCGCGGCGGAGTGCACGGATTTCGCCGATCCGGCCACCAATTGCGCGATGACCAGATCGGCGATATGCAGCCCCGCCGAGATCACAGGGGGTTCCGGCTTGCCCGGCTCAGCCCGGTACAGATCGAGCACGCCGAAACGCACCACCCCTAGCTGTAACGGCACCGCGACCATCGATCCCGCCACCTCGACCCGGTTCAATTCATCGGCGAAACCCGGCCACCGCATATCGGTTTCGGCCAGATCGGCCACCAGCACCGGCACACCGGCGGCGACGGCGTCCACGGCCGGCCCCTGTCCCGCGGTGGCCTGCACCGCCTCCACCCACGCCGCCACCGAATCAGTTGCGGCCCACGGCTGCAGCCCGGCATCGCGCTCGCGGATCAAGATCGCGGCACGCTGCACCGGCAGCACCCGCACACAGGCGCCGCACAAGGCGGTCATCCCACCATCTCCGGCCGACAGCTTCGCCAGAAACTGGAGGGCCGACAAAAATTCATCGGTCAACTGATCGAACTGACCCACACCATTCCTACGACTCTCACGACCGCTATCTCTGCCACGAGTTCAACGGTCCCCCTGTCCCAGGATTCGTCACGACACAGCCACTGGACCGCAACTATGCCGCAGGAAATACAGGCGGTCGGCACGGCCAGAATGCGAAACACCCCTCATCCACACCAAGGCCGAACATCCCACGACCGAGGCCGCTCACGCCGTCAAAACTTCCTTACCCATGTCGCCCGGTACCGGAAACCGTCCTGCTGCGCCTGCTCGTATCCGAACTCGACGCGGTCCCCCTCGGTCAATATCCGGAAACCATCGCCGTCGATGGAGCTGAAGTGGACCCAGGCGTCGCATCCCGGCGGCAGATCGGGTGAGGCGATCGCGCCCCACCCCTGCTCCACCTCGAAGAACTTGACGGTACCCATGCTGCAATCCTCGGCCATCAGCCCATCATGGCGCGCTCACCACTGCAGGCCGGGGATTACGCGGGTGACCCGCGCAGCTGGGCTGGGCAATGCCATCAGCGGCAGTACCACAGGTGCGAGATAGGACAGCGCGTTACGACCGGAGTCCTGATCCGTCTCGTCGGCGGCGGCCGGCGCCACCGTCTGCTTCCCCTGTGCCGCATGCGATTCACCGAACCAGCGAAATCCCTGGTGCATGATCGTCCGCTTGACCGACGGCATCAGCAGTTCGACCGCCTGGGCGAAGGTGCCGACCGGGGTGTCGATGCGGTGCGGGCGGTCCTCGACAGCGCGCACCACGATGGCGGCGGCACGGTCCGGATCCGGCACCGGCAGCGAGCGGTAGAGATCGGTCGGCGCGATCATCGGCGTACGCACCAATGGCATGCGCACCGAGGTGAAAGTGATTCCCGCGTCCCGATTTTCGACGGCGGCAATCTCGCTGAAGTTGTCCAGTGCGGATTTGCTCGCAACATACGCGGCGAAGCGCGGCACCTTGGTCTGCACGGCGATCGAGGAGATATTCACGATATGTCCGAAACGCCGCGCCCGCATCGACGGCAGCAGCGCGAGAATGAGTCGCACCGCACCGAAGTAATTGACCGCCATGGTCCGCTCGAAATCGTGCATGCGGTCGGTGGAATTCACCACCGACCGACGGATCGACCGCCCCGCATTGTTCACCAGATAATCGACATGACCGTGATCGGCGAGTACCGCGGCGACCACATCGTCCACGCCGTCGGAATCGGTGATATCGCACGGATAGGCATGCGCGACACCACCTTCGGCCCGCACCGAATCGGCCGCGGCGTGCAGGTCGTCGATACCACGCGCCACCATCAGCACGGTCGCACCGCGCCGCGCGAGGGCGTGGGCGGTGGCCAAGCCGATGCCCGAGGACGCTCCGGTAATCAGGACGACGCGTCCGTCCAGCGGATCCCCACTGTCGCCGGGCCGATCCCGGTTCGGGTCCAGGTGCTCAGCCCAGTATCGCCACAGCCGATCGGCGTAGCTGTCGAACGAGGGCACCGCCACACCGCTGCCGCGCAACTGCGCCCGCGTGGAATCGGAGACGAATTCCGCCGCGAACGAGGTGTGCGGTGCGACCTCGGCCGGAATTCCCAACTGCTCCAACAGGAAATCGCGCACCGTCGCGACGCCCGGGATATGCGCGAGACCGTTGAGCGCGAGTCCGCTGCCGGGCACCGTGCCGATTCCGGTCGGCGCGCCCGCCGCGGCCGCGAGCGCACCGTAGATCTCGCCGAACGGCTGCGGTTGCGGGTTGACCAGGTGGAATGTACGTCCGTCCAGCCCCTTGCGGCACACCAACTCGACCATCGCACCCGCCACATAGTCGACCGGCACGATATTGGTCGCGCCCAGATCCGGCAGCAGCATCGGCAGGTCGGCCGGTAGTGCGCCGAGGCGCGAGATGGCCGGGAAGAAGTAGTACGGACCGTCGATCTTGTCCATCTCACCGGTGCGCGAATCACCGACCACGATCGCTGGCCGGTACACCCGCCAGCGCACCCCCTCGGATTCGCGGACCAGCCGCTCCGCGGCGAATTTGGTCCGGTGATACGGCGAGGTCAGCCGCTGACCGAGGTCGAAATCCTCCTCGAAGAATTTGCCCTTGTGGTCGCCGGCGACGGCCACCGAGGAGACGTGGTGCAGCACCGCGCCCAATTCGCGGGCCAGTTCCAGCACCGCGCGCGTGCCCGCGACATTGACCGCATGCGCGGCCTCCTCATCGGCGGTCATGTCGTAGACCGCACCGAGGTGGATCACATGGCCGGCCTTGGGCGCGTCCTCGATCAAACCGAGACCTTCGGCGGTCAGATCGCCGAGCATCGGAAGGGCGCGTTCACCACCGGTCCAGCCCGCGGTGAGTTCATTGAATTTCGCCACCGACGCGGTGCGAACCAGTACATGCACAATGGCTTCGGAATCGGCCGCCAAAAGTTCCTGAACGACCCGCCGGCCCAAGAATCCGGTGCCGCCCGTCACAATGAAAGTCGTCATCGCATTTCCTCCTGCTGTCGCACTCGAATTGAGTTGTCTCACAAGCGCGCCCGGCATGCGGCAGTGAATGCGGACATCATTGATTCGGCTACAGCCAACAGGTTGCTGAGCCAACGCAGGGACACCATCGCCCTACTGATGGGTAACTTTAACCGGCACAGCTAGCCCCGGACAAGTGAGTTGCGGCCCTTGGCTATGTGTGAATGGTCACCAAGGAGCGCCGTTAACATTTTGTGTTACAACAGTTTTCAAATAATCCCCGAACGCGAATCCTGAATCAGGACACCGCGTTTGCCCACACGGCCGAAGGCCGCGGCGATGGCACTCAGCGCTTCTCGGCACGGGCGGGCGGGGAAACCAGCGGCGGGCGACCCTGCAGATAGGCCTCGAAGGCGTCCAGATCTATGGGTCCGACGGTTCTGTCGGTGCTCTCGGCGAAGACCGTGAAACCATCGCCGCCCGAGGCCAGGAAGCTGTTCGTGGTAATGCGGTACGTGGCGACCGGGTTGAGGGATTGGCCGCCGATACGCACGCTGTCGGCGACGATCTTGCTGCCCTTCGAACCCGACTCGACATAGGTGTAGGTGAGACCGGCGGGTGAGAGCACAGTCGCCTTACCGTTCGTCCATTGCTGTTCGAGCAGACGGAGGATCTGACTGCCGGTCATGGTGACCGTAACGATTTGATTACCGAACGGCTGGACGCTGTAGATATCGCCGTAGCTGATCTGACCGGACTTCAGATCGGTGCGTACGCCGCCCGGATTCATGAAAGCCGCGACCGCCGCCGCAGGTGCCGCCGCGGTGACCGAGAGCATCGAATCGGCGATGACATCACCGAGCGGGGATTCGCCGGAGCCCGCCGGTTCGTGTGGCAACGACGCCGCGGCGATGCCGACCGGGCGATCCGCGCGCGGCTTGGCCTGCTCGGCATAGAAGTCGATGAGGGAGGTGGTGGCCGCGTCCGGCGTGACATCCCGGGTCACCACCCGGTTGACCGCCGATGCCTGCACCCCGTCGGCGCCGAAGCGCAAGGTCACATCGGTGATCAGCCGACCATAGGAGGCGGCCTGGGTGACCACCTTGCCGTCGATGGTGCAGACATACGGTTGGTGCGAATGTCCGGTGAACAGCACCCGCACCGCGGGATCGACACCGGTTGCCAATGCGGTAACCTCGCCGGAGATATTCGCGCAGCCGTTGTAGTCGACCGCCGCATTCTGGGCCGTTTTCTGCACGCCGCCGTCGTGCAGCAGCGCCACCACCGTCTGCGCACCAGCCGATTTCACCTCGGGGACATAGCGATTGATGGCCGCGACCTCATCACTGAAGCTGTAGCCCCGAATACCCTCCGGGAAAACGATACTCGCCGTCTCGGGCGTCACCGTCCCGATGACACCGATCTTGTGTCCGCCGACCTCGAGCATCGTCCACGGCCGCAGCGTGGGCGGCAGCTTACCGTCCGCATCGGTGACATTGGCGGCCAGGAACGGGAACTTCGCTCCGGCGAACGGCGCACCGGGCGAGCAGCCGGCGGGTGCGCACCCGCCTTGTTGCAGCCGCGCCAATTCGATGATGCCGTCATCGAATTCGTGATTACCCACCGAGGAGGCGGCCAGTCCGATGGAATTCAGGAAGGTAATGGTCGGCTCGTCGTGGAAGAGTCCGGACACCAGCGGGCTCGCGCCGATGTTGTCGCCCGCCGACACCACCGCACTGGCCGGATACGCCTTCTTCAGCCGAGCCAGATGGGTGGCGAGATAGGCCGCACCGCCCGCGTCGTATCCGGCGATCTTGCCGGTCGAACCCGCTGGCGGCTGCAGGTTGCCGTGTAAATCGTTGAGGCCGAACAGATGTACTTCATCCGACTGCGCGCCGCGCAGATCGTCGGTCGAGATGAGTGGGATCACTCCCGGTGCCGTCGAGGTGGTGTGGCTGCTGTCCGATGCGGTACCACACCCCGCCACCAGAGCAATACTCACGAGGCCCGCGACGATCATGCCGATGCGACGGTGCGCTGTCATACCTCCGACTGTCCCACGTCTGGGTGCCATCGGCATGAATCGCACGCGAACACACCGACGGCGGGGTCGGTGCTCGACCCCGCCGCGCGGATTTCCCGGTTATACCCGGCTCGCTGCGAAATCCGCGGCCGGCCACAACGCCCAGGCGTAGTTCGTGTGCTGGCTCGGGTCGACGCCGCCACCGCAGATCGGATCACCACCGGTGCAGTAATCGGCGGTCTTCCAGGCGTAGTTGCCGGGTACGCCCCAACCGATCCGCCGGAGCGGATCTCCGAACAACAGGACCGCGGACACCTTCCATTCGAGATCGCCTGGGAGCATATGGGTTCCGGGCAGTGCGGTCACGATGCCGGTGCCGACCACATCGTGCACGACGGCCGCGCCCTGCGAGTAGCCGACCAGGATGAACTGCTGATCCGGGCACATGTGCGACTGCCGAATGACATGGTCGGTCATGTCCTGGGTGCCGCGGCTGAGCGAGGTCGGGTCGAGCAGGTCCGCGGGATAGCCCACCCGGTAAGCACTGCTACTCACCGGAAGTGCTCGCAGCAGTGTGCCATACAGCGGATCGCCGACGACGGAGCCGAGCCAACCGGGTTCCCGGGTGCCTCTGGCGACGACCACTTCGACCGCGGCACAGTCCGCCCGTGCCTGCGCGCCGATACCGGCCGTCACACCCGCCGCGGCAACGAGCAGTAGCACAGCGAATACCCGTGCCAGCCGCCGCTTCTCGAATACTCTTACCTTCCGGATTTCCATCGTGATCACCTCTCACGCCGTTGTGAGAAGCCGAGTGACGCTTGTCAGCGACAAGTGTCACGCGGCTATATCCGCGAAGGTAAGAACGGCAGTGAGTTGCGTCAAGCAACTCAGCTGAAGCGAGACCGGTTCAACGCTGAATCGTGTCCTGGAATCCGGTCCAGCGCATGATGATTCGGGCGGTTATGGGATGAGAACCGCTGCGCCGGTGAAACGTCCGTGTGCAAGATCCGCGAGGGCTCGATCTGCTGTACCGAGGGAGTACCCCGTTGTGGTCACATGTATACGATGTTCGCCCGCCAACGTGAGGAATTCGCGCGCGTCGGCGCGGGTATTGGCAGTCACCGAGCGAATCTCGCGCTCCTGGAACAGATGCCGCTGATAGTTCAGGACGGGGATATCGCTGAGATGGATGCCCGCGATGGCGAGGATGCCGCCGCGGTCGAGGGCTTCCAGCGCGGGCAGCACCAACTCGCCGACCGGCGCGAACAAGATCGCCGAATCCAATTGGACCGGAGGCCGATCCGCCGCACCCTGCACCGAGGCGGCGCCGAGGTCTGCGGCCAACTCGCGCGCGGCCGAATCCCTGGTCATCACATGCACCTCGGCACCGCGCGCCATGGCAACCTGTGCGGCGATATGCGCACTGCCGCCGAAGCCGTAGATCCCGAGTCGTCCGCCCCTGGGCAGATCCGCGCGCTGCAGTGCGCGATAGCCGATGATCCCGGCACACAGCAGCGGCGCAGTCTCCATATCGCTATATCCGGCGGGCAACCGATGCGCGTAAGCCGCTGGGACAGTGGCATATTCGGCGTACCCGCCGTCCGCGTCCCAGCCCGTGTACTCCGAATTCGGGCAGAGATTCTCCGCGCCGCGCACACAGTATCGGCAGCTGCCGCAGGTGTGGCGCAACCAGGCAATGCCGACGCGATCACCGACCGCGAATTCGGGCGCCGGAGAGCCGAGTGTCTCAGCGGATCCCGACGCAACCGTCGGCCGCTGCGCCACCACCTCCCCCACTACCTCGTGCCCCGGCACCACACCGGGCCGATGCACCGGCAGATCCCGCTCGGCCACATGCAGGTCGGTGCGACAGACCCCGCAGGCAAGCACCCGCACCAGCAATTCACCGGCCGCGGGTTCGGGCACCGCTTCGCGTACGAAGTCGAGTGGACCGCCATCGATCGGTCCCGGCCGTCGCACCCGCCAGCCGGTCATGCCCGTGGTCGCCGCACTCGCATTCATCCCGGTCACTCCTCACCGACAGGGGAACGGTCTCTTCGGATTATCCACGCTGACCATGCCGGCCCACCCGTTCCGCCGAAGGTAAGTCGGCCTTCTGATACATTTCTGTATCGAATACACTGCCGTATTGAACGGATCGGATGCCGAGGAGGTGCGCGTTGGCATCGACCACCGATGCGGATACCCCGGTGCGCCGGGTGACCCGCCGTCGCACCGAGACCCGTAAACGGCTGCTCACCGCCGCGTATCAGGTTTTCGCCGAGGAGGGCTTCGGCCGTGCCTCGGTGGAGCGCGTCTGTGAACGGGCGGGCTTCACCCGTGGCGCCTTCTACTCCAACTTCACCTCGCTCGACGAGTTGTTCCTGGCTATGTGGGAGCAGCGGTCGACCGCCATGATCGCCGGTGTCCGCACGACTCTCGACGGCTTCTCGGTCGAGAGCGTCGCCGATGTTCGCGCCGCGGTCGAGCGGTTGGACCGCGCCGTGCCGATCGATGAGGACTGGTTCCGCATTACCGCCGAGTTCACCTCGCATGCCCTGCGGACTCCCGGCCTGCGGCAGGTGATGGCCGAGCGTGAGGAGGCGATCGTCGCGGCGCTGATGCCGACGATCGTCGCCGCACTGACCCGCGTCGGGCGGACGGTACCGGATCCCGTCGCACTCGGTCAGGCCTTGGTCGCGGTGCACGACGGCACCGCCGTTCAGATGCTGATGGAACCGCGCAGCCGCACAGTGCGCACGCGACGCACCGACCTTTTCTGCCATCTCGTGCTGGCCTACAGCACCGAAACCGAAGGGTGACCATGACCGACGCGAGTGCCGAATTCACGCAAGAGGCAGATGTCATCGTCGTCGGCGCGGGCCTGGCCGGGCTCGTGGCGACCCATGAACTGGTCAAGGCGGGCCGCAAGGTGCATGTGCTGGACCAGGAGAATCGCAATAATCTCGGCGGCCAGGCCTTCTGGTCGCTCGGCGGACTGTTCTTCGTGGACAGTCCGGAGCAGCGCCGCCTCGGCATCAAGGACTCCTACGAACTGGCACTGCAGGATTGGTTCGGTTCCGCGGGTTTCGATCGTGAGGATCAGGACTACTGGGCCCGCCAGTGGGCGCGCGCCTATGTGCGCTTCGCGGCCACCGAGAAGCGGGATTATCTGCACGAGTTGGGTTTACGGGTCACGCCGCTGGTCGGCTGGGCAGAGCGCGGTGGCGCCTTCGCCGATGGCCACGGCAATTCGGTGCCGCGCTTCCATCTCACCTGGGGTACCGGGCCCGAGGTGGTGCGGGTGTTCCAGGAACCGGTGCTCGGGGGTGAGCGACGTGGGCTGGTCGGCTTCAGTTTCCGGCACCGGGTCGACGAGTTGATCGTCGAGGACGGCGCGGTCGTCGGCGTGCGCGGCAGCGTGCTCGAGCCGACCGATCTGGCACGCGGTCGGGCGTCATCGCGCAATGTAATGGGCGACTTCGAATTCCGTGCCAGGGCCGTGATCGTGACCTCCGGCGGCATCGGTCACAATCACGAGCTGATCCGCCACAACTGGCCCACCGAACGGCTCGGTCCGGCACCGGAGACCATGATCTCCGGTGTGCCCGCACATGTGGACGGACGGATGCTCGCCATCTCCGAGGCCGCGGGCGGCGCCACCGTCAATCGTGATCGCATGTGGCACTACACCGAGGGCATTGTCAACTGGGATCCGATCTGGCCCGATCACGCCATTCGGATCATCCCCGGCCCGTCCTCGCTGTGGTTCGATGCCAATGGAAAGCGTTTGCCCGCACCGTGTTTCCCGGGCTTCGATACCAATTCGACGATGAAGGAGATCCTGGCCACCGGCTACGACTACTCCTGGTTCGTGCTCACCCAGTCGATCATCGAGAAGGAGTTCGCGCTCTCGGGCTCGGAGCAGAATCCGGATATCACCGGTAAGGATCTCAAGCTCACCCTCAAGAGCCGGGTGGCCAAGGGTGCGCCCGGTCCGGTCGAGGCGTTCAAACAGCACGGGGTCGACTTCGTGGTCGCGAATACCTTGCGCGAGTTGGTCGATGGCATGAACAAGATCGCCCGCGGCCCGCAGCTGGACTACGACGAGTTGGAGCGACAGATCCTCGCCCGCGACCGCGATATCGCCAACAAGTACTCCAAGGACGCGCAGCTGATGGCCATCACCAACGCGCGTCAGTACTTCGGCGATAAGGCGGGCCGCGTCGCCAAACCGCATCGCATCCTCGATCCGGCGCACGGACCGCTGATCGCGGTACGGCTCAATATCTTGACCCGCAAGACCCTCGGCGGGCTACAGACCAATCTGGATTCGCAGGTAATGCGGCCGGATGGCACACCTCTGCCCGGACTGTATGCCGCGGGCGAGGTCGCCGGATTCGGCGGCGGCGGTGTGCACGGCTACAACGCGCTGGAGGGCACCTTCCTCGGTGGCTGCATCTTCTCCGGCCGCGCCGCCGGACGGGCTCTCGCCACGAAACTCGGCTGACCGCTAGGATTTACAAACCATCGCGGCGACGCTCGACGGTGACTGCGGTGTCTTGGCCGTGCTGTCCGGCGTCGACGCAGGCAGCGGTTCCGGAGCGGGCTCGGTGTAGAGCTGCAAGCCGGTGTATCGCTTGCCCTGCTCCAGGGCGATCCCGGTGATCTCCACCTGATGCCCGTGGACATCGGTCACCTGCGCCGAGAACGGTCCCGGTCCGGCGCCGCTGATCGTCCAGTAGTTGTCCATACCGCGGTCGAGCTCATGCCACGGACCGCCCGCCGCGGCCCGTAATGCGATCCGCTGGATGGGATTTCCCGATCCGGTCACCAGCATGGCCAGCCAGGAGGCCGAGGAGTCCGGCTCGAGTTCGTAACTCAGCTCGGGCGGAGGAAGCGGATCGCGGACCACGGAAAACCGGATCTGCGCGACGCCGTCGGACCGATCCGCGATCTGTTCGAAGGCCGCGGTGCTCAAATTCAGTTGCCCCGGAGCACATCCCGGGCAGCGGTCGGCGACGAGGACCCGGACATCGCCGCGCGGACCGTGCACATCGAGGTAGGCACCGCACAAATCCGCGTGACCGTATTCCCGAGTCGAGACGCCCACATAGAAACCGTTGGTCGGCAGCCCGGCGAACGAACACGCGGCACCGGGACCGAACGAGTAGTACCGCGCCTCGCCCGGCTTGGTGGGTGGCGATGCGTCCACCGGATGCCGGTTGGCACCACCGGTACTACTGTTGACCACCATCATTCGCGATGTGCCGGTCCCGGTATCCGGGGCCGAATGTGTCGCCGCGCAGGACGACTGGCGCTCGGGTCTGGCGATCCAGATCGCGACCACCGCCGCGATCAGCAGAACGCCAACGGACCACCACAGCCACCCCGCACGGAAGCGCTGCTGTTGAATCGGTATTCGGTGCACCGCTGTCCCCGACTTCCGGCTCACCCAACTCGCGGACTCTCCATCCTGACCCCACCAGGAAAGCAGGCCGACCCGCATCGCAGGACTCGAACGAAAAATCTTCGCAGTGAAACACGCACATGTCGGCAATCTTGCGGCAAATAGCCAGCATTCGACGACGTCTATCGGAAAAGATCCGTTACTACGAGGTGGCCCTTGCCGGTTCGGCGTCCACACCCGAGAGTTGATAATCCACCCGGTCGCGCTTGGCGCGCAGGTAACGGATGTTATGTTCGGTCGGCGTCGCGTGCGGCGGCAGCCGCCGCATCACCGTGCCCGCCTACTGTTCCAGGCCCGCCTGTTCGGCCGGGTTGTTGCTGAGCAGCCGGACCGACCGGATACCGAGATCGGCGAATACCTAGGCACCTGCCGCATACCCACGGGCATCGACCGGCAACCCCGGCGCGAGATTCGCTTCTACGGTATCGGCGCCATAATCCTGTAATTCATACGCACGCAACTTGTTCAACAATCCGATGCCCCGGCCCTCATGTCCGCACAGGTAGACCACCACGCCACCGCCCTCATCGGCGACCGCGCGCAACCCGGCATCGAGTTGGTCGCCGCAGTCGCAGCGCAGCAAGCCGAGCGCGTCACCGGTGCGACATTCCGAATGCAGCCGCGCCAATACCGATTCGCGCACCGGGGCACCGAAAACCAGTGCGAGGGTTTCGGTTCCGGAGAGCTCGTCGCGGTAGCCGCGCCAGTAGTCCCACTCAGTGCGCAGGCTCAGGAAGCGCGGCGGCCTGCGCCCTTCGCGGACTTCTTCGGCGCGGTCTTTGCCGCGAGTTTGTCCACGTCGGCAAGCAGTTCCTTCGCGAAATCGCGCTCGGCCTCGTAATGCCGGATGCACCAGCGCAGTACCGCACCTGGATAGGCCCGATCCGGATTCTCGTCGGCGCCCTCGGCATCGACCTCGGCCAGTGCGCGCATCCGCTCCGCATATCCGATGTGCTCGGTCAGGATTTCGCGCAAGCGATCCGGTTCCGCGAGATGCCCCAGCCAGGCCCGCAACATGACGCTGTGCTTGAGCACCGGCGCCTCCACCGGTGCGTGGTTCACCCACTGCGCCGCGGCTGCACGACCGCGCTCGGTGATGGCGTACATGCGCTTGCCACGCACGCCGTCATCCTGCAGCACCGTGCGCGAGGTGGCATAACCGTGTTTCTCGAGGCGTTTGAGCTCAGCATAGATCTGACTGAACGACGGGCTCCAATAGAAGAATTGCAGGCTCCAGTCGGCCCACTTCTTCAGGTCGTAGCCGGAAAGTTCATCGGCGTGCGAGAGCATGCCGAGCACGGCCCAACTCGTCGTCGGCAGTTCGGGCACCCCGGCAGCCGGCGGAGACTTCGCTTCGGTCACCATCGAACTATACCGCTTAGGCATATTCCGGGGGTTACCACACGAATCCGTAGCGAACTCGCCCCACTCGATGTGCAGTTCCGCCGTTATTGCACCCGGTGAGGCAGATCGTCGAGTTGTTGTCCCAACGGAAGTCGGCCGTCGGCCTATGCAGGCTGTTCCACTTCGGCGAGGTAAGGCCGGGCGAGCGACGGAGTTCGTGCCATGGATCCTCAGGATTTGAATGTGTGCAGTCGGGTGGTGGCGAGAGTCTGCTGCGCGCCATGTTCTTCGAATGTGCTGACTGTCTGGAACCCCAGGCGGGTGGCGAGTTTCAGTGAACGATGGTTTGCCGTTTGGGTGATGACCAGGACCGGTTGGTCGGGGAGTTCGTTGGCGGCAGTGCGCAGTGCCGCGGTGGCGGCTTCGAATGCCAGACCTGCGCCCCAGGCGTTGCGTCGCAGCAGATAGGTCAGTTCCAGTTCTTCGCCGTCCTCGGTGAGGTGTCCGGGCTGGTCGGCAGATCGGCGGTTGAGCATCAACGTTCCGATGAGCAGGTTGGTCTCCTTGTCCGCGATGACGTAGACGCCTGGGCTGGCTGTCACGTTGGTGGTGCCAACGGCGTCGAGATACTGCTCGACAGCGGCGGGTGGCCGTGGTCCGCCGAGATATGCCCGCACCTGGGGGTCGGTCTGTAACTCGATGAATCCCGCGCGGTCGTCGTCGTGTGCTTTGCGCAGCCGAAGGCGATCCGAAGTGATCTCGGGGGTGGAGAGCGTGGGTAGTTGGCTCATGAGGCCATTCTGGCGAAGTCTTGGATGGCCATTCAGGTCAGCGATGTGATGGGCGTGTGGATTCGCCGCGCGGTGGTGCTCCATCCGCAATGACACGCTGTGTCCAGTCCGCATGCGCGAGCAGTGCGCTGTCGTGTCCGGGTGGCCGCGACAGCAGCAGACCGGTTCCGGGCAGGTAGCCCGAAGCCGTTGTGGAGAGGGTAATTCCACAGGTGCCCAGGTAGCTGAGCACCATCGTGGTGCGCAGGGTGGTGGCGTTGGCGCTGTCGTAGCGGGCTGGGTCGGACCGGAGATCGGCCAGGCGCGGCGGCGCATGTCGGACGGTGGGGCACAGCAGGGTGGCGTCGCCGAGTTCGGCGGCGAACTCGGCGCGCAGATCGGACATCGCCGCGTAGACGGGGGCAATGGAATCGGCTGTGTACGTGTTGCTTTCAAGTCTGCGCCGGGTGGCCTGTTCGATCGGCATCGTCGAGTCGAGGCGGTGGCTGTGCAGTCGGAATGCCTCTGCGCCGACGATGGTGCCGCTGCGGTCCATCAGCTTTTGGGCGGTCGCCAGCGAAGACAACGGACGGACGCTGATATCGGCTCCGGCGGAACGGAATTCGGCTATGGCGGAGGCCAGGTCGGCGGCGATCTCAGGTGTGATGTCCTCTGTCCACTCACCGGCCGGGACGACGAATCGCGGTGGCAGCGAACGGCTATCGGCCCGCGTGGGGGCGAGCACGCGGTCCAGCGCGATGATGTCGTCCACGGTCCTCGCGAAGACGCCGACGCTGTCGAGTGTCACCGACAGCGGCGCGAAGTCGTGCGGGCCGTAACGACCTGGGCTGGCACGGTATCCGACGATCCCGCAGTAGGCGGCGGGTACGCGCACGGAGCCCGAGGTGTCGGTGCCGACCGCCAGCGGGACGATGCCGCGCGCCACGGCTACCGCCGATCCGGACGAGGAGCCGCCGGGAACCAATTCGGGGTCGACTGGATTGGCGGGTGTTCCGAAACAGAGGTTTATCCCGAGTCCCGAAAAGGCGAACTCGCTGAGATTGGTCTTGCCGACGGTGACCAGTCCGCTGTCGTGGGCGCGCCGGACGAGATGGCTGTCCACGGCGGCGGATACGTCGTGGAGGTGGCTGGCCGAGCCGCACGTCGTGACGGTGCCCTGGATATCGAACACGTCCTTCCACGCAATGGGGACGCCGTCGAGTCGGCTGCGTGGGGCTCGCCGCAGGCGGCGGCGATCACTTGCCTCGGCTTGATAGCCGGCGCGCTCGCTGGTGAGGGTGATCATCACCGCGGCCGAATCCGGCTGCTGCGCATGGTCGACGGCATCCGCGACCAGCTGCGCCGATGTCACTTCGCCGTGGGCGAGAGCCTCGGCCATGGCACTGGCGGTGGTCATGGAGGGTACATCCGATCGTCGGGTACGGAATGATTCGATAGCACACTACCGAGACATATTCTCGCTTGGACATAGATAAACATCCATTGAACCGAGAGAATGCTGTGCACTCATCCATTACATAAGTCGCAGCCGTTCGATTGACTGATCGGCATGACAGCGTTGAGCTATCCAGAGCCTGTCACCATACCGGCCAGACAGGCCCGGTCGGTGACATTGCACGCCGGCGAGCGTTTGCGGATCATCGACATCGACGGTGGCCAGGTGGGTGATGTGTTCGCCTACAACGCCCACGACATCACCGAACACCACAGCGCCGCACACACCCGCACCCACACCAGCCGACTGTTTCCCGCGCTCGGCGAATCCTTCGTCACCAACCGGCGGCGCCCGATCCTCACGTATCTGGCCGACACGTCACCGGGTATGCACGACATGCTTATCGCCGCCTGCGACCCGCAACGCTATGCGGCATACGGCGATCCGACTCACCGCAACTGCGCAGACAATCTCCGGCAGACCATGGCCGAGCTGGGACACCCTGGGCTGCCGTGTATTCCGCAGCCGATCAACATCTTCATGCGCATCCCGGTCGCCGCCGACGAGAGCCTGTCCTGGCTCGCGGCGGCCACCGCGCCCGGCGACGCGATCACCGTCCGAGCCGAAATGGACTGCATCGTGGTCGTTTCGGCCTGCCCGCAGGACCACAATCCCATCAACGGGGCCGGGCCCACCCCGCTGGCCATGACCATCCTTCCCCCGACTACCGAGGAGAACACCGATGACCATCACTGAACTGGCGCACCCGGCGCTCGAGCCGTTCCACCTCGGTACTCTGGCGCTGCGTAACCGATTCGCCGTCGCACCGATGACGCGGATCTCCGCCGAACCCGACGGCACCCCCACGGCGCAGATGGTCGAGTACTACCGCGATTACGCGGCGGGTGGATTCGGCCTGATCATCACCGAGGGCATCTACCCGGATCCGGCCCACAGCCAGGGCTACCTCAATCAGCCCGGTCTGGTCACCGAGCGGCATATCGCGCGATGGCGTGCGGTGGTCGACGCCGTGCACGCGGCCGGGGCTCCAATCGTCGCGCAGTTGATGCACGCCGGCGCCATCTCACAGGGCAATGCCTACGGATTCGAGACCATCGGACCGTCGGCTGTCCAGCCGCGCGGGCAAATGATGCCCGATTACGGCGGAGTCGGCGGAGCGTGGAACGCGCCCCGCGAAATGACCACGCGCGATATCGACGATGTCGTCACGGGTTTCGTCGCGGCGGCCGAGAACGCCCGGCAGGCAGGCTTCGATGGGGTCGAAATCCACGCGGCCAACGGCTATCTGCTCGACCAGTTCCTCACCGACTACACCAACCAGCGCACCGACGAGTACGGCGGGCCCGTCGAGAACCGCATCCGACTGACCGCGCGCGTGCTTCGGGCCCTGCGCGAAGCTCTCGGCAACTTCCCCATCGGCGTCCGGCTCTCGCAGACCAAGGTCAACGATTTCACCTACCGCTGGCCTGGGGCGGAAGCCGACGCGCAGATCGTCTTCGCCGCCGTGGCCGATGCCACCTACCTGCACATTGCCAGCGAGGGCCGGAATTTCCTCGAGACCGCGCAATTCCCCAGTGGCGCGACCATCACCCAGCTGGCCCGTGACGTGTCCGGCCGCCCGGTCATCGCCAATGGTGGCATGCACGCCCTGCCCCAGGCCGCCGATGTACTGACCGGTGGACATGCCGATGTGCTGTCGCTGGGTACAGGTGCTCTCGCGAATCCGGACCTGCCGCGTCGGGTCGAGACCGGGTCCGAACTCGCGTCGTTCGACCGTGAGATGCTGCATCCCATGGCTACCCTGGACTGCGCCGCGGCATGGCGCGCGCGAAACAGCGAATGAGCGAACGGTACTGGACCCGCGGCGCAGCGGCGGTGGCGACGCTGACCTTCGACGTCGACGCGGAGACGCCCATTCTCGCGGAGGGCCGCCACTACGCCGACCAGCCGATGGTGATGTCGCATCAGTCGTACGGACCGGATGTGGGTGTGCCGCGGATCCTTGATCTGCTCGACCGAATGGCCGTTCCCGCGACGTTCTTCGTGCCAGGCTGGGTAGCGGAGCAGCGTCCTGGTCTGGCCCAGTCGATCGTCGATCGTGGGCACGAGGTCGCGCACCACTCCTACAGTCACCGGTCGCCCACCTCGCTGCCCGCTGGTGGCGAACGCGCGGATTTCGAACGGGCACTGGACGTTTTCGCGGCGCAGGGCATCGAGATTGCCGGGCATCGCGCGGCGATGTGGAGCGCCAGCCGCGAAACCCTCGGCCTGGTAGCGGAATACGGGCTCGCCTACGACTCCTCATTGATGGGTGACGACCGGCCCTACCTCGTGGACAGCGCGCACGGGCCGGTCGCGGAGCTGCCCGTGCACTGGTCACTCGACGACTGGGAGCAATACGCGTACCTGCCCGAACCGCGCATCGGATCGGTCATCGAATCACCGGTCAAGGTCGAGCAGATGTGGCGCGCCGAACTCGACGGCATGCGCCACTACGGCTGCCTGTTCAACGTGTGCATGCACCCGTTCCTCACCGGGCGGCCGGGCCGAATCATGGCCCTGCGCAATCTTATCGGTTATGCCCAGGAGTGCGGTGACGTGACCTTCGCCCGCTGCCGCGACGTGGCGGCATGGGCGCGGGCCGACGCACAGACCCCGACCCGCCCGCTGCCGACCTACGACGTGGATCCGGCCGTGTATCCGAACTGAGCCCGCGCATCACACCGCCGCGGTTGCCGCATCGCCGTGCGATCCGGTCACCGCCCGCCGAGCTGTGCCGCGTCCGGAATGTTGATGGACTGCCGCCCTCGTCATTCCGGGCGCAATCGCCATTTCTGGGTGCGACACTGCCCGGTCACCGCGTCGCCGTGCGCGACGCGGTGACCGGGCCGGTGGTTTCGGCTGCCATGGCCAAGAACAGGTCGACAGTGTCCTCGAGGCGATTGACGTTGCGGCCGGTCAGCTCAGTGATCCTGGCCATGCGGTTGCGCAGGGTGTTGACGTGCACGTGCAGGGCTGCGGCCGTGACCGCCCATTGGCCGTCGTTGGCGAGGAAGACGCGCAGAGTCTGTTCGAGCTCGGTGTGGGTGCGGGTGTCGTGGTCACGGATGATGCCGAGCACCTGATCCGAAAATCGTTGCAGGACTTGCTCATCGAGTAGACCGAGCAGCATCCGGAAGGTCGCGATATCGGCGAAGCCTGCGGTGTCCGGGCCGTCCTGAACGCGCAGCACCTGGCAGACCTCGCGGGCGCGCACCAGCGGTTCCCGCAGGGCGCCGACATCGGCGGCGATCTCGCCCAGTCCGATGACAATCCGGCCGCCGGGCACCCGCCTGCGGGTCTCCGCGGACAGATCGCCGGCGAACCGGGCCAACTCCTCGGCGGTGCGCTCCCACGGGCAGATGGCCACCACATCACGGCTGCCCGCGGTGGTGAACGCGGGTATGCCGTGGGCGGCGAAGAACGCGCCGACTGCGATGGCGATGTCATCGGGCGGCGTGTCGGCGACGGACGCGAGCGCGAGCACACCCAGCGGCCGATCGGATGCCACCCCGTAGGCGCGCAGCCGCCGACTCACCTCGCCGCTGCGGCGCGGCCCGGACAGGATCATCTCCAGTAGCTCGGCGGCGAAACGCGCCTCGATGGCATGCACCGCTTGCTGTTTGGTCACCTCCAGACTCAAGAAGCGTGCAGCCTGAGCCAGCGCCTCCCGATCGGCCGCGGCGAGTTTCGCGGCCGGTTCCAGACAGTAGAGCCCGGCGTCGATTTCCCCCATCGCGCCCTCGATGAGATAGAGCGCCGACGGTCCGGCGCTCAGCAGATCGACCTCGATCGCCGGGGGCGTGCGGTTGAGCGCGGCGGCCGCCAGCCGCACCTGCTCATCGGTCGGCTCGCAGCCGATACTGGCCAGGCAGCGGCCTTTGCGGTCGACCATCAGCAGCGGCAATTCCGTTTCACCGCGCAGGATTTCGAGCACACCGACCGCGCCGCCGCCGCGCGATAGCGCCGTGGCCAGGGCATCCCCGCGATGCACGGTCGCGATCAATTCCGCCTGCAGCACCTCGTTCTGGATTCGGGCAGCGGCCCGAGTGAGCGCCGCGAACGGCACCCCGATACACAGTTCGATCAGAGGCAGCCCGCGGGAAAGACACAATGCGGCAAGCTCTTCGGGCAGTACGGGAGTCTGCGCCGTCAAGCCGAAAACCAGTCCGGCCGCGCCCGCCCGCGCGACTGCGTCCACGAACCGATCCGCTGGGACGTGCGCCAGCCACAGACCGTTGGTCAGCACCAGCTCGCCGGGCCGGACGTAAGACGACGGGTCTGGCAGCTCGGTGGTGTGCAGCCAGCGCACCTCCGTGGCCAGGGACTCAGTGAGTTCAGGTGTCACCACCCGGAGCCCGAGAGCAGCATCCGCGACGAGTCGGCTAATAGTCAACACTTATTGGAATATACATAGCCGACCGGCATTTAGTGGATGAATGCACATCCCCCTCCAGCCGCCTTCAGTGCTGTTATGAGATAGATCACTACTGAAAGAGGGCCGTCATGGCATCCCCGCAACCTCCCGGCACCGCGGACATCGTAACCGACACCCCCGGCACTGTCGGCGTCCGATTCGACGTTCACGGCGTATTGCCCATTCCCGATCGTGAACGCGACTGTTCCCCCTGGGAACTGTTCTGGATCTGGTGCGGCGCGAATATCGCACCCATCAACTGGGTGCTCGGCGCACTCGGAATCGCCCTCGGGCTCAGCCTGTTCGAAACCCTGATCGTCGTCGTGGTCGGAAACCTGTTCGGCTGCGCGGTGTTCGGCCTGTTCAATGTCATCGGCCACCGTACCGCCGTCAATCAGATGGTGCTCGGGCGCTCGGCCTTCGGGATCACCGGAGCCGTACTGCCCGCCGTGATACAGGGTCTGCTGACCATGGCATGGGTCGGCGTGAACACCTGGATCGTGCTCGATCTCGTATTGGCCGTTCTGGACCAGATCGGCATCCGGGGCGGAGGCGAGCTGAAAGTCGTTGTAGCGCTTGTCATCATGGCGGTTCAGCTCACCCTTGCGCTGTACGGGTTCTACGCGATCCGCGCCTTCGAGAAGTACACCGTGCCACTCACCATCGCTGTCATGGTGACGATGACGATCGTGGCGCTGGCCCGGACGCACCCGGACTGGACGGCCGCCACGGCGGTCACACCGGGCGAAAAGATCACCGCCATAACGCAACTCGTCACTGCCATCGGTGTCGGCTGGGGCCTGACCTGGATTCCCTACGCCGCCGACTACAGCCGCTTCGCCCGCCCGAAGCTGCGCAGCCGCACCGTGTTCTGGGCATCGGCGGCCGGAATGTATCTGCCCACCGTCTGGCTCGCGGCCCTCGGCGCCTGCCTGGCGAGCGCGGGCGGCGGCAGTGACCCGTCCAGCCTCGTGGTCGGCGCTTTCGGCGCGCTCGCGATACCGGTGCTGCTGCTGATCATGCACGGCCCGATCGCGACCAACATCCTCAACCTGTACTCGTGTTCGCTGGCGGCATTGACCATCGGCATCCGTATCGCCCGATGGAAAATCACCGCTTTCGCAGGCACGGTCGCGTCCATGGTCTTAGCCGTGTTCATCAACTCGTCGAGTTTCGCGCACGCCTTCGACAACTTGATGGTGTCGATCCTGATGTGGATCAGCCCGTGGATGTCCATCTTGCTCATCGATTACTTCCTGGTACGCCGCCGCACCTTCTCGGTTCCCGAGCTGTACCGCGACGCAGCCACCTCGGTCTACGGCAAGTTCAACACCCGAGGTTTGGTCAGCCTCGCCGCCGGCCTGCTCGCCAGCTGGTCCTGGCAGTACGGCATGGTCTCCGCCATGCAGGGGCCGGTGGCGAAAGCATTGGGCAACACCGACTTCTCCTGGCTGGCCGGCAGCCTCGTCGCCGCCGGCCTCTACACCATCCTGACCGCCGCGTCCCCCACTCGCCGCGCCGGTGGTCAACCCACCGTGCAGTGATTCGAGGATCGGGCCAGAGGGGTCACAGCCCCACTCATCGGCCAGCACCGCCCCGACCAGGCCGATGATCGAGCCATGGTCGGGGCGGATGCCGACGACGTCGGTGCGGCGTCGTCGGCTTGTCCGGCCCCGACATCGCCCGGCTGTCAGCCACCATCAACAAAGTGTGGTCCGATAGGGCCGGAAGGAGTCATTCATGGCAGCTCCGAAGACTCCATCCCAGTAGCGGTGCTCGCTCCGCGCGGTCGGTGTGCACATCAAAGCCCTTGCAAGAGCTATGATTTCGTGTTTGCCTTGAATTGTGTCCACGGGCGACCCCAACGTCCGTGAGCAGCGAGAGGGGCCCTCGTGTCGATCCACAGCGCTGCGGCGTCGAGTTCCGACTGTCACCCGGCGCTGTGGTCGGTGCGGCTGATATTCCTGTTCTCCGGCTTGCTGTTCGCCACATGGGCCGCGCGGATACCGACGGTCAAAAACGGCATCGGACTCGATGAGGCCGGGTTGGCCGTCGTCTTCGCTGGGTTGAACATTGGTGCGATCGCCGGGCTGCAACTGGGCAAGTTCGTCACGCTGCGCTTCGGGAGTAGGTCGACGCTTCGGGTCGCGGTCCCGGCGTTCGCGGTGTGCCCGCTCGGCCCTACCGTGCGGTCCCGCATGAACCTGGAATTGCCCACGCGCCGACGGAAATCTGCACTAACCGAGAAAGTGCGTCACGATCGTCACTGCGTATCTGAGTGACCATCCGGGAACTCGCATGGTCGCTCTACTACCTGACACCGCTGCCGCCGCCCGGGCGGCTGACAGTGATCGCATGCGACGCTGGTCATCTACCGTTCGATCGATCCGCCGCTGGGACTGACCATGCGTGAGCTCGAAGTGCTCGCCAAGCTTCCGACCGGAGCTTCCAACGCCACGATCGGGCGGCAGCTCGGAATCGGGGCCGCGACCGCGGCCACCCATCTTGAACGAGTGCTGCGCAAAATCGACGTGCCGAACAGAACGGCCGCCGCCGCGACTGCGGCGCAATGGCATTTGACACAGATTTGAGAGGGTCGACGACACCACTCACTCGATCACGATGCCGACCGCGCCTACTCCGCCGCCACAGGCGGTTGATAGGTCACTTTCCGGGCAACCGCTGCGTCGATCTGCTCCGGGGTCAGCAGTGTGACCGTATGCGATATCGCCCCACCGGTGGCCGCGGTGCGAATGGCCAGCGCCGCCGCCGCGACCTCGTTCGGAACGTCGCCGATCACGAACAGATCATCGTCGCCGAAGGCGAAATAGCAGACCTCCACGTGGCCGCCGACGCTCTCGACCATCTCCTTGATAGCCGCCTGGCGAGCACTGCCGCCCTGGGCGATCAGACCGCGCGCGCCTTCTTGGGAGTAGCTGACCCGCCACAGATACTTCGGCATCCGGTGTCGCCTCCTACTCGGGGAACGATCTTGCTGAGATCCGACCATACGGTGCGGGAACAAGTCGAATAGCAGTCTGGACCGCCCGGTACAGCACTGATACGGCACCGTGATAGCGGTGAGATTGCGGAGGGCAGTTCCATGTGTTGGTGAACAAATGCTCACCGCACCGAGATGTTCCGTCCCCAACCACAACGCCCCGCGACAGACCCCGAATCAACGCCACCGAGCATGCCGCGGAAACAACGCCCGACCAGCCTCATGCGCAGCCTCGACCAATACCCGCGCCAACGGCGCGGCATCCAAGGCCGTCCGATTCCCACCGATTCCCCCGGACAGCGACAGGGCCCCCACCGCGGCACCACGCCCCCGAATCGGCACCGCGACACAAACGATCCCGGACACCGACTCCTGGTTGTCCACGGCAATCCCCTGCCGATGCCGGATCCGCGTCAACTCACGGTGCAGTTCCGCCCGATCACAAATGGTCCGCGGCGTCAACTGCGGCAACCGCTCCCGGAAGGAGGTCTCGATAATGCTCGGCTCCAGCGAGGCCAGCATCGCCTTGCCGAGTGCCGTGCTGTGCGCGGGCATCCGCCCGCCGAGGCGAGTCGGAACGCTCGCGGTGTAGCGAC
Source organism: Nocardia sp. NPDC049707 (assembly GCF_040674855.1). Lineage (NCBI taxonomy): Bacteria > Bacillati > Actinomycetota > Actinomycetes > Mycobacteriales > Nocardiaceae > Nocardia > Nocardia sp. NPDC049707. The sequence continues at coordinate 141,555 of NZ_JBFANN010000007.1, read as the reverse complement.
CGCCAGCCTTGTCCAGATACAGCACCTCGCGCCCGTCGAGCAGGCCGAGGTGACCCACCATGCCGGTCCGTTGACACAGATCGTGCAGTAGCGGACTCACCACATCGCGAATCTCATTGTGATCGGCGGCGAGTCCACCGAGTTCCAGCGGACGCAGGCCGAGGCGGTAGCCGCCGGGCGCATGCGCCAACCAGCGCAACCGGATCATCTGGTCCAGGATGCGGTGCACAGTTGACCGCGGCAGGCCGGTTCGCTCGGCCAAACCGAGCAGCGTCAGAGTCGGCGTCGAACCGTCGAAAGCATCTAGGATCAGGGTCATTCGCTCGATCATGGAAACCGGCGGCTGCGCGGGCCGAGTGGTCGGACGACCCGGACCCGATGACAACTCGTCGGACCCAGGACCGGTCAGTACCTCGACCGTCATGGCGCACCTCCATTATGTAGCCCACACAGCTTAGAAGTATTTCGATTAGGCATGTCAGTTTTCGGCATACCCGCTTGTGCACCCAATCACAGTGCCGTCACACCGACGGCGTCGAATCCCGGAAACTACGGAGACAGCTACGGATCTTCTCAGTAACCGGAACCAGTTATTGACAGCCCACCACACGCGCCGCTTTCGAACCAGGAGCGCCATGGCCGTCGTGTTCGACTCCAAGGCCGTCCTCGGCCGATTCGCCACCGGAGTCACCGTCCGCTGCCTTGTGCCGATGAATGAGGAGAATATGGCAATCATCAGCTCGCTCGGTTATGTGCGGGTCGCGGTCAGCGACCCGGATGCCTGGCGCACCTTCGCCTTCGATGTGATCGGATTCGCCGAGGGCGTCGGTCCGGATCCGGAAGCCATCTATCTGCGCATGGACGAGCACGTAGCACGATTGGTCCTGGTGCCCGGCGAAACCGATAGGGTGCTCGCCATCGGCTGGGAGGTCCGCGACCATCGCGCACTCGCCGCGGCACGAGATGCCGTGGCGAAGGCCGGAATCGAAGTCACCGCGCTTACCGTGGCGGAGGCGGATGCCCGCAGTGTGGAGGAGGCGTTCACCTTCCGCGATCCCGCTGGCACCATGGTCGAGATCTTTCACGGCCCGGTCCTGGACCACAGCCCGGTGGTCGGGAAGTACGGAAACCGTTTCGTCACCGCGGAACTCGGCCTCGGCCATGCAGTGCTGCCGGTCCCCGATATCGACGGCGCCTTCCACTTCTATACCGACGTCCTCGGCTTCCTGCCACGCGGTGCGTTCCGGCTGCCGACACGGCCCGAGTTCGGTCCGGTGCGTATCCGATTCCTGGGTGTGAATCAGCGCCACCACAGCCTGGCGCTGATCCCCTCCCGTGGTACGGAGGACTCGGGACTGGTGCACATCATGGTCGAGGTCGACAGTCTCGACGATGTCGGCCGCGCGCTCGACCGGGTGAACAAGGCCGGATACCACCTGTCCTCGACGCTCGGCCGCCACACCAATGACAAAATGATCTCCTTCTATGTCCGGACACCCGGCGGCTGGGATCTCGAATTCGGTACCGAGGGCATGCTGGTCGACGAGAACACCTACACCGCAGTGGAAATGACCGCCGACAGCTATTGGGGTCACGGCTGGGATCGGGGCTGACCAACCCGCCAAGATCGCGGCGTGACACCCCCTGGCTATCGTCGATGGCGACGGAAGGGGTTTGGCGATGGCATTGCGCACCGAGTTCACCGACCTGCTCGATATCGAGCATCCTGTAGTGCTCGCACCGATGGGTGGCGTCGCCGGCGGCGAACTGGCCGCGGCGGTCTCCCAGGCCGGTGGACTCGGCCTGATCGGTGGCGGCGGCGGTGACGAGAAACTACTCGACAGGGAATGCGGATTACTCACCGATTGCACCGAAAAGCCCTGGGGCATCGGTCTGTTGAGCTGGGCCATCGATCTGGACGCCGTGCGCAGGGCGGTGCGGCGCCGCCCGCACGCGATCCTGCTGTCCTTCGGCGACCCCACCCCGTTTGCCCGGCCGATCCGGGAATCCGGGATTCCGTTGCTCGTCCAGGTCACCACCACCGATGAGGCAGCCCGCGCCTTGGCGGCCGGGGCCGATGTGCTGATCGCGCAGGGCGCGGAGGCGGGTGGACACGGCGGCGGGCGCGCGACGCTGCCGTTCGTGCCCGCTGTCGTCGATATGGCGGCCGGTACGCCGGTCCTGGCGGCTGGCGGAATAGCCGATGGCCGTGGACTCGCGGCCGCACTCGTACTCGGTGCCGCGGGCGCGCTGATCGGCACTCGATTCGAGGCGACACCCGAATCGTTGCTCTCGGCCGAGGAGGCCGAGGCCATCATCGCCGCACGGGGCGGCGATACCGAACGCAACCGCATTATCGATATCGCCCGCGAATCCCCGTGGCCCGCCGAGTACACCGCACGCACCCTGCGCAACCGATTCCTCGACGAATGGGCCGGACGGGAGGCCGAACTCGCGGCCGATCCCCTTGCCCGGCAACGCTATCGGGCGGCCACCGAGCAGGGTGACCTCGACTGTGTGCCGATCTGGGCGGGCGAGAATGTCGACCTCATCGGCAGTCTCGAATCCGCCGCGGACCTGGTGCGGCGCATCAGCACCGACGCCGAGCAAACGCTGCGGCGGGCCGCGGCGCAATGCGACTAGCCGGAGTGTTCCTCGGTGCTGGCGCGCAGCAGTTCGCGGGTGTAGCGCTCGGCGAGTAGCGGCAGGAAGGTGTCGATCGTCGCGTGGACCGCGAGATAGTCGTGGGCGGAGTACAGCCACCGTTCGATGGCTTCGTCGCGGACGGTGTCGAATTCGCGTTCCAGACGGCGCGCAGCGGATTTCAGCGCCGACTGTTGATCGAGCGATGGTTCGTGGACGGGCGGGTGCGTAACAGGACCTTCAGTCATCGCGGACTCCTGGTCGGGAACTTCCAGTGCAGCAGACGCGATCGAAAACCGTGTCCACTCGATCGAATACCCGATGGGTCGCAGCGAACACTATGGACGCACCCGGGAATCGGCACTACCCTTTCGATATATGTCATCAGCCTCGGGAAGGTGAACGGATGCGCGAGAACCTGCTCTGGGTGCCCGATGCCTGCACACTGCCCACCGCGGAGCAGCCATTGCGGGTGGCCGAATTCACCGACCTCTTCGCGGCCGCGCTGCGTCGAGTCGAGCGCATCGCACCCACCCGGGTGCGGTTGATATTCGCCACGACCCACGAGGGGGAAGCCCGCGAACTCGCGGCCCGCGAGAGCTCCTGCTGCGGATTCTTCAACTTCAGCTTTACCACCGCGGGCCCGGATGCCATGGCGATGGACATCGAGGTACCCGCCGGTCGGATCACCACGCTCGACGCATTGGCGAACCATGCTACGGCGACCCGTAAAAAGTAGAACAGGTTCTTGTCTGGGGCCTCGGCAAATGTCAAGCTGAACGGATGGATCTCGCCGCCATCGAAGCCGTCCGACAGCTCAAATATCGCTACTTCCGGACCCTTGATCTCAAACAATGGGACGATTTCGGCGATACCCTCGCCGTCGACGTCGCCGGTCGCTACGGCACCCATGCCCTCGGTGAACCGCTGACCCTCGACGGCCGCGACGCGGTCACTGCATTCATGCGCGAGAACCTCGGCCCCAATGTGGTCACCACCCATATCGCGAACCATCCCGAGATCACCGTGGACGGCGATACCGCAACGGGCTCATGGGCTTTCGAGGACACCGTGATTGCTACCGAATACGGCATTCTCATCCGCGGCGCGGGCTATTATTCCGACACCTACCGACTCGATCCGGACGGCCACTGGCGTATCACCTCGACCAGTTACCAACGCATCTACGAATCGATGCAGGCCCTCGCCGACACTCCCAGCTTCCAACTGCTGACCAACATGTGGGCGACACAGGAATAGGACGGCGGGCGCCGGATTCGAGGCCACTATCTTGCGGGTGGCACTCGACCGGAGCCGCGGCGGTGGCGCAGGGTGGGAACATGTCCTCCCTTGCGCCCGCTGAATTCACGACCGAGACCGCCTATCTGAACACCGCTTCGCACGGGTTGCCCGCCGCGCGAACATTGGTGGCATTGCAGGAATTCAACGCGCTCTGGGCGGCGGGTCGTGCCGCACCGACGACGCGAGACTATCTGGTACCCGAATTGCGGGCCGGATTCGCGCAACTGCTCGCGGGCGCTTCGACCGACGATATCGCACTGGGTGCAACCGTGGCGGGGCTGATCGCGCCGGTGGTCGCCGCGCTGCCGCCGGGTGCGGAAGTGTTGCTCGCGGAAGGCGAATTCTCCTCTGTCTCCATGCCTTTCGTGCACCGCGGCGACCTGAACGTCCGGTTCGTTCCGTTGGAGCGCATCGCCGACGAGGTCCGGCCCGAGACCGCATTGGTGGCGGTGAGCGTGGTCCAGTCGAAGGATGGTCGAATCGTCGATCTGCCGACGCTGCGCGCGGCCACCCTGGCGCATAATGCCCGACTACTCGCCGATGCCACCCAGGCCGCCGGTTGGGTGCCGCTGCGTTTCGTCGACGCCGACTACTGGGTGTGCGCGACCTACAAGTGGCTCATCGGCGCACGCAGCGTGGCCTTCTTCGCCGCGCCGCCGGAAGCGGCCGTGCAATTGCGCCCGATCAGCCCCGGCTGGTACGCAGCGGCCGATCGCTGGGCCGAGCTGTACGATCCGGTCGCGCTGCCCACGACCGCCCGGCGTTTCGATTCGACACCGGACTGGCTCGGCGTCATCGCGGCACTGTCCGCGCTGTCCTTGATCGAAGCGCTGACCGTCGACAAGATCGGCGCGCACAATCGCGATCTCGCCACCCGTTTCCGAAACGGATTGGCCGAGTTGGGTTTCCAGTCCGTGTCGGCAGATTCGGCGATTGTCGCTGTGTCCGGCGCCGGCGATGCGGCGCCACGTCTGGAAGAGGCGGGCGTACTCACCTCCGCCCGGGGCGGTGGCCTCCGCTTTTCTTTCCACCTCTACAACAGCACCGCAGATGTGGACCGTGCCCTGGCGGCGCTGGCCCAGTAACAACCGCTCCTTTGGGGATTCGCACCCATTGCGGGTGCCCCACCGCGGGTGCGAATCCCCGGGGAACTACGCCGGGCGGGTAGCGGGTGCGGTGATGAGGGGAAGGTCGAGGGCGGTGCGGATGCCCGCCGGGGCCTGGACCACGGCCGGGACCGCATTGACGATGCGCATGGCGGTGGCCAGGAGGGTGGCGTGGTTGTGGTCACCGTTGCGGCTCGAGGTGACCAGGTCCATGGCGTAGCTCGGCTCGCCCGTGATCTCGACGCGATAGGAGCCCTCATGGTGGGCGGGTTGCGGCCAGTCGGGGCACAGGTCGGGACGTAGCCGGGTGACGTGCTCGAGAACCGTCACGGGTTCGTCGCCGACCATGCCGCGGACCTCGAAACGCAATGCGGCAGCGGTACCTTCGGCGATATGGCCGGTGGCGATATCGAAGGATTCGGGGGCGGGGATGCGTTCATAGGTCTGGGTGACGGCGTCGAGGGTGACGCCGATACCCGCGGCCAGCTGGCGGACGGTGCCGCCCCACGCGAGCGATAACACCCCGGGCTGCAACAACATCGGGATCTCGTCCAGCGGTTTGCCGAACCCCATGATCTCGAACATGACCTCGCGGTTGTCGTAGCTGGCGTAGTCGACGATCTCCAGACACCGCAATTGGTCGATGCGCAGGCAGGTGCCCGCGAGCGCGAGCGGCAGCAGGTCATTGGCGAAACCGGGATCGATGCCATTGACCCACAGTGACGAATTGCCTTGTGCGGCAGCCTCTTGGATCGGCTTCAGCAGTTCGTCAGGCAGCACGCCGTACGGGTATTGGAAGAATACCGGCGCGCACGCCACCACATTGATGCCAGCGCTGAGCAGTCTGCGCAGCTCCTCGACGGCCTCGAGCAGGCGATTGTCGGTCATCGAGCAATAGACGACACAGTCGGGTTTCGCGGCCAGGATCGCCTCGGTATCCGTCGTCGCGGTCACACCGACCGGATGCTCGAGTCCGGCAATGGTTCCCGCATCGAGCCCGTCCTTCTGTGAACCCGACACCCACACCCCGACCAGCTCGAGATCCGGATTCGCGATCACACCCGCCAGCGCATGCGCACCGACATTTCCGGTGCCCCATTGGACTACGCGGTAGCTCATGACAGATCCGGAAGCGGAAGATCGAGATTCGGCGCGATCAGGCCACCGTCGGGTTCGAGCACCTTGCCCGTGACGTACTTTCCGGCGGGCGACACCAAATACAGTGCGGCGGCTGCGATATCCTCGGGTTCACCGATGCGGTGCAACGGCGTCTTGGCCTCCAACTCGGTGCGCATCGCATCATTGCCCGCCACGATCTCCAATGCGGAGGTCAGAATCGATCCGGGCGCAATGGCATTCACCCGGATGCGCGGATTCAGATCCATCGCCGCCAGCCGGGTGTAGTGCGCCAGTGCCGCTTTCGCTGTTCCGTAGGATACGAAGGCCCGGCCGGGGAGGCGGCCCATGGTCGAGGTGATATTGAGAATCGAACCGCCACCGGCGGTTTCGAGAATCTTCGGCACTGCCGAGCGAACCAGCGCGTGCGCATTGGCGACATTGAAGTTGAATGCCTCCACCAGCGCATCCGGCGTCGTATCCAGCAGTGGGCAGGGCAGCGCGCCGCCGACATTGTTGACCACGATATCGAGCCGCCCGAAGCGTTCGACGGCCGCTCCGGCCAACCCGGCGGTCGCCTCGATATCGCTCAGATCCGCAGGCACCACATGGGCCTGGCGGCCCACCGCCGCCACCTGCTCGGCGACCTCGTCCAGCTGACTCTTGGTGCGGGATGCGATGACGACATCCGCGCGCGCCCGCCTCCGCGAAGGCCACCGCGATCGCCGCGCCGAGGCCGCGCCCCGCGCCGGTGACGACGGCGACCTGTCCGTCGATTCGGAATCTGTCCAGGATCATGCGGGCTCCAACTAGTCGAATATTCGACGCCAATTGTCGTAATATTCGTCATCGTAGAACCGTTACGCTGAACCGCACAAGGGATTGCCCATGTCCGACCGGTCCCCGTCCCCGCCGACCCGCCGCGTCATCGATATCGTGTCGCTGCTCGCCGCGACACCGGAGCCGATCAGCGTCGCGGGCATTGCGGATCGCCTCGATATCGCCCGCGCGACCGCGACGGCGATCCTGGTCGAACTGGATTCGGCGGGCTGGGTGCGGCGGGACGCGAGCCGCGGCTATGGTCTCGGTCCGACACTGGCGAATCTGCACGGTCCCGCGCTGCCACCCGCGCTCGGCGAAATCCTCGCCGGACTCACCGTGCGGACCGGCTACGGCGCGACCTTGAGTCGCATCGAACCCGATCACCTCACCGTGCTCGATGTGCGGCACGGACCCGAACGCGTCGTGCCCGGCATCCCGGTCGGCCACCGCATCCCGCTGCAATTTCCCGCCGGTGCCAGCGTTATGCCGTGGCGCTCGGCGGCCGAACAGAACACCTGGTTGGCAGCCGCACCCGACTCGGACCGCCGCATCGCGAGCGGACTGCTCACACTTGTCCGTGATCGTGGCGTCGCCCTGTTCCGGCCACGCACCGACGACGCGGGCACAGTCGAACTGCTCGCCGACCTACTCGGTGCGATGGGGACCGACCTCGTTCAGCCGCACCTGCGTACCCGCGCCCTACGCCGCCTCGCGTTTCTCACCTCGCGGCCATTCACCAAGACCGAACTCGACTCCGACGCCGAACTCCCACTGAGTTACCTCGCCGCACCGGTTTTCGATGCGACGGGCACGGCCGCATACGAGGTCCAATCGGGACCACTGCGGGCATCGACCACCAAATCCGAACGTGACGAATTCATCGCCGCCACAGTCGATATCGCTCGGGCGTTGACGGCAGCGCTGGCCCCCTGAGCTACTTCGTCGAAGCGTGCACCGCACCACGATCTGCGCGGCATCCGACAGGACAAGGCCAAGACCCTCATCGGCACCGATGCCCGCGTAATCGATGTGCTGCCAAGGATCTTCGGCTCCGGATACCGACGCATCATCACCGCACAGATGCGGAATGAGGAATAGACCGGTCGGCATTTTGCCGCCGGTGCACCCGGCTCGAGGGACCGGATATCACGGTGTCGAACTCGCTCGCAAGCTCGCCGTCGCCGGCCCCGACCGGCTGACATCGGCAATCGACGAGGAAGTCACGGAACTCCTTCGCAAGGACGAGACGCACTGGCCGCCACCATAATTCATGACGCTACGCATCTGTTGCCCGGCCCGCCGCGCGCAGGAGTTTGCGGCCGAGGTCGGCCAGCATATCCGCCATCTCCGGCGGATCCCTGACCTCGAACTCCAACCCCAAGTGGGCGATTCGGACGGCGGTCCATGCCAAGGAATCGGCGCTGGTGCGCAGCAGGCAGGTGTTGTCGTCGATGGGTTCGATTTCCTCGGGGCGGACCCGGAAGCTCTCGACCAGGGCCGGGGCCGAGGCGTGCACGAGGAAGGTCACCCGGTGGATGGGGCGAGACCCGGCCAGCGCTCGGGCGACGAAGACGGCAGCGTCCTCGGTGGGCAATTCCCTTGGTGTACTACGTATTCCGATCGGCTGCGGAGCGTCGACGCGGTCCACGCGGAAGGTACGCCAATCGGCGCGATCGATATCCCAGGCGACAAGGTACCAGCGGCGGCCCGCGGAGACGAGATTGTGCGGTTCGGCCAGCCGACGGGTTTCGGTATCGCCCTTGTCGCGGTATCGGAAGCGAATGCGTTCGCCGTCGCGGCAGGCGGCGGCCAGGACGACCAGGGTATCGGGGTCGACGAGTGGTCCGGCGGCAGGTCCGCCCAGCGATAGCGTCGCCGACCGCACCGCCTCGACGCGGCGGCGCAGCCGGTCGGGCAGCACCTGTTGGAGTTTGACCAGCGCGCGTGCCGATGACTCATCGATGCCCTCGACCGCACCGAGTGCGACATCGCGCAGTCCGAGCGTGATCGCGACCGCCTCGTCGTCGTCGAGCAACAGCGGTGGCAGCGCGGTCCCCGCCGCCAGGCGGTAGCCGCCGATCGAACCAAGGCTCGCGTGCACCGGATATTCCAGTTCACGCAGCCGCTCGATATCGCGGCGCACTGTCCGCACGGTCACGCCGAGGCGGTCGGCCAATTCCGGCCCGGTCCATTCGCGACGGGTCTGGAGCAACGACAGCAGTCGCAGCAGGCGGGCGGCGGTTTCGGTCACAGCTCCCAGTATCGCTCGAAATGCGGACCGATCCTGACCTCATTCAGCTCTACCGTGGCGATCGTGAACGCAGACCGAGACACCATCCAGATCATCGGGGCCCGCGCCAACAACCTGCGCAATATCTCCCTGGCCATCCCCAAAGGCAAGATCGTCGTCTTCACCGGCGTATCCGGATCGGGCAAATCGTCGGTGGTCTTCGGCACAGTGGCCGTCGAATCCCAGCGTCAGCTCAATGAGACCTTCACCTGGTTCATTCGCAACCGGCTGCCCAAATACGAGCGGCCCGAGGCCGATGTGATCGACAATTTGGCGCCCGCGGTGGTGGTCGACCAGAAACCCATCGGCGGAAATTCCCGCTCCACCGTCGGCACCATGACCGATATACAGTCAATCGTTCGGGTGCTTTTTTCGCGGCACGGCGAGCCGAGTGCCGGTGCGGCGACCCATTATTCGTTCAACGACCCATCAGGCATGTGCCCGGAGTGCGGCGGACTCGGTCAGGTGGTGCGGCCGGATCTGGACAAACTGCTCGACACCTCGAAATCGCTCAATGAGGGCGCGATCAACTTTCCGCCGTTCGCAGTCGGGACTTTTCAGTGGCAGATCTTCGCGGAGTCCGGACTCTTCGATCCGGACAGGCCGCTACGCGACTTCACCCAGGATGAGTGGCAGCTGTTCCTGCGCGGCAACGGATTCCGGGTACCGCGCCTGAACAAGACCGGTTCGATGGGCAGCAATGCCTATGAGGGACTGCTCGAGCGCTTCGACCGGCTCTACATCAAACGCGACCTCGGTGCGCTCAGCGATAAGAATCGTGCGGCGGCGATGGCAGTCGTCCAGACACAGCCATGTCCGGAATGTGGTGGCGCACGGTTGAATTCCGCCGCGCTGGCGAGCCGGATCAACGGATTCGGCATTGCCGACTACGGCCGTATGGAGGTATCCGAACTCATCGGGGTGCTCGGCGAGCTCGATGAGACGCCTGCCGCGCCGATCGCCGACGCCGCCATTGCCCGGTTGCGCCGGATCGAGGAAGTCGGGCTCGGCTATCTTTCGCTGGATCGCGAGACGACCACGCTTTCCGGTGGAGAAGCGCAGCGGCTCAAGGTCGTTCGACATCTCGGATCCAGCCTCACCGGGATGACCTATATCTTCGACGAACCCAGCGTCGGGATGCATCCGCGCGATATCGGCCGTTTGAACACGTTGCTGATCCAGTTGCGCGACAAGGGCAATACGGTGCTGGTGGTCGAACATTCCCCCGATGTCATCGCAGTCGCCGACCACATCGTGGATATGGGGCCGGGTGCGGGCGGGCACGGCGGTCAGGTCGTCTTCCAAGGCACCGTCGAAAAGTTGTGCACCTCGGGCACTTCGACCGGTGAGCGGTTGCGGCGGGTGCGCCCGGTCAAGAGCGCGAGCCGCACCCCGACCGGCTGGCTCACGGTCACCGGCGCGGATTCGTACAACCTCAAGGATCTCACCGCACGGTTCCCCACCGGCGTGCTCACCGCGGTCACGGGTGTGGCGGGTTCGGGCAAGAGCACATTGGTATCCGGTGCTTTCGTAGCCGCCTATCCGCAGGCGATCGCGGTGGACCAGTCCGCCATCGCCGCATCCCGGCGCTCCAGCCCCGCCACCTACATCGGCATCATGGACCCGATGCGGCAGGAATTCGCCAAGGAACACGGCGTCAAACCGGGGTTGTTCAGCTTCAATTCCGAGGGCGCATGCGCCGAATGCGGCGGAGCGGGTGTCATTTTCACCGATCTCGCGTACATGGACCCGATCACCACCGTCTGCCAGAGCTGTCACGGGCGCCGCTACCGTCCGGAAGTGCTGGGCTATACCGTGCGCGGAGCATCCATCGCCGACGTGTTGGATATGACCGCGGAGCAGGCACTCGAATTCTGGAATGGCTATGCGGGCACCAAGATTCGGACCCCACTGCGGGCGCTCAACGAGGTCGGTCTCGGCTATCTGACACTCGGTCGCGCGCTCAGTTCACTCTCCGGCGGTGAACGTCAACGCATCAAACTCGCCGATCACCTGCACCGCAGCGGCGGCATCTATGTACTCGACGAGCCGACCACCGGGCTGCACATGGCCGATGTCGACGGCCTCATCGCCCTGTTGGACCGGCTGGTCGACGTGGGCAATACGGTCATCGTTATCGAACACGATCTCGATGTCGTCAAACGAGCCGACTGGGTAATCGATCTCGGACCGGACGGCGGCAAGCACGGCGGCGAGATCGTCTTCACCGGACCACCCTCGGCACTACTCGACCATGGGCATTCCATCACCGCCGACTACCTGCGACGCAGCGTCGCATGACACCCGGCCACGGACACTGCCGGCACCGGTTGCCGGGGAGCATCGAGCTCGACGCATCCTGCTGACCGTATGCAGGCTGTTCACCCCGGAATTACCGCCGCAGGTCCAGTATTGGTCACCAGCGTGCACGACGACGTCGACTACGCGAAGCTCGTCACTGACTACCACTGTTGATGTGGAAATCCGTGCGGCAGTTCTCAGACCTGACCTCGGCGAGGTCAGCACACGTCATCATGAGCTGTATGGCAGCGCGCGAGGTAGTGAAAGCAGCCGCGTTCACGCGGATCTACAACCCGAGCGACGGTGAACCGCACCCCTGGTACATCAACGATCACACCGTGATTCGCGACGAATCCGGCCGCTGGAACCTTTTCGGCATCACCCATCCCGAACCCGCCGACCCCTTCGACGAAACGGAATTCGCCCACGCCACCGCACACCGGCTGCACGGACCGTGGACCAAGCGATCATCGGCGCTGACCGTTGATCCCGACTACGGCGAAACCCATCTCTGGGCACCGCATGTCATCGCCGCCGACGGCCGCTACTACATGTTCTACGCGGGCGGCGGCACCGACCGCACCGCCGCCACCATCAACCTCGCCACCTCGACCGACCTGTTCCGCTGGACCCGCAGCCGGGCCGGACCGCTGTTCCGCGACGGCTACGACGCCAGGGATCCGATGGTCTTACGCATCGGCGAGCAATGGGTCATGTACTACTGCGCAACCAGCACGCCGAGCGGCGGACACCACGTCGTCGCCTATCGCACCAGCGGCGATCTCGTGCACTGGGGTGAGCGCCATATCGCATACACCGACCCGAGCATCGGCACCGAAGCGGGCAATACCGAATCACCGTTCGTCGTGCACCACGACGGCTGGTGGTACCTGTTCATCGGTCCGCGCCCGCGTTATGTAGGCACCGATGTGTTCCGCAGCGATAACCCCTTCCGGTTCCGCATCGGCAGTAAGGTCGGCCATATCACCGCCCACGCCGCCGAACTCGTGTGGGACGACGACCGCTGGTGGATCACCAGCGCGGGCTGGGCCCAGGGCGGCGTCCACCTGGCACCGCTCACCTTCCCGACCTCGCACACCGTCACCGCGGCCGTTCCCCGTTGAGCGATCGCAATGGTGTGCACCGCTATGACCGACCCGCTGCCGACGGCGCACCGCATCCTCGCCAAGACGCGGCCGCTGGTCGCCGGTCAATCGGTGTGCAAGGCCATCGTCCCCATCACCGAGCTGATCGACCATCCGCCGACCGAACCCCTCGCCGCCGCAGCCGACCCGCCTGAGCGGCCACGGACTCGATCCGGACCGCGCCCGGCGACTCGATGCGATTACCGTCGAATTGGTCGACACCTGAGTCACCGGCAGATAACGACCTCGAACCCGCTCACCCGAAGCCGACCACCGGTGGCCCCCTTCGGATACATAATCCTGGAGGGGGCCTGCGCGTTGGGAGGCGGTCGGGATGGCGCGGATCGGGGTCATGAGCGTGTCCGACGGGCGTGATTATGTGCACGCCGGGATCGCGGAGTTCATCGTGTCGGCCGAGGATCGGCTGGTCGCCGCGTTGCGGGCGGCCGGGCACGAGGTCATCCGCGGCGCGGCGCCGATCAGTACGAATGCGCTGGCCGGCTCGGTGGCACGCGAAGTGGCCGCCGCCGGTGTGGATCTCACCGTCCTGCACTACGCGGTCTGGGCGTTCCCGCACTTCACCATGCTGGCCGCGGGTGCGACACCGGGTCCGCTGCTACTGCTGTCCAATATCGATCCGGCGCAACCGGGCATGGTCGGCATGCTGGCCGCGGGCGGCGCGCTGGATCAGATCGGCCGCGCGCACACTCGGCTGTGGGGCGATTCGGCCGATACCGAGCTGATCGGGGCGATCGGTCGTCGGGCGACCGCGGCCGCCGCCGTATCGCGCTTGCGCGGCAGCACTTTCGGACGCTTCGGCGGTCGGCCGATGGGAATGAATACGGCCGTCGCGAATACCGATCAGTGGCAGCGCCTGTTCGGCATCGATGTCGAGGAGATCGACCAGTGGGAGATCGTCCGCCGCGCCGAGCTGGCCGATGCCGGTGAAGCGAAGGGCGCACGAGAGTGGTTGGAACGCAATACCGCCGGTGTGCACTACGACGGCGTGAAACTCACTCCAGAATTGCTGGAACGCCAGATTCGCTCGTATCTGGCTGTGCGCGAGTTGATCGACGAATGGCGGCTGGACTTCTCGGGTATCAAGGGTCAGCCCGAACTCACTCAGTATTTCGCCACCATGGATATCACCGAGGCGTTCCTCAATGACCCCTACGATTGGAATGGCCCCAAACAACCCCACGTATGTGCGACCGAAGCGGACATGGACGGCGCACTCACCATGCGGCTGCTGCAGCAGATCGCCGACACCCCTGTGCTTTTCGCCGATGTCCGGCACTATCACGCCGACCGCGATATCTGGGATCTGTGCAACTCCGGCCAGCATGCCACCTGGTTCGCCGCCCGCAGCGACGAGCCGACCGAGAATCTCGCCAACGTGCATCTCTATCCGGAGGTGTTCTTCTTCCCAGCGGGTGGTGCGTCGGTGCACCATCTGGCCGCGCCCGGCCGCATGACCCTGGCGCGCCTCAGCCGTAAGGACGGCGACTATCGAATGCAGTTGATGTTGGGCGATTTCGAAACCTATGACCAGGCGACCAATGAATCGCTGATGAAACAGTCCACCTGGGAATGGCCACATGCCTTCGCCCGGTTGGACGCGTATGCCGACGACTTCCTGTCCCGCTTCGGCGCCAACCATATTCACGCCGTCCCTGGCGACCATCGGGCCACGGTCCGGGCCGCCTGCGACCTCCTGGATATCACCGTCGACGAGTTCACCCGATGACGAGCGCATTTCTCGGCGTCGATATCGGGACCGCCATTTCCAAGCTGGTCTATACGGACGGCACTGTTGTCGGTAGATCCGAACGGACGCATGGTGTTTCGACGCCGCGACCGGGTTGGGTCGAACACGATGCCGAGCGCATCTGGTTGGCGGAGTGCCACGCGATCATCCGCGAACTCCTCGCCGCGTCCGAGGGTGCGACGCTCGACGCACTCCCGGTATCCGGGATCGGCCCGTGGCCTGTTGCCCGCCGATGCCGCCAGAAGGGCCCTGCGTCCGGCCATTCTCTATGGTGTAGACACCAGGGCGACGACCGAAACGCCGAACTGAACCGGGAATTCGGTGCCGCCGCAGTACTCGAGCGCGGAACAACACCGATCGGCTCATCTCCCGTGAAGCCGCCGCCTATGCGAGGATGCAGGGTTGCGTAAAGGACAGTGATCGCGAGGACCTCGATGCCGACAATGACCGTGACCCGAAATAATTTCGATGCGACCGTCGCGAACAGCTACATCGTGCTGATCGATTGGGGTGCGCAGTGGTGTGAACCGTCGCGCCGATTCGCCGAGGTCTTCGCGGAATCCGCGGATCTACACCCCGAAATCGTCTACGGCACAGTGGATATCGATGCGGAGAAACAGCTGACCGAAATGGCTGGGGTCTCGGCCTACCCGACGCTCATGGCGTTCCGCGAGGGCTTGCTGGTCTATTCGGAGGCCGGTGCCCTGCCCGCCGAGACGATGGAAGATTTGGTACAGCAGATCCTCTGGCTGGATATGGACCAATTCCGGCGCGAGCTCGCGCAGCTCTCGGCCACCGTCGCGGTCGGCGAACCCGAGCAGCCACCGACCACCGTCTCCTATCAGAAGCGCGCAGGCCACGCCGCCGCCACCGACCGATACGGTTGGCCGGGACTGTGACCGTCCCAGGGTCGGCATCGGAACTCTGGCGGCTCGACGCCGCGCGGACCCGCTCGGTCAGCGCGGAGAATCCGACCGGCTCCCCGGGTGCGGGGGCGCGCGCGATCGAGGGCACCGGCGCATATGCGGCGCGGCGGCTCGGCCCCGGCTGGAAAGTCTCCCCGTCCATACACCTCGGTGCGGGCGCAACCGTGACGCTCGCAAATATTTCCGGCCCCGGTGTGCTGCGCCACTGCTGGCTCACCACCGAACGCACCGTGCTGCGGCTGCTCACACTGCGTATCCACTGGGACGACGAACCCGAGCCATCGATCGACCTGCCACTCGGCGATTTCTTCTGCAACGGCTGGGACGAACTGGCCCTGGTGCAGTCCGAGATGGTGGTCGTCGCGCCCGCCGGTGGTCTGAACAGCTTCTGGCCCATGCCTTTTCGTGAGCACGCCAGGATCACACTGCACAACGGCAGTGACCGTGCGGTACCGGTCTACTACCAATTCACCTATACCGAGGAGGATGTCCCCGACCCCGCCGGATATCTGCACGCGCTACGACGCCACAGCACGCCACTCGGCGCGCCCGCCGTGCACACGATTCTCGACGCGGTACCGGGTCCCGGCCGATATGTCGGCACCTACCTGGCGATTCGGCCCGGTGCGCCGGGCTGGTGGGGCGAAGGCGAGCTGAAGTTCTACCTCGACGGCGACACCACCCATCCGACCCTGTGCGGTACCGGCACCGAGGACTACTTCGGTGGTGCATGGAATTTCGATCTCGACGGCGCTTACCGCACGTATTCCACACCCTATCTGGGCCTGCATCAGGTCCTGCCGCCCGATGAGATCTACCAGCCGCAGCAGCGGTTCGGCATGTACCGCTGGCATATTCGCGATCCGATCTGCTTCCGACAGGACTTGCGCGTGACGATTCAGGCGCTCGGCTGGCACGACGACGGCACCTACCTTCCGCTGACCGAAGCCGATATCGCGACCACGGCGCTGTGGTACCAGAGCCACCTGACCGCCGAAACGGGCTGACCACCCCACAGGCCCGCGATCGCACCGCTCCGCAGCGGCCGGGTCCGAGCCCGTCGGTCATCGGATCGACCGGAACTCATTCCTTCGGCGGACCCGGGGACGCGGGACGTGTGCTGTGATGGGTCGATGCGGCGGCAGTGGGAAGCTTTGTCGGCGACAGCGCAGGACGCGCTGGTCGCCGCCTTCGCGTTCGCGATCGGCGTCGCGCTCTATCCGACCGGCCTGTTCGAGTTGGCCAGTGACCTGAGTCGCCACCCGTCGCTGCCGGTGCGGTTCGGGGTGCTCGCGCTGATCTGCGTGGCGACGTTCCTGCGGCGTCGCCTGCCGATATCGGCGCTCGGCATCGGGCTGATTCCATTCGCCATCGATTTCGCGCTGGGTCCGACAGTGCCGGTCTGGCTCATCTATTCGGATCTGATCTATGCGGGCGTGCTGTATGCCAAGGGTGCACGCTCGCGTGTCCTGGTCGTGGCGTGCGGGGTGATCTCGGCCACACTGACCGTCCTCGCGCTGGTGCTCGGCGACTGGCGGGTCGCGGTGATCACCATTGCCGCGCTGTTCGCGTTCGTCGCGACCCCGCTGTGGTGGGCACTGACGGTACGTGGGCACAAGGAGATCGCCGAGGCCGAGCGCAAACGCGCACAGGCGATGACGTTGGTCGCCGAATTGGATCGGCGCGCGGCCATCGCCGATGAACGCAAGATGATGGCACGCGATCTGCACGATGTGATCGCCGGACATCTGTCGGCCATCGCCATCCAGTCCGAAGCGGCGCTGGGGGTGCTCGCCCGGCAGGACACCGATCCCACTGTCGCCGGTATCATTTCGTCGATCCGGTCCAATAGTGTCAGCGCACTGCAGGAGATGCGCACCATGATCGGTCTGCTGCGCCGCGACGATGGCGCCGAGGACGATGTGGCCGCGCCGCGCAAACTGGCCCAGCTGCCGATTCTCGTCGATGCGGCCCGCGCGGCCGGAATCACCGTGCGGGTGCGGAATTCACTGAACAAGACTTCGCTGCCGAGCGCCGTCGACCAGGCCGCCTACCGAATCGTCCAGGAAGCATTGACGAATGCCATGAAACACGCACCGGGACAGGAGGTCGATATCGACGTGCGGACGGAGACAACGGATTTGGTTCTCTCGGTGCGCAATCCCACCGTGGCGGTGCACAATCGCCCGAACGACGAGGAGCGCCACAGCGGTCTGACGAATATGCGGGAGCGGGCCGTGGCGCTCGGCGGCACCTTCACCGCCGGGCCCGGTCCCGCCGGCTGGGAAGTCCTTGCGCGGCTGCCGATCTCGACGACGGAGGTGTCATGATCCGGGTACTGATCGCCGACGATCACGGCGCGATCCGGGCCGGACTGCGGATGATCCTGGAGACGGCAGCGGGGATCGAGGTAGTCGGCGAGGCCGCCGACGGCGATATCGCGGTGACGCAGGCCAAGGCACTGCGCCCGGATGTGGTGCTGATGGATGTACGCATGCCGGGCGTCGATGGTATCACCGCCACCGGCCGCATCACCCACGACGGCCTGGCCAGGGTGCTCATTCTGACGACCTTCGATCTGGACGAGTACGTCTTCCGGACGCTGCGCGCCGGTGCGGCCGGCTTCGTGCTGAAATCCGCGTCGGGACAGGCAATTGTCAATGCGGTGCGCGCGGTCGCCGCCGGTGACGGGGTGCTCGCGCCCGAGGTGACCGCCGCGGTGATCAATGCGTTCGCCGCGACCGATGGCGCACCCAGCGCGCCCGCACCGGACGGACTGGCCGAGCTGACCGAACGCGAACGCGAGGTGCTCGACTGTCTCGGTGACGGTCTGTCCAATGCGCAGATTGCCGCGCGGCTGTTCATCGGCGAGACGACGGTCAAGACACATGTCTCACGGGTACTCACCAAACTCGGTGTGCGGTCCCGGGTTCAGGCCGCCATCGTGGCGCGCGAGGCCAGGGACCGGTAGATCACGACTCCGGAAAGTTCGGATCGAGCGCGGCGAAGGTGCCGTCCTGGCCGGGCTGATACTCGATCACGGCGATGACCGCGCCGACCGGCAGCGGACCGTACAGATGTGGGAACAGCATCGACTCGGGATCGGTGGGCACACCCGGTTCCCATTTCACCGGCGCACCGACGCGGGCCGGATCGACGCGCAGCAGCACCATGTCACGCCGTCCGGCGAACAGTCGATTGGCGGGCAGATGCGCCTGCTGCGGCGTGGACAGATGAATGAATCCGATCTCCTCGAACGACTCCGGGCGGTACTCGCCGGTCCGCCGCGCGGTCAGCCATTCGGCGAGCGTGCAAATGTGAACAAGCGTGTGAGTGTCGTAGTTCACGGGTAATCTCCCGGTAGACAACTGGATAGGCCTGTTCGTGATCGTGGTCGAGTGGAGTTCGAATACATAACCAGTGATGTTCGCCAGTAGCGAAATCCCAGGTCGTGTTACCGAAAACACACTGAATCACTTCCGGGAACAAAGCCCCCGTCCCGAACGTCTGACAGAGTAGTCATACCCCTGCTGGGAAGTAGCGGTAGCGAGCCCGCGGAGTGACCACGGGCCCCACACCAGGTGAACGGACTGTAGTGCCGGGAGCCAGGACGGAGGAGTCATGCCAGGAACCCTGACAAGCACCCCACTGACCGCGGTCGATCGTTGCGACCGCTGCGGTGCTGCCGCACGAGTTCGTGCCGTATTGCCCGCAGGTGGCGAGTTGCTCTTCTGCCAGCACCACGCGAATGAACACGTGGATCGCTTGCGTGAGCTCGAAGCCGTGATCGATACGGAATCGGCTCCCGAGCTCTGACCGATCCTCGCGTCCCGACACAACAGCATCGAACAATAGAACATCGCTGATAGACGACAGCGGGCGACTTTCGAGTCGCCCGCTGTCGGCATTTCCGCACTGTGCTGCTGGTCACTCGCCGGCGCTCGGCTCCGGCATGACCGAGCGATGCTCGGCCTTGTCCACTGTTCGCTCGCTGGCGCTCGCTCACGCGGTGCCGAGATCGGCGAGGATGCCGTCCAGCAGTTTGGCGAGCCCGAAGGCGAAGGCACCCTGCGGGTCCGACGGCGCTTGATAGCGTTCGCCTACCGCCGCACCGACCCGCGCGGCGATCGGGAACTCCTCGACCGACATGACCTCGGTCAGCAGCGGGCCGTGCTGCTCCCACCACTGCGCGTCGGTCAACTCCGCGATGCTGCGAATTCCGGAAATCGCCATCCGCGCATTGCCGGTCGCGAATTCCGACAGCACCGCGATCACCCGATCCATAGCCAGATCCGATAACCCGATCCCCTCGATCGCGGCCAGCTGACGTTCATAGCGGCGCATCCGGCCCGGACCGAGCACCAGCCGCCATGGTGGCACCTCGAGCAGCCACGGATGCGCGATCAGTTCCGCACGGACCTGCTCGGCGATCGCGGCCATACGGTCACGGACCGCAAAATCGGTCGGGATGGGCACGTCCTGCAGCGCGACCGCATCGACCATCAGCACGGTCAAAGCTTCCTTGCTCGGCACATAGGTATAGAGGCTCATCGGGCGCAGCCCCAGTTCGGCGGCAACCGCACGGATCGATACCTTCTCGTACCCGTCCCGATCGGCGAGGGCGATCGCAGCTGCGATGACCGCATCGACGCTCACCATCTGCTTCGGCCCGCGCCCGCCGGATCGCGGCGGCAGAGCATGTCGCCATAGCAGGCTCATCAACTCTTTCGCCTGGTCGGTCACATGGCCCTCTCGGAATTAATCCAGTACGCCGTACGTTGTTATAATACTCCGTACACCATACGACGATCTAGGGGACCACTCTGCCCACCACACAGGCCACCTATCGACCCGAGCGCCACATGTTCGCGCTGTGGACTTGGACCGGCTCCGCGCCCGGCCGCGCGCCCGACGGCAATCAGGAAACGCTTTCTTTAGCCGTACCTACGGGTCCGCGCGGCGCGATCGAGGTCGCCGATGTCGATTGCGCACTCGTCGATCCGGACGAACTGTTGCATCTCGACCTCGGTGACGCGGGCCCGTCCGTCCATGCTTGGCGCGCGGTGCTGCTGGACGGAGTCGAGCCGCGCGATACCCACAACACATCTCGCGCGGATGCCGCCGTGACCGGCCAGGCGGACGGCCCGGCGAAGCTCCGCACACAGGCGCGGTGCGAGCCGAAAAGCGGCCTCGACGATGCAGTGTCGCTGCCGATCGCGGCGCACGCGATCCCCGACGCCGCTGGGACGGCGATCGTGTCCGCCGAGCGCGCGGCGCGAGTGTTGCGTGAAACCCGGTGTTTCGGCGCGGAATTGCGGACGGGACTGAAGGCGGAGCTGCGGCCGTATCAGGTGCGCGGCGTTGGCTGGTTGCATGAGACCGTCTCGGCGCACGGTGGGGCGCTATTGGCCGATGAGATGGGGCTCGGGAAGACGGTGCAGACCATTGGGTTTCTGCACGGGCGAGCCGGAGATGGAGCGCAGCTGGTGGTTTGTCCGACGTCGTTGGTCGGGAACTGGGCACATGAGATCTCGCGGTTCGCGCCGGGGCTGCGGGCGGTGGTGTGGCGCGGGGGTGAGGTCACGGATGCGGCCGGGACCGTTGTGGTGACCGGGTATCCGATGTTGCGGTTGCACGGCGATGTATTGGCCGACCGATCCTGGGCGACAGTCGTTTTCGATGAAGCGCAGGCATTGAAGAATCCACGTACCCAGGTATCCAAGGCGGCGCGAGCCTTGCCGGCACAGGCGAAGGTCGCGCTGACGGGTACGCCGGTGGAGAACCATCTCGACGAACTGTGGGCGCTGCTCAATCTGGTGGCGCCGCGACTGTTCGGGCATCGCACGCAGTTCCGGCGTCGCTTCGTCCGGCCGATTCACGAGGGTTCGACAACCGCGGCGGCCCGGCTGCGGGATGCGCTCGAACCGGTACTGTTGGCGCGCAAGAAGGCTCAGGTCGCCGCATCGCTGCCTGCCAAGATCCACAGCGATCTGCTCTGCGATCTGACCAGCGAACAGGAGCGGCTCTACGACCAACTGCTCGACAAGGCGATCGATGACGGCTTCGGCCATGGCGCGCAACGGCAGAGCCGGGTACTCGCCGCGCTGACCGCCCTCAAACAGGTCTGCAACCATCCGGGACTGATCACCGGTGAGCTCGGCGAATTGGCGGGTCGGTCCGGAAAGCTGGACCTGTGCACAGACATCGTGGCCAACAATCTCGAAACCGCTGCTCCGACACTGATATTCACCCAGTACCGCGCCACCGGCGACCTGCTGGTCCGCCATCTGCACGAACAGTTCGGCGTGCGGGCGCCGTTCTTCCACGGTGGCCTGAATCAGGCCGAGCGCGCCGAGATCGTTTCGGGCTTCCAAACCGAGAACGGTCCGCCCGTCTTGATCCTGAGTCTGCGCGCCGCGGGCACGGGACTCACCCTGACGCGCGCCGCCGATGTCATCCACTTCGACCGGTGGTGGAATCCGGCGGTGGAAGCCCAGGCGTCCGACCGAGTGCACCGCATCGGCCAGACCCGCACGGTCACCATCACCACCCTGACCTCGGGCACCACCGTCGAGGAGCATATCGCGGGCATGCACGACCGCAAATCCGCCCTCGCGGACCTCGACGATTCGGCGGGCATCGCCGCTCTGGCCCGCCTCGATGACGACCAGCTCATCGATATCCTGCGCCGCAAGAGGGAGAACTGATGGCGGATAACGAATTCGGGTACACGGCATGGGGTATGGACTGGGTCCGGCTCGCCGAACCCCTGCGCCAGACCCGACCCGACCCGCTACTCCCCCGTGCCCGCAGCATTGCCCGCAATAATGGCGTGCAAGCGACCGTCGAAGGCCGCATCGTGCGCGCCGCCATCCACCGCGGTGGGCAGGCCTCGGTAACCCACCTCGAAGTCGCGCCGCTACCCCGCTCGACCATCACGACAATCAGCGAAATCATCCCGGATACAACAGTTCTCACTGATGAGATGCACCGGGCACTGGTCAGCGCCAGCATCAGCCCGGCACCCAACCCGGCTGGAACGGACTGCTCCTGTTCGGCCCGCACCGCCCGCTGCGTGCACGTCCTCGCGGTGTACTACGACATGGCCCGCCGCGTGGACGAGAACCCGCGCCTGACTCTGGAGATCCAGGGATATTTCCAAGCGGCACAGGAAGATTCGATAGTACCGGTCGAGTCACCCCGTTGGACCTCGATCAACGGACTCGACCCTGCGGACTACTTCGACCGGTGGATGCCCGAGCCGAACAGATCGCCGACGCCCTGACCCGCAATCCCGCCGACCCCTCCGCCCTTGCCGAATTCGCCGTCGACGCCGCCACGAGCCCGGACACCCAGGCCCACTTGGTCCTCGCCGAATCTCCTTCGGCCAGTGGCGAACCCTGCCCGCCTCGCCGCCCCTCTTCCGCTACCGGCCGAAGGCCTGCCGATCGCCTGCATCGCGGGCCGAATCGGCATGCCCTCGACGGAACGCCCGGTCCGGTGGCCACCGCACTCGTTGCCGCGGCGCAACGCCAGGTCATCGTGGAGCTGATCGGCGACGTGGCCGCGCTCGAAATGCTCTACCCGGTAGGCGATCCGAGAGCTCGAGGCCGGAGAAGACGCGGAAGTCCGAGAGTCCGGCCGCGGCGGCCAGCGGCCCCGTGCGGCGCACGTCGCCGCCTTCCGCCGCACCGTCGGTGTCTCCCCCCGCCGCTACTTCGCCCGGTAATCGGGCCCGGCAGCGGCTCGCCCTGGATCTGCGAGGAGATATCTCACCCAGCGTCAGCGCCGACAACGGTCGCGCGCCGCGGATCGAGCGGCGGCGGAATCAGGCGTTGGTGCCGCCGTCGACAGTGAAGGTCGCGCCGGTGATGCTGCGGCCGGAGGGGCCGGCGAGGAAGGTTACGGTGGCGGCGATGTCGTCGGTGGTGCCGAAGCGGCCGAGGGCAGTCAGGTCGATTTGGTGGGCGGCGTGGTCGCCGTCGGCCGGGTTCATATCGGTGTCGGTGGAGCCGGGCTGCACCAGGTTGACCGTGATATTGCGTGGACCGAGTTCGCGAGCAAGGGCTTTCGTGAACCCGTTGAGTGCGGATTTGCTCAGGTTGTACAGGGCGAGTCCGCCGAATGCGGCGCGCTCGGACAGGTTGCTGCCGATACTGATGATCCGCCCACCCTCGGTCATATGCCCGACCGCAGCCTGCGCACCGACGAACGCCGCGCGCGCGTGGATATTGAGCGCGCGGTCGATCTCGTCGACGGCGAACTCCTCGAACGGCTTGGCCGGGAAGATGCCCGCGTTATTGACCAGCACGTCGAGCCTGCCGAGTTCGGCCGCGGCCCGATGCACCGCTGCGATAACCGCGTCCGCGTCGGCGCTGTCCGCTTGGATAGCGATCGCGCGCCGCCCCAATGCTTCCGCCTCGGCGACCACCGATTTCGCCAGCACTTCGTTGTGCTGATAGGTCAGCGCCACATCCGCGCCCGCGGCGGCCAGGTGCCGGACGATCGCCGCTCCGATCCCACGGCTGCCTCCGGTGACCAGCGCCACTTTGCCCGTCAGATCCGACATCGCAACTCCTCCAAATTCTGTGTCGATCAGTACATAAATAGCTAAGCGCATGGGCGACAACGGCGTCAAGGGGTATATTTAACGATCGACACAGAAAGGATCGGGCCATGGCCGAACGTGGACGACCACGCGCATTCGACCGCGAGGTCGCGCTGCGTCGCGCCATGGAGGTGTTCTGGGAGCACGGCTACGAGGGCTCGTCGATGAGCGATCTCACCGCGGCGATGGGTATCAACTCACCGAGCCTGTACGCCGCGTTCGGCGGTAAGGAGGATTTGTTCCGCGCGGCGGTCGGCCTGTACGGCGAGACCGAAGGCGGCTACACCGCCCGCGCCCTGCGCGAGGAACCCACCGCACGCGCCAGCATCGAAGCGATGCTGCGCGACAACGCCGCTGCCTATACCCACGCGGACAAACCGCATGGCTGCATGGTCGTGTTGGCGGGCTCGACCTACACCACCCGCAGCGAAACCATCCGCGACTTCCTGGTCGAAAAGCGCCGCGAGACAACCGAAGACATCCGCAAACGCCTGGATCGTGGTGTCGTGGAAGGCGATCTGCCCGCGGACACCGATACCGCCGCCCTCGCCGGCTTCTACACCACCGTCCTGTACGGCCTGTCGATTCAGGCCCGCGACGGCGTTTCGCACACCGAACTCACTCAATCCATCGACTGCGCCCTGTCGGCGTGGCCCGCAGCGACCAGCGCACGCTGATCGCCAGCAGTTACCTCCGGCCCAGCGGTTACTTCCGGCCCAGCTGTTACTTCCGGCCCAGCTGTTACTTCCGTCGCAGGGCGGCGATGCGCTCACCGAGTTGGTCCGCGGTGGCCAATGCCGTTGGCGGACCGCCGCATTCGCGGCGCAACTCGCCATGGATCACACCGTGCGGCTTGCCGGTGCGATGGTGGTGCATGGCGACCAGGCTGTTCAGCTCGCGACGCAGCTCACCGAGCTTATCCGCGGTCGCGACCCGCTCGGCGGCCGAGGCGACTTGCGGACCGGGATCGGGGATCGCGGCCGCACCGCGTTCGGCCAGCTGCCTCGACTGACGTTCCCGCAGCAGCGCCCGCATCTGCTCCGCGTCCAACAGTCCCGGAATCCCGAGATAGTCCGCCTCCTCGGCGCTGCCCGCGAAAGTTGCTGTGCCGAAGGAGGATCCGTCGTAGATGACCTGGTCGAGTTCGGCGTCGGCGGCGAGCGCGACGAAGGGCTTCTCGTCCTCGCCGGGCTCGTCCTGCTGCTTGTTCGCCTCGATCAGCAGCTCGTCCTCGAGGCCGTTCTGCTCCCGGTGCGGTTTGCCGATGACGTGATCGCGCTGCAGCTCGAGCTGCGCGGCCAGATCGAGCAGCACCGGCACCGACGGCAGGAATACACTGGCGGTCTCGCCGGGCTTGCGCGCGCGCACGAACCGGCCGATGGCCTGGGCGAAGTACAGCGGTGTCGAGGCGCTGGTCGCGTAGACGCCGACCGCGAGGCGCGGCACGTCGACGCCCTCGGACACCATCCGCACCGCGACCATCCACGGCTGGGTGTTCTTGCCGAATTCGGCGATCCGGTCCGAGGAGGACGGATCATCCGACAGCACCACCGCGGGCCGCTCGCCCGTGATGTGTTCCAGCAGTTCGGCGTAATCGCGGGCCCGCTCCTGGTCGGTGGCGATCACCAGACCACCGGCATCGGGCATACCGGTCGCACGCAACTGGCGCAACCGGGTATCCGCGGCGACCAGCACCTTGGACATCCAGTCGCCGGCCGGATCCAGTGCGGTCCGCCACGCGCGGGCGGTGTGTTCGGCACTCAGCGGCTCACCGAGGCGAGCCGAATACTCCTCCCCCGCACTGTCGCGCCAGTGCGCCTCACCGGAATACGCGAGGAAGACAACGGGCCGGACCACGCCGTCGGCCAATGCGTCCGCATAGCCGTAGGTGTGGTCGGCGCGCGAGCGCGGGAAGCCGGCCTCATCGGGTTCGTAGGTGACGAACGGGATCTGGCTGTCGTCGCTGCGGAACGGTGTTCCGGTCAGCGCGAGCCGCCGGGTGGCGTCACCGAATGCCTCGGCGGTCGCCTCACCCCAGGTCTTCGCATCGCCCGCATGGTGGATCTCGTCGAGAATCACCAGTGTTCTGCGTCTTTCGGTGCGGACGCGGTGCCGGGCGGGATGTGAGGCGATCTGTGCGTAGGTGACCACGACGCCGTGATAGTCGCCGGAGGTCGCACCGGTCGCGTTGGAGAAGCGCGAATCCAGCTGAATGCCCACGCGGGCCGCGGATTGGGCCCACTGATGTTTGAGGTGTTCGGTCGGGGCAACCACGGTGACCTGGTCGACGGTGCGGTCGGCCAGCAACTCGGCCGCGACCCGCAGCGCGAAGGTCGTCTTACCCGCGCCTGGCGTAGCCACCGCGAGGAAGTCCCTCGGCTTGGTGGACAAGTACTTCATCAGGGCTCGGCGCTGCCAGGCACGTAGCGAACCACCTGTGGACCCCACGGCGCTCGATGTTTGCGAATCGCCCGGTGTTCCCGCTTCTCCCGCCACAGCGGTGCCACCCGACCCAGTCACGAAGACGACCCTAGCTGCCCCCCATGGCGTGTCGCCAAACCGACGCGGCATGGGCGACGGGCATCACATGCCGAACCATGCGCCACGCCGTGTTCATCTGCTCCTTATCGACACGATGCGATGGCAAACCGGAACAAAATGCTCGGATGCGCAATGCTGTTAGGCATCATGCCCGAAGAAAGTGCCCCACCGCGCAACACCCCGGGGACCGGCGACCAGCCGATCCGCAGCGGCGGAGGCGGCGCGGAATCCACTGCGGCGACCTATGCACGCAACGCCGCGACGCGGGTCGCGCATGCCATGCAACAGGGCGGCAAACTTGTCATGCGGGTGATGGTGAGGTCATGGAACGATTCGATTTTCACCAAATCCGCGGCCGCGGCGTTCTGGCAGACGATGTCGCTGGCACCGCTGCTGCTCGGGGTGCTCGGCAGCCTCGGTTACGTGGGGGAATGGTTCGGACCCGACACCGTGGAGATCGTCGAGCAGAAGATCATCGCGTTCAGCCGCGACCTGTTCAGCCCCAGTGTGGTGAGCGATCTGATCGAACCAACCGTCAAAGATGTGCTCGGTCGCGGACGCGCGGCCTTCGTCTCGGTGGGTTTCGTCATGTCGCTGTGGGCCGGATCCTCGGCGATGTCGACGTTCGTGGATTCGATCGTCGAGGCGCACGGTCAGCAGGATGCCCGGCATCCGGTGTGGCAGCGCATCTTCGCTCTGCTGCTGTATGTGCTGTTCCTGGTCGTCGCAGTGTTCCTATTGCCGGTGATCGCAGTGGGGCCGACCTTGATCGGACGGGTGCTGCCGGATTCGTGGCGGGAACCCGGGCTGCAATTGATCGATGCGTTCTATTACCCGGGCGTCGGCCTGCTGTTGATCATCGGGCTGACCACGCTGTACAAGCTGGCGCTGCACAAATCGCTGCCGTGGCATCGCCTGTTCGGCGGGGCGCTCGTCGCGGGCGTGTTCTTCATGGCCGCCAGCGAGGCGCTGCGCCGCTATCTCGCCTGGGTCACCAAGACCGGCGTCAGCTATGGCGCGCTCGCGACGCCGATCGCATTCCTGCTGTTCACGTACTTCCTGGGCTTCGCGGTCATCCTCGGCGCGGAATTCAATGCCACGGTGCAGGAATTCTGGCCCGCCCGCGGCACCCGTATCGACCAGGTGAAGGCATGGCTGTCCAAACAGTTGGGCGGAGACGACCCCGACACCGACCGAGATGATCCGGGCACAGTGCAGCCCCCGGATCCATCGGAGGCTCAGGGGCCGACCGAGCGGACAGACGGCACCGCCGACGATGCCGCCCGAACTCAGCTCAGCGCACCCCGCGGTGCGTCATCGCGGGCGCGGTCTCAGCCCTTGCGCAAGCTGTCGTAGACCTTCTTGCACTCCGGGCAGACCGGCGAACCGGGCTTCGGCGACCGCGTCACCGGGAAGACCTCACCGCAGAGGGCGACCACGTGGGTGCCCATGACGGCACTTTCGGCGATCCTGTCTTTCTTCACGTAGTGGAAGAACTTCGGGATGTCGTCGCCCGTTGTCTCGTCGGTGGTCGTATCCGGGCGAACCAGGGTGTCGGTACTCACGCAATCCATGATGCCGCATCCGTGCGAGCTCGACTGATGACGGTCGATGTTCGTCCGCTGACCAGGCCATGTGCGGTGCGCCCTCGACAGTGGGAGACTCAGGATATGCAGCAGTACGGCGATAACCCCGACGCCGACGACATCGGCAGCGATGATCGCCCGGACGTGACGATGCCGACGCCGCCCCGCAAGTCCACCGGCTACTTCCCCGGCAATGACAAGAAGCACCCGGTGCTGATCACCGAGGCCGCGCCGTCGCTGGAGGATCAGCACCGCGCCAGGGTCCGCCGCTACACCACCATCATGGCGTTCCGCATTCCCTGCCTGATCCTCGCCGCGGTCGCCTACAGCGTATTCAGCAACGCCCTGCTCTCGATCCTGATCATCGCCGCCTCGATTCCACTGCCCTGGATCGCCGTCCTCATCGCCAACGACCGCCCGCCGCGCAGCAAGGACGAACCCAGCCGCTGGGACTGCCCGCGCACCGCGATCGAATCGCGCCCGCACCGCGCCATCGACTCCTGACGCGGTCCCTGCGTCCAGGTCCGGGTCCAGGTCCAGGTCCAGGTCCAGGTCCAGGTCCAGCAACGAAACGGTGCCGAAGCCCAACCACGCCGGTGCCGACACGCCCCATTGACGCTGCACAAATGATCACCATGCAACACGTCGACTTGGGTTCAGGGGTGTATGGAACAGGTTGTCCGGGTTCGACAGCAGCTGATCCGGGACGTGGGAACACCACCAGCGCATTCTCGGCGCTGGCTTCAGTGGTGGCGGCGGATGCCGGAGGACATCAAGGCTGCTGCGGCGCAGAGGGCTCCGGCGATGCACCAAGCGAGGTTGTAGGAGCCTTGGACATCGCGGATGATGCCGGCCCCGGTGGCAGCTATGGCGGAGCCGATCTGGTGCGACGCGAAGACCCAACCGAAGGCGACTGGGCCGTCCGCGCCGAAGAGCTCGCGGCAGAGCGTGACCGTCGGCGGGACGGTGGCGATCCAATCCAGGCCGTAGAAGATGATGAACACCCACATGCTCGGCTGCGTGTCCGGCGCGAACAGCGACGGCAGGATCAGTAGCGACAGCCCGCGCAGGGTGTAGTAGCCAACCAGCAGGTAGCGGGGGTCGACCCGGTCGGTGAGCCAGCCGGAGAAGATGGTGCCCGCCACGTCGAAGACGCCGACCAGTGCCAGCAGGCCGGCGGCGGTGGTCGGCGGCATGCCGTGGTCGTGTGCGGCGCTGACGAAATGAGTGCCGACCAAGCCGTTCGTCGACGCGCCGCAGATCGCGAATCCGCCTGCGAGCAGCCAGAATCCGGGACTGCGCGCGATCGTGGCCAGGACTGTCAGCGCCCGGGTCGCACCGCCGCTCGCCCGCACGCGCAGCCCAACTGTGCTGCCCGGTTCGGCACCGTACGCGGAAACGCCCGCGTCACTGGGGAAGTCGCGGATGAACAGCAGGACCAGCGGCACCACCGCCAGCGCGACACCCGCGACGATCAGCGAGGGCACCCGCCAACCGTGCGCGTGTGCCACCGCGGACACCAGCGGCAGGAAGATCAGCTGTCCGGTCGCG
The DNA here is from genome assembly GCF_040674855.1 of Nocardia sp. NPDC049707. NCBI lineage: Bacteria > Bacillati > Actinomycetota > Actinomycetes > Mycobacteriales > Nocardiaceae > Nocardia > Nocardia sp. NPDC049707. Next base: position 111,850 of record NZ_JBFANN010000007.1, on the reverse strand, counting down.
CCCGCCGCGGTGAGCACGCCGGTCACCAGTCCGCGCTGACGCACGAACCAGCGACCGGTGATCGTCGCCACGAACGGCATGGACATCGATCCGACGCCGACCCCGACCAAGAGCCCCCACGTCGCTACCAAATGCCAAGGCTGGGTCATGAATACGGTGAGCCCGCTACCCGTCGCGACGAGCACCAGTGCGGATGCCACTACTCGGCGGATACCGAATCGGTCCATCAGCGCCGCCGCGAACGGCGAAATCAGCCCATACAACAGCAGATTCAGCGAGACCGCGGCCCCGATGGTGCCATGCGACCAGCCGAACTCCTCGTGCAGCGGATCCAATAGCACACTCGGTACCGACCGGAACGCCGCCGCGCCCAATAGCGCGATGAAACCCACGCCGGCGACGATCCAGGCGGGATGCAGCCGCCTCGGCACGGAATCGACAGGTACCGGAGGCGTCTGCAGTTCAGTCACCCGCTGAGCGTGCCGGAATCTCGCCCATCGAACGAGTGGCCGAAATGCCATAAACCGCCAAGATCGTGCCAGTTACCGCCGATCCGAAACCGGCTCGACACCATCGCGGGTCGACACCTACTGTGTGGTGGGGGTAAAAGACGGGAACTCCCTCAGCGTCAGTGATGTGTGACACATTCGCGCCACCCGGGCGCGGGCGCCGCCGAATCGCCAGAAGATGCACAACCGCACACCGATGGCGGCGCGGGAACTTCCGCAGGAAACAGGAGAAAGCATGATTCGGTGGGTCTGGGCCTTCCTCGACCGCCCGACGCAACGTTTCGACGAATGCGCGACATTCTGGTCGACGATCACCGACACCCAACTCTCGCCGCGACGCGGTGAGAACGACGAATTCCTCACGCTCCTACCGGATCCCGCACTCTTCGCCGATGCGGGCGTCAAGATGCAGGCGGTGACCGGACTCGGTCGGGTCCACCTCGATATCGACGTCGACGACGTCACCACCGCGGTCCGTATCGCACTCGACCTGGACGCCGAGCTGGTCGCCAACCACAAGAGCTACGCCGTGCTGCGCTCACCGGGTGGTCAGATCTTCTGCTTCACCCCCTGCGGCCGGGCGAAGGGCACTCCCGCCCCGGCCGTGCGCGCTCCGGACGGCATCCTCACCCGACTAGACCAGGTCTGCCTCGATATCGGCCCGACCGACCACGCCGCCGAAACCCGCTTCTGGACCACCCTCACCAGCTGGGATCTGACACAGGGTCGCCTGCCCGAATTCGCCCGGCTGCGCGCGAAAGAGCCGATGCCCGTACAGCTGCTGCTACAGCGCCTCGGTGCGGACCGCCCCGCCAGCGCCCACATCGACCTCGCCTCGGCCGATATCGACGCCACCGCCGCCTGGCACCAGTCCCTCGGCGCGACTCTGGTCGAGCACCATGAGCACTGGATCGTCATGTCCGATCCGGCCGATGCGCCCTACTGCATCACCGGCCGCGATCCGAACGGCGTCTGAGGACCGCGCGAGCACTGTCGGTGTGACACGACGACCACGTTCGGTTGCTGGCGTGTCGCGGTGGCAGAGTACCGGTGTGCCTACCAACCAGACGACCACCGGATCGCTGCTCACCGCGCTATGCCCCAATCTGCGGTCCGCGCTGACCCGCGTCGGCTATGACGCCGACACGCTGCTGGACGTGCTCGGCACCGACGCGCACGCCGCACTGGGCCGCTCCGAACCGGTACCGGTCCGGCGGGCCGCTCGCCAGGCGGGCGCGCTCGGCAGCTTGATCCGCCTGTTGCTGCTCGGTGACGCACTGCCCGAACGCGAGGTCGCGACCGCACTGGCACCGGTGGATATCGACCGCGCGGTGGCGGCGGGGCTGCTCGCCCGCGACGGTGACGATGTGCGCGCGGCCCTCGACCTGCGCCCGCTCGACGCAGGCGAAGGCACCCGCTGGATCCTGTCCGACCTCGACGATTCCATGTTCCGGCGCACCCTGACCGAAGATCATGTGCTCGGCGTCGGCCACGCCTCCCTCTCGCTGCTGCGCGCCACCCCTACCCGCCGCGTCGGATCGGCTCTCGACCTCGGCACCGGCTGTGGCGTCCAGGCCGTCCACGCCGCCGCCTACGCGGACCGGGTGACCGCGACAGACGTCAACCCGCGCGCCCTGTGGCTGGCCGAGGCGACAGCCGCACTCAACGGACTCGATATCGAACTCCTGGCCGGTTCATGGTTCGAGCCGGTGGCCGGTCGCCGCTTCGACCAGGTGGTCGCCAATCCGCCGTTCGTCGTCGGGCCCGCCCGCATCGAACACACCTACCGCGACTCCGGCCTGGCCCTCGACGGCGCAAGCGAATTGGTGATATCGCAGGCCCCCGCCCTGCTCGCACCCGGCGGCACCGCCGCGATGCTGGCCGCATGGGTGCACGTGGACGGCGAGGACTGGCGCCAACGCGTCTCGTCCTGGCTGCCCGCACACGGTGTCGATGCCTGGGTGGTCCAACGCGATATCGCCGATCCAGCCCTGTACGTCGGAACCTGGCTACGTGACGCTGGATTGGATCCGCGCGATCCGGCCGCACAGGCCCGCGCCGAACAGTGGCTCGACGCCTTCACCGCCGCGGATGTCGACGGGATCGGTTTCGGCTTCGTCTATCTGCGTGCCATCGACGGCCCGACCGAACTGCTCGCCGAGGACCTGACGCACGGCTTCGACGATCCGCTCGGCGCCGAGGCCACCGAGTATTTCGCGCGCTCGGCCTGGTTGCGCCACGTCACCGCCGACGAAAGTCTCGCCTGGTCAACACGTTTCGTAGTCGATCCCGCGACGGCACTGGAACGGGTCTACCTGCACAGCGAGCTCGGTTGGGAGCAGCAGGTCGCGCGGCTGCACCGCGGCGACGGCCCGCGCTGGCAGCATGAAGTTGATGAATCCACCATCGCCCTCGTCGCGGGAATGCGGGCCGACGGCTTGCCGTTACAAGAGCTGCTGGAACTGCTCGCACTCGCCGCCGGATCGGGCGAGGTCACCGAGGAGTTCGCGGCCGACGCATTGTCCGTGGTGACCGGATTGGTTCGCCACGGTTTGGTGCGGCCCGTGTAACGCGGTGGCAAGCGCTCGCAACCCGCCGGACGCCGTGCGCAGGGGCTGTTCCGACAGTGGGGGGGTTCTCAGGAACTTCTCAGACGCGAGTGACGGAAACTGCAGTTCAGAGCGGTTTATCGGAGCAGTAGCGGGGAACTTTCTACCTGTCGGGTCCGTTGTTCGGAGTGAGACACCACCGACAGGAGGCAAGTCATGACAAGCCCCGCCACGACTCGTGTGCGCACCAGCGATTCGGACCTCGACGCCCAGAGCCCTGCAGCCGACCTGGTACGTGTGTACCTGAACGGGATCGGCCGTACCGCATTGCTCACGGCAGCTGACGAGGTCGAGCTGGCCAGGCGCATCGAGGCGGGCCTCTATGCGCAGCATCTGCTGGAGACCGGCAAGCGACTGTCGGCCACCCGCAAGCACGATCTGGTCATCGTCGTTCGCGAAGGTCAGGCCGCACGCTCGCATCTGCTCGAAGCCAACCTCCGGCTCGTGGTCTCCCTCGCCAAGCGCTACACCGGCCGCGGTATGCCGCTGCTGGACCTGATCCAGGAAGGCAACCTCGGCCTGATCAGGGCAATGGAGAAGTTCGACTACGCCAAGGGCTTCAAGTTCTCCACCTATGCCACCTGGTGGATTCGGCAGGCCATCACCCGCGGTATGGCCGATCAGAGCCGCACCATCCGCCTCCCCGTGCATCTGGTCGAGCAGGTCAACAAGCTGGCCAGGATCAAGCGGGAACTGCATCAGCAACTCGGTCGCGAGGCCACCGACGCCGAACTGGCCAATGAGTCCGGTATTCCGGTCGACAAGATCTCCGATCTGCTGGACCACAGCCGCGACCCGGTAAGCCTGGACATGCCGGTCGGCAATGACGAAGAAGCCCCGCTGGGCGATTTCATCGAGGACTCCGAGGCCACCTCGGCCGAGTCCGCGGTCATCGCCGGACTGTTGCATCACGATGTGCGCAGTGTGCTCGCCACCCTGGACGAGCGGGAGCAGCAGGTTATCCGCCTGCGCTTCGGCTTGGACGACGGCCAGCCGCGCACCCTCGATCAGATCGGCAAGCTCTTCGGGCTCTCCCGCGAGCGTGTTCGTCAGATAGAGCGTGAGGTCATGTCGAAGCTGCGCAAGGGTGAACGGGCCGACCGCCTGCGCGCCTACGCCAGCTGATCCCCGCAACTCGTGCCGGTGATCCCGGCACGTGCCCATGACGCCGGACTACTCCGAGGTGGGTCCGGTGTCCGGCTTGGCGACCCGGTCCGGGTCACCTCGAAACGCCGACCGGTGACCGCGCGTCCCGCCCCCTCCGGGTTTCGCGCGAGCCGGTCGGCGAACCTCCTCAATCCCTGAGTCCGTTGTCGACCGTGACGTTCTCCGGTTTCAGTTCGAGTGCGGAGTTCTCCGCCCGCAGGGCGAGCAGGATCGCGAAATCCTCCTACACTCGACCGCTACCGATGCTGGCCTGGACGAGTTGTGCGGTGGTCGCCGGCGAGCGACATCGGCACGTCGAGTTCGGCGGGCCGCGCCGAGGCCGAGGTCGAAATCCTCGCGCAGCAGGATCGGGGTGAAAGTCGGTGTGTAATCGAGGTTGACGAAGGCCGGGATCTTGTAGCGGGAGAAGACTGACCCCATGACCTGTCGTTGAGGAAGTCCATGAAGGCCACGCGGGATACTCCGCCCTTCTCCGCCAGAACGGCGATCTCGGCACCGAGCAGGACCGGATCCCGCATTACGACATCGGCCGCGAAGCCGCCCGCATGCTCCTCGAATCCATCGCCGAACCCGACCGCGCCCCTCGGTCCTCCTCTCCCCCGTCACACACGCCTCCACCGCCCCACCCCAGCGCTGACCTATCGCGACATTGCCCCTGCTCCCGACGCAGCTGTGGTCCACGTACGCAGCTGTGGTCCACGTACACCACGCACTGCCGAGCGAATCGGTCCACGCTCTACTTCGGCAGCGATTCGCATCAGCCAATGCGAGACCCACAACGCCCACCAGTGCAGCCAATCGCCGCCGTGCTGACCGACCAGCGCAGCACGCCCTGGCTCCGCTACCCGGTCGACGAGCGCCGAGAGTCCGAATGCACCGGTCGCCGCAACAGCCAGTCCATCCGCTACCCGGCAGCGATGTGCATCAGGCGACGCGGGACTCCGACACGCATGTGTGCTGCAGATTGCTGCGTTGACCGGGCGACACGCGGAGGCGGGGGTTACGGGGCTCAGCCGAGACGGCGGGGGCCGGTGTCGAAGCGGCTGGGTTGGGGGCCGAAGCGGGCTCGGGCGTAGAGGATTGCGGCGGCATTGGCGGAGGCGAGTATGGGATCAAAGGATAGTTCGCGCATTTCGGGGAGGTCGTCGAAGAGGGCCGAGACGCGTTGGGCGAGTTCGACCAGGGCGGGTTTGTCGACGCGCGGGCTGGCGCGGGTGCCGGAGAGGAGCGGGGCGGCGCGCGGGGCGTCGATGAGGGCGGTTGCTTCGTCTGCGGTGAGTGGGAGCGCGCGGTAGGCACGGTCGCCGAGGAGTTCGATGATCATGCCGGAGAGACCGAATTCGATGACCGAACCGAAGGACGGATCGTCCTGCACCCGCAGCACACAGCCGACACCAGGGGTGGCCATCTTCTGAATGTGCACGGCGGGGTCACCGCAGAGTTCCACCAGATGCGAATAGGCCTGGCGAACGGCCTCCGGGCGCCACAGGTCCAGTCGGACGCCGCTGAGATCCGGTCGGCGCCGCCACATTTCGCCGGTCGCCTTGGCCGCCACTGGATAGCCGAGTTCCTCGGCCGCCGCTGCCGCTTCGTCGGCGCTGCGCACCTCGCGGAATTCGACAACGTGAATTCCGTAGCACTCCAACAGATCCACGGCTTCCAGATCGGTGAGCCAACGCCCATCGGAGTCGCGCATCCATCCGGCGACGAGCCGCTTGGCCCGGTCCGCATCGATACCCGCCGGACGGATCACCGTCGACACCGGTTTCGTGCGCCACTGTGCGTACCGGTGTGCCCTGGCCAGCGCCCGTGCGGCGCGCTCCGGATCCGGATAGGACGGTATAGAGCCACGCGCCGCCGTACCGCTCGGACCGCGCACCGCCAATAGGTTCGGAATCCCTTGCTCGGCAACAAAAGTGGTGAGAATGGGTTTACCCGCATCGGGCACGGCCGCCGCGGCCTCGCGAATGGATTCGGCGAAGCCGGCCATCGGCAGTGGCACCGGTGGCGCGAAAACCACGATTACCGCGTCGATCTCATCCGACCGCAACGCGGCGACCACCGCGTCCAGATACGCACCCGGGGTCGCGTCCGGCCCCAGGCTCACCGGATCGCCGATCGAATCCTCGTCCACCACACGCTCGGTCGGGCGTGGGCGCCGAACGCCGTCGTTCGGCACCGTGGCGGGCCGCCGAACCTCGAGCCCCTCCCCGCGCGCGGCATCGACGGCCAGCCAGTTCAATGCCGCGCTATTGCCTATCACGGCGACCCGCGGACCCGCGGGCAGTGGCTGATAGCCCAGCAGCGCCGCACAGTCGAACAGCTCCGAAATCGAGTCGACCTGAACGATTCCCGACTGCGTGAACAGGTCCCGCACGATGGATCGGTCCATATCGCCGGCCGGCTGAGCCCGCGCGGCCAATCGCCCACTGCTCACTGCGACGATCGGTTTACTCCGCGCGACCCTACGCGCGATACGGGAGAATTTGCGCGGGTTACCGAAGCTCTCCAAATACAGGAGGATCACATCGGTGGCGGAATCGGTGTCCCAGTATTGCAGCAGGTCATTGCCGGACACATCCGCGCGATTGCCCGCCGAGACGAAGGTCGACAAACCGAGGTTGCGCGCGGCGGCCTCGCCGAGGATGGCCGCACCCAAGGGCCCGGACTGGCAGAAGAATCCGATGCGTCCGCGCCCGGGCAGCACCGAGGCGAGCGTGGCATTCAGGGAAACCGCGGCATCGGTATTGGCGATACCGAGCGCACTTGGTCCGACCACTCGCATCCCGTGTCCGCGAGCCGCGGCGACCAACTCGTGTTCGGCTACGACACCGCCCGCGCCGGTCTCCCCGAAGCCCGCGGTCAGCACGACCAATCCTTTGACGCCCTTGGCCATACAGTCGTCGAGAACCGAGCCGATTGCCTCCGGCGGCACGGCGACCACCGCGAGATCCACCTCATCGGGAATATCGCGCACGGTCGGGTAGGCCCGCACCCCGCGCACCGATCGCCGGTTCGGATTGACCGGGAACACCGGCCCCTGGAAGACCCCGGACAGCAGGTTGGCCAAGATCACTCCGCCGACCCGGGCCGGGCCCACGGTGGCGCCGATCACCGCGACCGAACGCGGGGCGAGCAGATTGCCGACGCTGCGCGCCTCCGAGGCGCGCTCACGCGAATCCCGCACCGAGAGCAGCGCTTCGGTCGGATCGATGGCGAATTCCAGATGCAGCACCGACCCGTCCCTGGCCCGCTCCACCTGATAGCCCGCGTCGCGGAATACGGTGACCATCACGGTGTTCTCGGCGAGCACCTCCGCGACGAATGTCTCGATCTTGTTCTCGGCGGCCGCACCCGCGAGATGTTCGAGGAGAATCGACCCGAGTCCACGTCCCTGATGTTCGTCGGCCACCACGAATGCGACCTCGGCGGCGCGCGGTCCGGTGCGGTCGGTCAGCAGTTCGTAGCGGCCGACCGCGATGATCGCCTCACCGAGTACGAGCAGCAAACCGACCCGATCGTGATGGTCGACGTGGGTGGAGCGGTACAGATCCTTGGGCGAAATACGCGGGTACGGACCGAAGTAGCGCAGATACCGGGAGCGATCCGACAGTGCGGTGTGGAACTCCTGCAGCCGCTCGGCATCGCCGGGCGTGATCGGGCACAGTCGCACCACGCCGCCGTCGGAGGCGAGGACATCGGCGAACCAGTGTTGCGGCGGCGGTGGCGGCACCACGGGCGTGCTCGGGGAGTCCGGGACGGGCGGGTTCTCAGTCACGGGGGTCCTCCGGATCCAGGCCGAACAGCCCGAAGGTGGCTCGGCGGGTAGCCAATACGGCCGTATCGACAGCGCGTTGCGCACGGTCGGTGCGCGCGTCCCCCGTCTCCCCGGTGCCGCCGGGACCATCCCACGGATGGTAGGAGGTGTCACCGCCGTCACCCATGGTGCGCGGCGGGTCGACGGTCGGTGCCGCGGAACGGATCATATCGATCCAGTCGTGCGGCACCGCGGTTTCCGGTGCGATGGTGCGATCCAGTGCGGTCGCCAGTAGATGCGTCCAGGCGCGTGGCACCACGCGCACCAGGCCGTAACCACCGCCACCGACAGCGAGCCAACGGCCCTCGGCGTATTCGTCGGCCAGATCGCGCATGGCGATGAAGGCGGCGCGTTGACCGTCGACGGTCAGTTCCATATCGGCCAGTGGGTCCTCACGATGGGTGTCGACACCGCATTGGCTGACCACGATCTGCGGCCGGAAGGCGGCCAGCGCGCCGGGCACGATCGCATGAAAGCCGCGCAGCCACTGGGGATCTCGGGTGCCGGGCAGGACCGCCAGATTGATCGCGGTGCCCTCGGCGGCGCCGTGACCGATCTCCTCCGGCCAGCCGGTATTGGGCCACAGGGTGGCCGGGTGCTGATGAATCGAGATCGTCAGCACCCGCGGGTCACCGTAGAAGGCGCGCTGCACACCGTCGCCGTGATGCACGTCGATATCGATGTAGGCGATCCGATCGAATCCGTTGTCCAGCAGCCAGGAGATGGCCACGGCCGCATCGTTGTAGACGCAGAATCCGGCCGCAGAATCCGGCATCGCGTGATGCATGCCGCCGCCGATGCTCACCGCGCGCCTGGTCCGACCATGGGCGATCTCGCGCGCGGCGGCCAATGTGCCGCCGACGATCACCGAGGCCGCCTGATGCATCCGCGGGAACACCGGATTATCCGGCGAGCCGAGGCCGTACGGCGGCGCGAGCGGCGCACCCGCGGGCGGTGTGGCATGTGCGACGGCCTCGATGTAGTCGGCAGTGTGGACACGCAGCAAATCGGATACTTCGGCCTGCTCGGGCACCAATCGCTCGACGCCGTCGAGTATTCCGAGACTTTCCGCCAGGGCCATGGTGAACTTCAGGCGCACCGGATTCATCGGGTGCTCCGGCGTCCATGCGTAGTCGAGAAAGCGGTCGGTCCAGACAACGGTCCCGGATCGCGTCTCGCGATCACCTTTGTCGAGCGGCGCGGACTGTTCGCCGTGCGGTGCAGTGTCCATGCTCGCAACGCTACGCGGGAAGGTAACTGGCCCGTTGGGCGTTCGTATGCAGTAGAAATACAAGCAACAGCGAACCACGGTGACGGGCCGTGCGCCGACAGAATTCCCACAGCGCGGTCACGGGTGTAGCGCGAAACCAAGCGGGACGCGGGGGTGTCGACGTGCGTGGGTAGAATTCGTGCCGACGAAGGGGTAACAGGTGAAGGATCTGGTCGACACCACGGAGATGTACCTCCGTACCATCTACGACCTCGAGGAAGAGGGCGTGGTGCCCCTGCGTGCGCGCATCGCCGAACGCCTCGAGCAGAGCGGACCGACGGTCAGCCAGACCGTCGCGCGGATGGAACGCGATGGTCTGCTGCTGGTCGCCGGTGACCGCCATCTCGAACTGACCGAGAAGGGCCGCAGCATGGCGGTCGCGGTAATGCGCAAGCATCGCCTCGCCGAGCGGCTGCTCGTGGACATCATCGGGCTCGACTGGCAGAACGTGCACGCCGAGGCGTGCCGCTGGGAACACGTCATGAGCGAGGATGTCGAGCGGCGGCTGGTCGAGGTACTCAATCACCCGACCACCTCTCCCTACGGCAACCCGATTCCGGGCTTGGACGAGCTCGGCATCGCCCCGCCGAATGCCGCCGACGAGACCCTTGTGCGGCTGTCGGATCTGCCGCACGGCCAGGTGCACGCGGTCGTGGTACGTCGCCTCGCCGAGCACATCCAGACCGATCCCGAGGTCATCGGCCAGTTGCGGGAGGCGGGCGTGGTGCCCGACGCCCGAGTAACGGTCGAGACCAAGCCCGGTTCGGTGGTCATCACCGTGCCCGGCCACGAAGGTTTCGGGCTCTCGGATGAAATGGCCCATGCCGTCCAGGTGAAGCTGGTCTGAGGCGTGAAACTTCTGGTCACGGGTGGCGCGGGCTACGTCGGTGGTGTCTGCGCGCAGGTTCTGCTCGAATCGGGGCACGAGGTCGTCGTGGTCGACGATCTGTCGACCGGCAACGCCGAGGGCGTGCCGACCGAGGCGCGGTTCGTCGAGGGTGATATCGCGGTCGCGGCGCCGACACTGCTCGAGGCCGAATCCTTCGATGGTGTGCTGCATTTCGCGGCGCAGTCGCTGGTCGGCGAGTCGGTGCAGCAGCCGGAGAAGTACTGGCACGGCAATGTGGTGAAGACGCTCGAATTGCTGGAGGCGATGCGCCGCACCGAAACACCGCGGCTGGTGTTCTCCTCGACCGCGGCTGTGTACGGCGAACCCGAACAGGTGCCGATCACCGAGGACGCGCCGACCCGGCCGACCAACCCTTACGGCGCCTCCAAGCTGGCCATCGACCACGCCATCACCTCCTACTCGATTGCCCACGGCTTGGCCGCGACCAGCCTGCGGTATTTCAATGTCGCGGGCGCCTACGGCGGCCTCGGCGAAAACCGGGTGGTGGAAACCCATCTCATCCCCCTCGTACTCCAGGTCGCCCTTGGTCATCGCAAGGCGATTTCGGTCTTCGGCACCGACTGGCCAACACCCGACGGCACCGCGGTCCGTGATTACATCCACATCCGCGACCTCGCCGACGCCCATCTGCTGGCCCTCGACTCCGCGGAATCCGGCACACATCGCATCCTCAATCTCGGCAGCGGCACCGGTTTCTCGGTCCGCGAAGTGATTTCCGCCTGTGAGCGCGTCACAGGCCTGCCCATCGCGGCCGAGGACGCGCCGCGCCGCGCCGGCGACCCGGCCACCCTGATCGCGTCCAGCGATCGTGCCATCACCGACCTCGGCTGGCAGCCCAAGCACAACAACCTCGACGAAATCGTCGCCGACGCTTGGGAATTCCTCCGCGACCTCGGTCCGCTGGCACACAGCGCCAAATAGGCAGGTCCCGCATCAAGCGCAGTCACATGGTGGTGCTGCCCTTGCCACCACCACCATGTGACTCGCTGGCTCACCGCTGACCGCCCGAGAACGCGAGCAAGGTCACCGGACGGCCGGCCCCAGGTCGATGCCGAGGTCCGCGGCAATGCCGAGCCCGCAGTAGGCAAGCCGGCGTAGCGTATCCGGGCGCATCCCCGTGTGCAGGGAGATCTCGAGCAGACTCGCCATGGAATGGGCGGGATCGGCTGCCAAGGCCGCTTGTAGTGCGATGCCGGCGAACGGCCCGTCGCCGCGGATGTAGGCGCTGTAGCCGAGCAGTGTTGCGGCATCGGCACGGTCGCTGCCCGACAGTGCATGGGTCAGCGCCACCCACAGCGTTTCCGCGGGGGCGGCGTGGTCTCCGACGGCCAGCCCGAACAGTGCGTCACGCACCGTCCGATCACGCAGTGCTGCGGCCAGTTCCGCGTATTCCTTGGCGGTGAGGGCCACATCGGAGTCGATATTGGCGATCTGCCACACCACATGTTCGAGTGCCCGCCGGTGATATCCGTCGGGATCACCGCGCCGGACCGCCGCCGCGTACCGCTCGTGCGCGAGTGCGAGGGCGCTGTCGAGATACACCGCGACCTGTTGCGCCAGTTCCGCATCCGGTGCGACCAGATCGGTCAGCTCCGAACGGGTGCCACGGATCGGCCGCCCGTCGAGCACATGCGCCACGGTCACCATCGATGTCGCCGGATCCGGCAGCGTCCCACGATGATTCGCATCGAGCAGACTCCACCACCGCTGCTCCGCCTCGATCGCGCGCACCGCCCAGGCACCTTCGAGGTACACCTCGGCCCGCGCCAGCCGCCGCGCGAACGCCGCTATGAGCGTGCCCCACGGTCCCATACTCGCGGCACCGTTTCGGCGGGTACGCCGCGGTTCGCGCGCCCGGTCGTCGACGATTACCGCGAGTACCTCGGTGGCTCCCTCGGCGGCACAGATGTGCGAAACACACTCCGCATATGCCGCCGCGAGCCCGCGGCGACCTCCACCCTCCTGATCCAAATCGAACCGCACCACCGCATCGATGATCGGACTCTGCTCTGCGTCGGTCGTGCCCCGCAGCACAGCCACCACCAGCGATCGCTCCGGCACGAAGCCGACCATCGCGGGCACCGCCACTATCAATTCTCCAGGATCGTCGACATGCAGCGCATCCCCCGGAATCCGATCCCCGAATTCCGGCGGCGGTTCCGCACAGATCCCCGGGCGCGGCGCTATCGCGAACCCCCGTGTGCACTCCGACGATTCGTCGTCGATATCAGGGTCGAAGAAGGACAGCGCACCGATTCGGGCGGCGACCTTGTCGGCGGGCCACGTTCGATACGCGTGCGTCGCAACGCCATCGCCTTCGATTCGCACCGCGCCGCCTGTTTCCGCGCCGTCATGCGGGTGTTCCACATCGCATCGGCCCGAGCCGCTGACAGGTGCCGCGCGGACGGATTTGCGGAGCTGAACGGCGGGGCTCGTGCAAAATCCAGTGCGGGGTGATGCGCCATCACCTGGATCGCCGAGGGCGGGAGCGGGGTTCGTGGAAGTCGTCATGCATCGAGGGTGCGCGCATCCACCGCTGCGCCCGGGACGCTGACCTTGGGATCGATTTGCCCTGTGGATAACATTTGGGCTGTGCACGAAGCGGGCACCGAATACGAAAACTGCGGCGACGATGTCGGTGCCACCTGCTACCGTCCGGCCGCAAGCTCCAGCCGGCGATCGGCGGACACCGCGGCGTTCACCCCTTCTTGACCTTTCCCACCGCCGTCGTGAACAGCTCGTCCAACGCTGCCGTATCCGGCGTCCTATCGCCGAATGTCATGTACGTCACCGTGATTCGCACATCGGCGACCTGTCCGGTCAGCGTCTGCATCGACTGCGTCAACCCGGCCGCGCTCACCTGCGGCGCCACCGTGCGGCGCAGCGCGAGGGTGTCGTCGGCATCGATCGGTGGCGCCGTTTGCAGTTCGGTGGTCACCGTCGTCGTCGCACCCGCTCGGGTCACGTGCACCTGCTGACACCGCTTCACCTGCTCCCGCAAGGTCGACAGCGGCTGCCCGGTCCTGGTCAACTCCACGGTCATGGTGGCGCGTGTCCGGTTGTCGGTGCCCACCGTGACGGCCGTCTGATTCGGACCGAATTGCTGAGCGGGCGGAACACATCCATCGGGCTGCACTGTCGCACCGCGCCCGACCCCGGTCAGATCGCCCGCCGCCTGCGCGGCGGCTTCTGATGACAGCACCACGGCCTCGTATCCGACCGGAAACTGCGTGGCATCGGGCAGCAGCGTCGAAAGCTGTGCCGTCACATGCTGGGTCACCGTATTCGGTCCGGAGGCGACCGGATGTCCGGTCACCGTCGACGCGCAGCCCGCGAGCAGCACAGCACCCGCGGTGAGGGGCACCCAACCCGATACCCCGAATCCGCGTTGCCCCCAGCGCGACGAATCCGGCACAGTCACCGCTCCACTGTGCCAAAGTCCCCGTGCCCGCCCGCGAAGCCACGCCGATTCTTCGAGTGACCTGCGCGTGATCGCCAGCGGTGACCGGGCCGGGAATGGGCGGGGCATCACCGATGTTGCCCTGTCTTATGGGTCGGTGTCGCCCGTGGCAACGTGTGTCGTGGCCATGGGGGACAATGGACAGTGGTTGACCGCCGCGAATTGCCCCAAAGGCCTGTGAACCTGGAAGCTCGCATCGGTGAACCGCGCAGGAAGGAGACGCGATGGACCACGAGTCGCGAATGTACGAGTTGGAGTTCCCAGCTCCGCAGCTGTCGAACGACGATGGCTTGGGTCCGGTCCTGGTACACGGACTGGAGGGCTTCACCGATGCCGGGCATGCGGTGCGGCTGGCCACGACGCACCTGCGCGAGAGTCTCGAGAGCGAACTGGTCGCCTCGTTCGATGTCGACGAGTTGCTGGACTACCGCTCGCGTCGTCCGCTGATGACGTTCAAGTCCGACCACTTCTCTGATTACGCCGAACCCGAGCTGAATCTCTGGGCGCTGCGCGACACCTCGGGCACCCCGTTCCTGCTGCTGTCCGGCCTGGAACCGGATCTGCGCTGGGAGAAGTTCAGCACCGCGGTGCGTCTGCTCGCCGAACAGCTCGGTGTGCGACGCAGTATCGGACTGAGTGCCATCCCGATGGCGATCCCGCATACCCGCCCGCTCGGCATTACCGCGCACTCCTCCGACCGCGACCTCATCGCTGACCACCAGCGCTGGCCCGGCGAACTACAGGTGCCAGGCAGCGCGTCCTCGCTGCTGGAGTACCGGATGGCCCAGCACGGCCACGAATCGGTCGGCTTCTCCGTACATGTGCCGCACTACCTCGCGCAGACCGCCTACCCGGAGGCCGCGCAGACCCTGCTCGAGCACGTCGCCAACAACGCGGGCCTGGAATTCCCGCTGGCCGCGCTCGGTGAGGCCGCCGCGCGGGTGCGCGAACAGGTCAACGAGCACATCGCGGGCAATTCCGAGGTCGAGACGGTGGTACACGCGCTCGAACGCCAGTACGACAGCTTCGTCACCGCCCAGGAACGCCAGTCGAGTTTGCTGGTCGGCGACGGTGAACTGCCGAGCGGCGACGAGTTGGGCGCCGAATTCGAGCGCTTCCTGGCCGAACAGGGCGGCTACGACGGCGACGGGGACGCAGCGCCCAACTGAACCGATCACCCTGATGGAGCCGTGAACGGCTGCACGTAGGGTAGTCGGAGTGGATCTGACCGAACTGCTCGAGATACCGGGAACCGACGCCGACGCGCTATACGAATCTTTCGGGGCGTGGGCGGCCGAGCAGGGCACCCCGCTGTATCCGGCGCAGGACGAGGCGCTACTGGAATTGGCGTCCGGATCCAATGTCATCCTGGCCACCCCCACAGGGTCCGGTAAATCGCTGGTCGCGGTCGGCGCGCATCTGTTCGCGCTGACTCGTGGTCTGCGCACCTACTACACCGCACCCATCAAAGCCCTGGTCAGCGAGAAGTTCTTCGCCCTGTGCGATGTCTTCGGCGCGGATCGGGTCGGCATGGTGACCGGTGACGCGGCGGTGAATCCGCAGGCGCCGATCATCTGCGCCACCGCCGAGATCCTGGCGAATATGGCGCTGCGCGAGGGCGCGGCCGCCGAAGTCGGCCAGGTCGTGATGGATGAATTCCACTTCTACGCCGATCCGGACCGCGGCTGGGCCTGGCAGGTGCCGCTGCTCGAACTTCCACGCGCCCAATTCCTGCTGATGTCGGCCACTCTCGGCGAGGTGGACTTCTTCGCCACCGATCTCGAGCGCCGCACGGGTAATCCGACCGCCATCGTCGCGGGCACCGAACGTCCTGTCCCGCTGAGCTTTTCCTACGCGCGCACCCCGATCACCGAAACCCTCGAAGATCTCGTCACGACCAACCAGTCACCGGTGTACGTCGTGCATTTCACCCAGGCGGCCGCGTTGGAACGTGCCCAGGCACTGACCAGCGTCAACTTCGCCACCCGCGCCGAAAAGGACGCCATCGCAACGGCACTGGGCGATTTCCGCTTCTCCTCCGGCTTCGGCAAGACCCTGTCCCGGCTGATCCGCCACGGTATCGGCGTACATCACGCGGGAATGCTGCCCAAATACCGCCGCCTGGTGGAGCGCCTGGCCCAGGACGGTCTGCTGAAGGTGGTGTGCGGCACCGACACCCTCGGCGTCGGCATCAACGTGCCGATCCGCACGGTGCTGCTCACCGGCCTCACCAAATTCGACGGTGTGCGCACCCGCAGGCTCAAGGCCCGCGAATTCCATCAGATCGCGGGCCGCGCGGGCCGGGCGGGCTACGACACCATGGGCACCGTCGTCGTGCAGGCTCCCGACCACGAGGTGGAGAACACCCGGCTGCTGGCCAAGGCGGGCGACGATCCGAAGAAGCAGCGCAAGGTGGTGCGCCGCAAACCGCCGGAGGGGTTCGTCTCCTGGAGCGAGGAGACCTTCGACCGGCTCGTCACCGCCAGCCCCGAACCGATGGTGTCGCGCTTCAACGTGACGAACTCCATGCTGCTCAACGTGATCGCCCGGCCGGGCAATTGCTTCGATGCCATGCGTCACCTGCTCGAGGACAACCACGAGCCCCGCCCCGCGCAACGCCGCCACATCCTGCGCGCCATCCGCCTCTACCGTGCCCTGCGCGATGCCGGTGTGGTGCAACAACTTCCGGAACCCGACGCACAGGGCCGCCGCGCCAGACTCACCGTCGACCTGCAGCGCGATTTCGCCCTCGACCAGCCCCTGTCCCCCTTCGCCCTCGCCGCCCTCGAGCTGCTCGACAAGGACGCCTCCGGCTACACCCTCGACGTCATCTCGCTCATCGAATCGACACTCGAGGATCCGCGCCAACTGCTGATGGCCCAGCAGCACAAGGCCCGCGGCCAGGCGATCAACGAGATGAAGGCCGACGGCATCGAATACGACGAACGCATGGAGCTGCTGGAAGAGGTCACCTGGCCCAAACCACTGGCCGAGCTGATCGAACCCGCCTTCGAGACCTACCGCGCCGGCCACCCCTGGATGTCGGAATTCGCCCCGTCCCCCAAATCGGTTGTTCGCGACATGATCGAACGTTCGATGACCTTCGCCGAGCTGATCTCGCATTACGAACTCGCCCGCTCCGAGGGGGTGGTGCTGCGCTATCTCGCCGACGCCTACCGCGCGCTGCGGCGCACCGTACCGGACGCCGCGCGCACCGAGGATCTCGACGATATGACCGAATGGCTGGGCGAGCTTGTGCGCCAAGTGGATTCGAGCCTACTCGACGAATGGGAGCAGCTCACCAATCCGGGCGCGGAGACCGATGCCGATCAGGTCGCCTTCGGTGCGGAATCGGTGCGTCCGATCTCGGCCAACGAGCGCGCGTTCAAGGTGATGGTCCGCAATGCCATGTTCCGTCGCGTCGAACTCGCCGCGCTGCGCCGCTGGGAGACCCTGGCCGAGCTGGGCACCGGGCCGGACTGGGCGGCCGAGCTGACCCCCTACTTCGACGAGTACGCGAGCATCGGCACCGGCCCGGACGCCCGCGGTCCACAACTGTTCCAGGTGGAACAACGCCCCGGTTTCTGGCGGGTGCGTCAAGTGCTCGACGATCCCGCCGGAGACCACGGTTGGGCGCTGGCGGCAGTGGTCGATCTCGCCGAGTCCGATGCCGCGGGCGAGGTCGTATTCGACGAGGTCACGGTAGTCGCGGGGTGATCTTGACCAGGGTATCGTCAACGAGTTGGTTACCGGGGGCATCGCGCTGATACTCTCTCGCGCGGTACCTGAACAACGGCCGACCCCCAAACGACGGAGAGTTCCCTTAGATTGACCAGCTCAAACCTGCCCGAATCGCCCTATCTGGTCATCCACCCCGAGCGGGTGCGCGAGAACTATCGCGCACTCCAGGCCGCGGTATCCGGAGCCCGAATTCGCTTCGCGGTCAAGGCGAGTCCGGTGCCGGAAATCATCCGTCTGCTCGACCACCACGGCGCGGAGTTCGATGTCGCCAGCGTCGGTGAGATCGAGCTGTGCCTGCGCGAAGGCGTCGACCCGGCTCGCATGTGCTACGGGAACCCGATCAAGAAGGCCGCCCATATCGCGGCCGCCTACGCCGCGGGCGTGCGCCGCTACGCCTTCGACACCGAGGACGATCTGCTGCGCATCGTCGAACACGCGCCGGGCTCGGAGGTCGAGTGCCGATTCCTGTCCTCGGCGCCGCAGTCGACGACGCCCTTCGGCACCAAATTCGGCTGCTCCCCGACCGAGGCGCTGCGCCTGCTGGTGCGCGCCCGCGATCTCGGACTGATCGTCGGTGGTCCGTATTTCCACGTCGGCTCCCAGCAGACCGATCCACAGGCCTGGCACATCGGTATCGAGCAGGCGGGACGCATCGTGGCAGCGTTGGCGGACAAAGATATTCAGGTACGCACGGTGAATATCGGTGGCGGTCTGCCCATTTCGTACGTCGATGCAGCACCCGCGCTCGACGATATCGGCGCCGTCATCGCGGCCGCCACCGCCGAATTCCTGCCCGAGACCGCCGGACTCGTCGTCGAGCCCGGCCGCGCGCTCGTAGGTTCGGCGGGCACCATTCACGCCGAGGTCATCGGCGTGCGCAGTGCGCCGGACGGACGGCGCTGGGTGTATCTCGACATCGGCCGCTACAACGGAATGGCCGAGACCGAGAACGAGTACATCGCATACCGCTTCGTCACCGAACGTGACGGAGATCCCGTGGACGAAGCGGTGGTGGCCGGACCGACCTGTGATGGCGACGATGTACTGTATCAACGCACGAAGGTCCTTCTTCCGACCTCGTTGCAAGCCGGTGATCGCATCCAGATCCTCGATACCGGCGCCTACACCGCGAGCTATTCGTCGGTGTCCTTCAATGGTTTTCCGCCCTTGACCGTTCATGTCTCGGGCGCTGAGCGAGAGTGAGTTTGCCCATGACGGCGGAATTCACCGGCTGGCATGTGCTGGCCGAGTTCGGTGGTGTCGATGCAGATCTCTGCGACGATCTCGAACAACTCGAATCGGCGTTGCGTGAGTCTCTGATCGCGGCGGGCGTCACCATCTGCGATGTCGTACACAAGAAGTTCGATCCGCAGGGGGTGACCGTCCTCGCGCTGTTGTCGGAGTCCCACGCCTCGATTCACACTTATCCGGAGTCCGGCGACATCTTTGTCGACGTCTTCACCTGCGGAAGTATCGGCGCCGGCGCGTCGAAGGCCGTCGAACTACTGCGCGATAAGTTGTCTCCCAAAGATGCTCGCGTACAGATCATCCAGCGCGGGCACGGCTCGACGCGGATCGAGGAGCCGGTGGGCAATGGCCTGACCCGGATCTGGGATCTGCACGAGGTCATCGTCGACACCCGTACTCCGTACCAGCACATGGTGATCGCGCGCACCGAACAGGGCATCAGCCTGTTCTCCGACGACGATCGCCAGTCCACGGAGTTCTCCCAGCTGACCTATCACGAGGCGATGATGGTCCCCGCCTTCGCGCTGGCCGCGAAGCTGGACAAGGTCCTGATCATCGGCTCGGGTGAGGGTGTGGCCAGCCAGATGTCGGTCGCCGCGGGAGCGACGCTGGTGGATCACGTCGATATCGACCAGCGCGAGGTCGAGTTGTGCGCCGAGCACCTGCCCTACGGCTACACCAGCGACGAGCTGGCCGCCGCGGTGAAGGGCGAAGGACCGGTCAAGGTGCACTACGCCGACGGCTGGGACTTCCTGGCCAACGCGTCCGAGGCGGGTACCCGCTACGACGTGATCGTCATCGATCTGCCCGACGAGCGGGTCGAGGACGCGCAGCACAACCGGCTCTACGAGTCGGAGTTCCTGTCGCGATGTCAGGCACTGCTCGCACCCGGCGGCGTACTCAGCGCACAGGCCGGATGCGCGACAATGTGGCGCAACGAGACGTTGAAGCGCTCATGGCAGCGCTTCCACGACCAGTTCGACACCGTGGTGCAGTACGGCAGTGATGAGCACGAGTGGACATTCCTGTTCGGGTTGAACGAGCGAATCGATCACCCGGTGCAGGCGATGACCGATCGGCTGGGCACGCTGCCCTACCAGGCCGACACGATCGACGCGCGGGCGCTGGTGCGCGGCGCGATCGAACCGTACGCGCTGCGCGTTTAGCAGCACTCGCGAATCGCACCGGCTCCCAAAGGATTTCCCTTCGAGCCGGTGCGATTCTGCGTTCGGCCGGGTGCGCGCGCTCGACCGGACTCGGTTTTCCGGACTTGTCGGAGGGTGCCGCTACATTCGGTGTCGATGACGTTCCAGGAGATCGGGGGATTGATGATCCAGACTGCGCATATCGATGAGGATCGGTGGGCGGTGCCCGCTGAATGGTGGGCGCAGGCACTGCCGTTCCGTGGGCTGGGGCCCGCGCGGGCGCCGAGTGTGACCGAGGATCCGGCGGCACAATGGATGGCGCTACTGGCGGAGAACACCGAATCTATTCGACGGTTACTGTCCCACAACAGTTTTCAATCGGATGCCGAGCTTGCACATGCGGCGATGACGATTCTCGATCAGCCGGACGGTCACACGCCGCTCGGGGTGGCGGCGGTTGCGCTGGCCAGTTGGGGCATGTCCGAGGATTGGACCTGGGACGAGTGGAACACCCGGATCGCCGATGGCTGGATCGCGCGCTATGGTGCGGGCTTCGCCGCGGAGACCGCGGTGCGGTTCGCCGGGCTGAGTTACAGCTATACGCATTCCGCTTCGGAACGGAATCGCCGGCTGCCGATGCGGCTGCCATCGGATTCGAACGGTGATCGTGGGGCGTACCACGTGCTGGCTCGCGTCCGGGCGCACCTCGCGGTGCTGTCGGATGCCGAATACCGCGGCGTCATCGCCAGGCTGTCCGAAGTGCGCGCCTCGGGTCCGCGCTCGGCGCGCATCGCGGCGACCTATCTGATTCCCACCCAACAGGATTGGCTCGACAGCGAACTCGCTGCCGATGAACCGGTGGACAGTCGCGGGCCGTTCCCGCTGCTCATGACCTGCGCCACGAATATCGCCCAGCTGGACCTGCTCACCGAGCGCTTGAACGACAGCCCGTTCTCCCCCAACCCGCACAGCTACGACGCTGGGCGGGGTCGCGTCCTTTGCAGCGCCCTCGCACATATCGGCCCCGACTGCGCCGCGCTGGTCGGCCGTGCCCTGAACCACAAGGACCTGCCCAAGGATTACGTCGAGGTGCTGGCCGAGGTATTGGCCCAGTTACCCACCGACCGAGCATTCGAGCTTCTGCTCCGTCATCTCGACCGCCCGGGTACGGCGGACGCGGTTTTTGCTGCGGTCCAGCGTTTTCCGCGACGGGCGATGCGACTGCTCGCAGCGTCCGCGCGATCGTCGAGTATGCGGTACGTCCTGCGGACCCATGTGACGACGTACCCGGACCTCGCGGTGGAATTCGGCGTGGCATCCGAGCGCCCGCCGACGTGCACCGAGGATCAGCTGCCCGAACTGCTCAGGACTCCCCCCTGGGAACGTTCCTATGAAAGCCCACGTCCTGTGGTGTTGACCGCCATTGCCCAACCACGACCGATCAGGCTGGATTGGGCCCCCAACGAACAGGACGAGTGGGCGGCGATCCGCGTCGCGGTGCCGGCGTACCTCGGCACCGACTGGGCGAACCGGATCGCCGATGCAGTCGAGCACCGACTGTGGTCGGTTGTCCCTATCTTCGCCACCGCACCGCCGGACCTCGTCCGGAAATACCTGTCCACCGCGAAACCGGCCCATCTGTGGGACGCCGAGGATGGAATGCGTCGCATTCTGGCCAGATTCGGCACCGAGGCGCTCGACTGGGTCCTAGCCAGCGCGCGGGAGAATCGTCCGACCCTCACCGCGGTGATACCGCCGATCACCGGCACGGAAATCACCCGGTTGATGGCGAAGTGGCTCGGCGGAAAACTCACCTCGGTCACCGCACGAGCCTGGTTCGATCGCCATATCCGCACGGCCGCAACGGATCTGATCGGAGACGCACTGGCCAAACCGGGCCGGGACCGAACGGCGGCCGAATCGGCACTGCGCATACTCACCGGCCGGGGCCACCGCGCCGCCATCCTCGCGGCCGCCAACGCACTCGGCCCCGAGGTACGTGCCGCGATCACCGCGATCATCGATATCGACCCTCTCATGTTGCTGCCGAAGAAGATCCCCACCGCCCCGTCCTGGTTGGTCCCCGCCGCGCTGCCGCCGATCCTGTTGCGGGACAACGGACTCGCGCTCTCGGACGCCGCCGTCAACAACCTGTGCACCATGTTGGCGATGCCGGGGCCGAGCGGTGACTATGCCGGTGTCGAGCAGGTCGCCGCGATCTCCGAACCCGCATCGCTGGCGGCGTTCACGTTGGAACTGTTCGAGGCGTGGAAGCTCGCGGGGTATCCGCCCGAGCAAGCTTGGGTGCTGCGCACACTCGGCCTATTCGGCGACGACGAAACCGTGCGGCGGCTCGGCGCTCTCATTCGCCTCTGGCCGGGCGAATCCGCCCACGCCAGAGCCGTTTCCGCATTGGATGTGCTCACGGCCATCGGCAGTGATGCGGCGCTCATGCAGCTGGCGGGCATCGCGGACAAGGTGAAGTTCAAGGGTCTGCAGACCAAGGCGCGGGAGAAAGTCGCCGAGGTTGCCGCCGAACTCGGTCTGACACCGGACGAGCTCGCCGACCGATTGGTGCCGACCTTCGGCCTGGATGCGAACGGGACCATGGTCCTGGACTACGGCCCACGCGGATTCGTCATCGGCTTCGACGAACACCTCGCACCCACCGTTTCCGACGCCGCACGCGACGACGATGGACAGTGGCGCGCCACCACCCGCCGCAAATCGTTGCCGAAGCCTGGCGTGAAGGACGATCCGGAACTCTCGGTGGCGGCATATAAAGCGTTCGGCGCGTTGAAGAAAGAGGTGCGTACCGGGGCCGCCGATCAGATTCGGCGCTTCGAGCGGGCAATGGTCACCGGTCGCCGCTGGACGGCCGATCAGCAGCAGCGCCTGTTCGTCGAGCATCCACTCCTGTGGCATCTGAGCCGACGACTGGTGTGGGCGACCTTCGATGAAACCGATACCGTCACAGGCTCTTTCCGCATTGCCGAGGATCGCACCCGCGCTGACGCCCACGACGATGCGGTTACCCTCGCCGATGACGTACTGGTCGGCATTGCCCATCCGCTGCACCTCGCCGAAACGCTCGGTGCATGGGGTGAGGTCTTCGCCGATTACGAAATCCTGCAACCGTTTCCACAGCTCCAACGCGAGGCTCACACACTCACCGAGGAAGAACGCGCCGGAGTTTTCCTGCCCCGATTCCATCGGCACACCCTGCCCACCGGCAAGGTACTCGGCCTGACCAAATACGGATGGGAGCGGGATACTCCGCAGGATGCCGGTATCCAGGGCGCGATGTTGCGCACCGTCGGCACGGATCTGACGGTGATCGTCGAACTGGATCCGGGAATCGCGGCCGGGTATGCCATGGAATTCGATGAACAGAAGATCACCGAGGTCAAGCTGGTGAGTGGTGCGTACACCCGCTGGCAGCCCACCGCCGCCGAGCACACGTTCGGCGAGCTCGATGCGATCGTCGCATCGGAACTGTTGCGCGAGTTGGAGATCCTGACCAATGGCCGCTGAGGCAGTCCTCGACCCGACCGATGTGCTCACCGCGTCTGAAATACTGCGCGATATCGCTTGGCTGAAGGCAGGACATCTATGACGACGACCGAGAATCTGCAGCGACCGCCGGCCGAACTGCGCTGGGCCGAGGATTTGGCGCGGCTGCGTGCGGGCGATACCGCACCGCGGCCACCCGGGTGGGCGCTGTCCATCGATGCCGCCAAGCGGTTCATCGTCGGTGATCCGGCGCTCGGTATCGAGCGCAAATTCGTCGGTGACGCCTCGCTCATCGATCGGGCGCTGGTCAGCCTGGCCACCACGCGCGGGCTGCTCTTGACCGGCGAGCCCGGCACCGCGAAATCGCTACTGTCCGAACTACTCTCGGCCGCGGTCTCGAGCGATTCGACACTTACCATCCAGGGCGGCGCGGCGACCACCGAGGACCAGATCCGGTACGGGTGGAACTATGCCCTGCTGGTCTCCGAGGGCCCGTCGCACCGCTCGATCGTGCCGGCACCGATGCTGCGCGGCATACGCGAGGGCAAGATCGTGCGGTTCGAGGAGCTGACCCGGTGTCCACTGGAGGTCCAGGATTCGATCCTTTCACTGCTGTCGGACCGGGTGCTCGCGGTGCCGGAGCTGAGCGAAATGGTCTACGCGGTGGACGGATTCAACGTGATCGCCACCGCCAATACCCGCGACCGCGGCGTCAACGATATGAGTGCCGCGCTCAAGCGCCGCTTCAACTTCGAGACCGTCTTCCCGATTCCGGACCTGCGCACCGAGCTGGCACTGGTCGAATCCGAGGCGACCGCGCTACTGGCCCGTTCGGGCGTGCCCGAGGTGCCGCCGCGTGACGTGCTGGAGGTGCTGGTCACCACCTTCCGCGAACTGCGCTCCGGCGCTACCGATGCCGGCGATTCCCTGGATCGGATGTCGGCGGTGATGAGTACCGCCGAGGCCGTCTCGGTGGCGCATGCGGTCGGCCTGCGGGGCTGGTATCTGCGCGGCGAACCGGGCAATGCCGCCGATATCGTCGAATGCCTCGCGGGCACGGCCGCCAAGGACAATCCGGACGATCTCGCGCGGCTGCGGCGGTATCTGGAACAGCAGGTGCCGCGCAAATCCGGTCGGGTGTGGAAGGCGTTGCACGACGCCCGATTCCAGTTGCCGGGCTGATCGACCGTGCCAACCGGTCCGGTGACCTTCCTCGGCGTGCGCCACCACAGCCCCGCCTGCGCGCGTTTGGTGCGCGATACCATCCGCGCCCTGCGGCCCGCGCATGTCCTCATCGAGGGCCCCGCCGATATGAACGACCGCTTGGATGAACTGCTGCTCGGACACGATCTGCCGATCGCGATCTTCACCAGCTACCGCGACTCCGCTACCCGCCACCTGTCGTGGACGCCGCTGTGCGACTACTCCCCCGAATGGGTCGGCCTGACCGAAGGCCGTGCCATCGGCGCACAGGTCCGATTCATCGACCTACCCGCCTGGCATCCGGCCTTGGCGGACACCGAAAACCGCTATGCCGATGCCGAACGCCGTTACGACCGAGCCATCTCCCGCCTCTGCGCGGAATTCGGCGTCGACAATTTCGACACCCTGTGGGACCACCTCTTCGAAGTCGGCGACGACGCAACCCTGCCCACCCGAATCGACACCTACTTCGACCTGGTGCGCGGCGAGGATGCGGCCGCGGACAGCGACCACGCGCGCGAGGAGTACATGTCGCGGTGGATTCGTGCGGCATTGGCCGATGTCACCTGGCAAGCGCAGCGCGTAGGTGCCGCTCCGGCTCCAGTTATCGTGGTGACCGGAGGGTTTCACCGACCCGCACTCGTTCGGCGGATTACGGCACTCGGCGACTCATTCGTCCCGTTGGCCAGCCCAGTGACCGCGGATTCGCGGCGACAAGAAACCGAACCCACAGCCGAGACCGATTGGCCGGAGATTCCACGCTTCCCCGACGAGAGTGTCGGCGGCAGTTATCTGGTGCCGTACGCCTTCCGCCGGCTCGATGCTTTCGCCGGCTATCAGTCGGGGATGCCGTCGCCCGCGTACTACCACATGCTGTGGCACGATGGCGCATCCGTCGCCGCCGACGGCATCACCGAGGCTGTGGTAGCGCGGTTGCGTGGGCGCGGACAAGCCGTGTCGACCGCCGATCTGATCGGGGCCCGAGCCCTCACACTCGGGCTCAGTCGGTTGCGCGGGCATATCGCACCCGCGCGCACCGACGTGCTGGACGGGTTGGCGGGTGCGCTGATCACCGAGGCACTGGATCGGCCGTTGCCGTGGACCGGGCACGGGCAGTTGCGGCCCGGTACCGATCCAGTGGTGGTGGAGATGGTGGCGGCGCTCGCGGGTGACACCGTCGGCCGCCTACACGAGTTGACCCCGCATCCACCATTGGTCGCCGACGCCGAGCGGGAACTCCTACGCTGTGGCATTCCGGAATCCGGTCGATTCACTGGCGATCTGACCACCGCCGCCGGACTCGATGCGAGCCGCGTCCTGCATCGGCTGCGGGTGCTCGAGATTCCGGGATTCGAGCGCACTAGCGGTCCGGCCGCCGGACGCGCACCGGAGCTCACCGAAATGTGGCGGATTTCGAGCGCTGAACTGCGACTCCCCGCACTGATCGAAGCGGGCGCGCTCGGTGCGAGCTGCGCCGAGGCCGCCGCCGCCCGGCTCGGCGACCGTTTCACCGACAGTGGCGCCGACCCGGCCGCCTTGGCGGCCATTCTGTTCGACGCCACCCTCTGCGGATTGTCGGAACTGGCCGACGACATTGTCGGGACCATCCGCACCTTGATCGGATCAAGTAGCGACACAACAGCTCTCGGCAGATTGCTAGCCGCCGCTCTCGGATTGTGGCGGCACGACAGGATTTTCGGCACCAGCGCCTCGCCCACCCTCGGGGTGCTCATGGACGCCGTCGTCATCCGCCTGCTCTGGCTGGTGGAAGGAATTCGCGGCGGGCCCGTACCCGCCGACGACGGCCTCTTGCACGCGCTCATCGCCGTCCGCGATGTCGCGCTGCACGCCGAATCCACCGTAGGTGTCGAACGAGTCGACCTCACCGGCGTCTTCGGTCGATGCACCGCCGCCGATCGACCCCCGGCACTACGGGGCGCCGCCGTCGGCATGGTCGCGGTGCTCGAACCCGAGCGCACGACCGACCTCGCCCGAGCCGTCCGGCTGGCCGCGGCGCCCATCGTGCTCGGCGACTTCCTCGCCGGTCTCTTCGCCCTCGCCCGGGAGCAGGTTCTCGTGGATCCCGCTGCTGCCCAAGGCAACCAGGCATCCTCGCTCATCGCGGTCCTCGACGACCTCATCGCCCGCTTCACCCAGCCCGACTTCCTCGCCGCTCTACCCGCCCTGCGCCTCGCCTTCGCCTGGTTCCCGCCCCGTGAACGCGCGGCCATCGCCAACCGCCTACTCGGACTCCGCGGGGTCGTCGGCTCCGCGGCCGCTCTACTTCGCCTTCCCGCAGACCCCGCCCTGGTCGCTCGTGCACAGGCCGTCGAACTTCGGGTAGACGAGCTGCTCGGCGATCACGGACTGATCGCTGTCGCGGCCGACACGCCCGCCTCGGTGAGCCGAGCGCTCGACGGTGTCCCCGATGCGGGCGACATGCGAATCCCACACGGCGACCGCCTGCATGTCGGGCCGCCGGAACAGGATTCGGCGCGCGAAAGCGTCCAGCCACATGTCGAGGCAACGGGCGAATATCCCGCTACCGATGACGGTTCCCACCCCATCGTGCCGCAAGCGGCGATGACGGCAGGTGTGTCGTCCGCATCGGTTGAGATCGCGAGCAACACAACGCCCCGCATGGCCGATCGCCGATCTCGCCCAGGGCGGCAGGGCGACCAGCAAACAACCGAATCGGCATGCACCGCAGATCATTCGGGCACCGCGACCGGTCATCGCGCTGCGGGCGTCGACCGTGCGAGCTCGTACATTCCGCTCGACCAGGGAACCACGTCACGGACGAGGCCACCCGAATCCGGTAGCAGTGCAACGAGTTCCGGTGCGGCAGCCATCGATCCGGTGCTCGAACGATGGCGGCTCATCCTCGGATCCGCAGGGGCGGCCACGAGCGCTCTGAGCGGCCAGGGTGCGGCACAGGATGCCGCGCTCGACTGGCTGTACGAGCGCGACGACGATATGGATCGACGCGATGTTCGACGGACCGGCGGGGGCGGTCCATCGCTGGTCAACGCGGTGGACTGGCTCGACGATATTCATCGGCTGTTCCCGAAGACTACGATCGAGCGGCTCGAACGGGATGCGGTGCAGCGTTTCGGATTACACGAGGTGATTACCGATCCCGGTGTGCTGGAGCGGCTCGAGCCGAATGCCGAGCTGCTCGGTGCGGTCCTGCGCACCAAACATCTGATGAATCCCGAGGTGCTGCGGATGGCGCGGCGGATCGTGGAGCGGGTGGTGCGCGAGCTCATGGCGAAATTGGCGACCGAGATCCGTACCAGTTTCGCCGGAACCCGCTCACGTCGGCCGAGCCGCCTGCCGCGCGCCGCCGACTTCGACTTCCCGAAGACAGTGCGCACCAACCTCGCGCACTACCGACCGCAGGAACGCAAGCTCTATGTCGAGACCGCGCATTTCCGGGCCCGTTCCCGACGGCATATGGATACCTGGCAGGTCATCCTGCTGGTCGATCAGTCCGGTTCCATGGCCGGCTCGGTCATCCACTCCGCCGTCACGGCGGCGTGTCTGTGGGGTCTGCCCGGCATCAAAACCCATCTGATCGCCTTCGATACCGCGGTCGTCGATCTCACTGCCGACGTCGACGATCCGGTCGAGCTGCTGATGCGTGTACAACTGGGTGGCGGCACCGATATCGCCCGTGCCGTCGCCTACGCCGCGCAACTCGTTGAACATCCACGCCGCAGCATCATCGCCGTGATCAGCGACTTCTATGAGGGTGGTGACCCGGCCTGGTTGATCCGCACCGCGGCCGCCCTGGTCGCCGAGGGCACCATTGTGCTCGGCCTGGCCGCCCTCGACGAACAGGCCGATCCGGCCTTCGACCGCGATATGGGGCAACGACTCGCCGACGTCGGCGTCCATGTGGGTGCGATGACACCCGGTGAGCTCGCCACCTTCATCGCCGAGACGATCGGATAACCGATGCGCGCCGACCTCCTCGCCCTCACCGACGACTCCCTCATCGCCCTCGCCAACCGCGGCATAGTCAAACGCGCCATCAAGGAAAACGCCACCACCCCACCACAACTCACCGAAAATCCGGACACCACCGTCGAGGCCGACTTTCCCGACGGCACCCACACGACCCTGCCTCCAGGTGTCACCATCGACGCCGCGCCCTGCTCCTGCGGCGCACCTACGCTCTGCCGCCACCGGGTAATGACCGTCCTGGCCTACCGCGACGCTCGGACTACGGCCCCCGCACGCACACGAACCATAGTCACGACGCCAGATGCGCCCAACTCCGAAATAGCCGAACCGAATTCGACACCGACCGACGGCACGGCGCCGGATCCCGCAGACGCCTGCCCCCCGGAGACCGGCTCTCGGGGTGGGCCGCACGCGGGCAACCCGTCGTCGGACACTGACGAACAGACACGAACTGGCGACGCGAGTTCCAACCACCTCGGGCATCGACCTCCCGCACTCGCCGATGGCCATAGTACGACCGGCGACCTACCGCACTCCGACCACACCGGCAGATCTCCGGGCACCGACTCTCAGCTGACCGAGTCGGCATCGGCAGTCTTCGGCGAGGTAGCGGAGCCGGAAACGGACTTCGTCGGTGTCGCCGGAGATCAACCGGTACAAAAATCGGTCGATGTCGCAACGCGGCACCCGCATATAGCCGACTCGGAGTCACCCGAGTTGATGCCATCCGACATACCGAGCCGGGACAGGCCCTTACCCTCCGAACCGACCACGATCACGGTGGGGATGCGGCCGTCGAAATCATCGAGGGTGGTGTCACCACCCGCGTCCAGTCCGATGACCGGCGACCCGCATCCGCATACCAGCACGATCGACAGTCATACTTCGCATGCGGGTTGGACACCTGGTGATTTCACTGACGATCAACTGAACGAATTGCTGGGCAAGCGCGCGTTCACGGCTGCTCGTCGCGCGCGGCGGACCGGGTATCGGGCTACTGTACGGCGCGCGACGGGCCACGATCCAGTGCCTTCGGTCGAGCTCGCCGCGGTGACGGTCCGGTTTCTGGTTCCCGGCGATCTCGGGTATGCGCGGGCCGATGCCGCGCGTGGTGCACGCCCGGACGCTATCGCGTTGGCGGTGTGGGCATTTCAGGTGGCCGATGCGCTGAATCGGTCCGCCGAATCGGTCACTGTGACGGTAGGTGATGCCGCGGATGGCGCTGCGGCGGTATCGGCCGTCCGGCAGATTCTGGCACCGCTAGCAGACCTGCTCGCCGATGGTGTAGCTCATGCCGGGTCCGGACTCCCCGCCATTTTCGCCAACGCACGCCGCGACCTCGACCGCGCGGGCGCGCGGTGGCCGCATGACGCGCTGGACGATCTGCTCGACCAACTCGCCGCCCATCGGGATCGCAGTGCGCGGCATGACCCGGTCCGAACGGCGGCACTCATCGCGGAACTCGTTGCGCGACAACGTGCCTGCCGGCACGACTGGGTTCCGGTGCTCGGAACCGAGGAACCGGCCGAAACCCCGCTGCGGCATCTGCGACTGACCGGTCTGGGTGCTCGAGTCGACGGCGATGCCGAAACCCGCGGTGTCGAGCTGTATCTCGCGCACCCGGAGGCGCGCATCGTCCTGACACTGCACCAGTCGATTACCGTCCCCGCCGATGCCCAGCCGCCCGAGGGCGCCGCGCTCGGCGCGCGCCGCAGTGGCCCGGCCCGCATCGCCGATATCGCGGCGGGCAATGTGGTCACCGAAAGCGCCGTCCGGTCCGCGAATCGTGCTGTGCGCCTTGCCAACAGTCGCGTCGCCCGCACCTCGGTCATGCCATCGTCAGGTGCGTGGGAGACACTGCCACCGGAGCTCTTGATCGGCGATCTCGACGCGGAATCCGCGCGTATTGCCGCGCTCCCACCAGCACCCATCCGTCCCCGCATCCGTGGCGAATCGGTACGCGCCCTCATAGTCGATGCCGTCGAGGACATCCGCTACCTCCCCGGCGAACAACGCCTCGTCGCCCAACTACGCGGACCGGTCGGCACCGCCACCGCGATCTGCATGCATTCCAGTGCGACAGCAGGTGCCATCGACGCGCTCACCGAATCCCTGTCCGGCGCACTGGGTCCGGTCCGCTATGTCGCCGGGATCCTCGAACGCCATGCTGGTCACCTCACCATCACTCCCACCGCTGTCGTCGCGGGCCGACGCGTCATAGTTCCGAGCTTCGCGCCCACCGGAACCCTGGCACCACCCAACGGATCAGCAGCCATAGACGACCCGCTCACCGCGACCATCACCACTGCACTCGCCATCACCGCCGAGGTAGCCCACCGCGGCACCCGCCACCTACCACCGAGCTGGTTCGATCGCGCCACCGATGCCGCAGGCACTCTCCGCCGCTATGGTTTCACCAACGCAGCCACCACCCTCGCCACCCTCCGCACCGCCCTATCCACCCCCACCTCGACAGATACCACCCTAAACCTCTGGTCCGACACCCACCTCCGCCTCCTCGTCACCGCCGAGCAGCTCTAACTATGGCGGATCCACCCCGTGACCAGGCCCGTATCAGAGCAGCCTTCGCCATTCGGCGCAGTGAGCCACGAATGCGCCCACATGCTCGGCAACAAAACGCTCGGCATCCCAATCATCCTGTGTGACAACGGAAGTCCACACATATGTCCACACTGAAGGCGCGGCACCCGGCCGGACCCGCCGCAATTCGTACTCGTCACCCTCGAACGCATCCAGCACCGCCCACTCCCCCGCATCGAGCCCCGATAGCACCACACCCCGGGCGACCCCGCCCGCGGCGGGCACGAGCCCCGGATACACCCGCCCCGGCAGTGCCGCCACCCGCCACCCGGTCAGCTCCACCGCCACTGACTCCGGACACCGCCCGATCAACTCAACCAATACCTCGGGAAACTGCAACGTCCCGTAGACGAACAGCCGATCACCGTCCGCAATCGAGCGACCGCCCCGCCGGCCCGGCTCGGTCGACACCATGGCACCCGACTCGTCCACCACGCCCCCTTTCCAACTGCCCACCAGCGGAGATTACGCCCGATGAGCACACCTCAGTTCACCGCGGGCCGCCGCGACCGAATGATCTCCGCCAGTCGTTCGTAATCGTCCACGCGCGCCGTCGACGCGCGAAACGCCAGACCGAGGGTGCGCCCCGGTGCAGGTGCGGCGAAATGCGCGGTTTCCAATGTGCCGCGCGCGGTTTCGGCCGCCACCGCCATCTCCGGAATCAACGTCACCCCGAGACCGCCAGCGACGCACTGGACCACGGTCGCCAGCGACGCGGCGCGGGTATCACCGACCGCGCCCGGATGGGCGTCGGCGGAGCGGCAGAATTCCAGGGTCTGATCACGCAGGCAGTGGCCCTCGTCGAGCAGCAGCAGCGGCAGCGCGTCCAGGGTGGCTGGTGCGATATCGGTGCGACCGGCCAGCTCGTGCCCGCGCGGGGTCACCAGCACGAATTCCTCGGTATACAACGGGATCTCGACCAGCCCCGGCGCCTCGGTCGGGAGCGCGACCAGCGCCACGTCCAGGACGCCGGTGCGTAAACCCTCCAGCAGCCGAGCGGTTTGGTCCTCGATCACCTGAGGCTTCAAGGCCGGCAATGCTTTGCGCAATTCGGGCAGCAGACCCGGCAGCACATACGGAGCAACCGTCGGAATGATGCCGATCCGCAGAGTGCCACCCAGGCTGTCACCGGTCGCCGAGGCGACGAATCGATCGGCGGCCTCGAGGGTCGCCGTCGCCTGCGGCAGCAGCCGCATACCCGCGGCGGTGACGAGCACCCGCCGAGTGCTTCGCTCGATCAGCTGCAGTCCCAGCCCCTGTTCCAATGCGGCAAGTGCCTGCGATAACGTGGGTTGGCTCACACCGAGCCGCGCGGCCGCGGTGCCGAAGTGGCGGTACTCCGCGACTGCCACGAACGCACGCAGCTGCGACAGGGTTGGCTGATAAGTCTGATCAGTCATGCCTATCAGTGTAGTGCGACTGATCACGTTTACCTTTCGCCGGCCTTTGGGCATGATCACCGGTGAGCTTTTCGATCCACGCGCTCTAGCAAACCGACTGACGAGGAGACAAGCATGGCTTTGCTGACCATCGGCGACCAATTCCCGGCATACAACCTCACCGCGGTGATCGGCGGTGACCTGTCGAAGGTCAACGCTCAGCAGCCTGATGACTACTTCACCCAGATCACCTCCGACGACCATGCCGGTAAGTGGCGCATCGTTTTCTTCTGGCCCAAGGACTTCACCTTCGTGTGCCCGACCGAAATCGCCGCCTTCGGCAAGCTCAACGACGAGTTCGAGGACCGCGATGCACAGGTGCTCGGCGCCTCGGTCGACAACGAGTTCGTGCACTTCCAGTGGCGCGCCCAGCACGAGGATCTCAAGACCCTCCCGTTCCCGATGCTGAGCGACCTCAAGCGCGAATTGGCCTCCGCCACTGGCGTTCTCAACGCCGACGGCGTCGCCGACCGTGCCACCTTCATCATCGACCCGAACAACGAGATCCAGTTCGTCTCGGTGACCGCGGGTTCCGTCGGCCGCAATGTCGACGAGGTGCTGCGTGTGCTCGACGCCCTGCAGTCCGATGAGCTGTGCGCCTGCAACTGGAAGAAGGGCGATCCGACCATCAACGCGGGCGAACTGCTCGCCGCGAGCGTCTGAGCACTATCCGAAACACCTGAAAACCCCGAACTAGAAGAGGATTCGCCGAATGAGCATTGAGACCCTGAAGAACTCCCTTCCCGAGTACGCAAAGGACCTCAAGCTCAATCTGTCGTCCATCGCACGCACCACCGTGCTGAACGAACAGCAGCTGTGGGGCACGCTGCTCGCGTCGGCGGCCGCGACCCGGTCGGCGACGACGCTGCGTGAAATCGCCGAGGAAGCCGCGGACAATTTGTCGGCGGAGGCCTACGACGCCGCACTCGGCGCCGCCTCGATCATGGGCATGAACAATGTGTTCTACCGAGGCAAGGCGTTTCTGGAAGGCCGCTACGACGATCTGCGTGCCGGTCTGCGGATGAACATCATCGGCAACCCGGGTGTCGACAAGGCCGATTTCGAGCTGTGGTCGTTCGCGGTCTCCTCGATCAACGGCTGCGCGCACTGCCTGGAGGCGCACGAGAAGACACTGCGTGAGGCGGGCGTCTCGCGTGAGGTGATCTTCGAATCGCTGCGCGCCGCCGCGATCGTGGCCGGTGTCGGTCAGGCCGTGCAATCCACGGAGACGCTGGCTACGGCCGCAGTCTGATATCTCGCAGGAAGCGCGCAACGGCTCCGTCCGGATGGACGGGGCCGTTGTCGTTTCCGCGCCGACCGGCACGTGTCGGAGCGGCTCGCTAGCCTGTCCGCGATACCCACCTCGTGAACAAGGGAGCAGGCCGATGGCCGTCC
Source organism: Nocardia sp. NPDC049707 (assembly GCF_040674855.1). NCBI lineage: Bacteria > Bacillati > Actinomycetota > Actinomycetes > Mycobacteriales > Nocardiaceae > Nocardia > Nocardia sp. NPDC049707. The sequence goes on along the minus strand of NZ_JBFANN010000007.1, from coordinate 77,854 downwards.
GCACGCCGCTGACCGATGAGAACACCTGGGTGGCACCCGCCGCCTGGTGGTCGAAAACCGATCCGTTCCGCGGGCGGTGGCCCGCGCGCAAGGTTGCCGTGAACGCGGCTGCGGCACAGACGATCTCCGACAAATTGGCGCAGTCCGCGGATGCGATCCGCGCCATCCTGAGTCATTCCGCCTCGCACCGGGTGCTCGCCGAACGGGGTGCGCAGTACCTGGCCGATCGCCACGCCGACCCGCTCGGCGCGGCCGTGTGCGCCGCGATCGGGATGGACGCGGAGCTGTGGGATGCCAAGGCCCTCGGCCGCTACTACGACAACCACGCGGATCTGGCCGACTATCTGGTTGCCACCCACGGTCTCGGCTGTGCCGTCGCGACCGTGGCAGCACTTACCGGCATCCACGCGGAGGCATCGGATGCCCCGGGCGGGCAATCGAATCGCGTGGTGGTGTCACGTCCTTGTGATCCGCCCGCCACCCTGGTCCGGCGATTGCGCACCCTACTGGCCGCCGCCGGGGAGATGGACTATGCCGATGCCCGGGACCAGGCACGCCAGCTACGCCGCGGCCCGCTCTCGATCCGGTTGCTCACCTCGTACCTATTCCCCACCGAACAAGACTGGGTGACAACCGATCTCGCCGATCCGAATCTCACCGACAGCTTCGGATCGATATTTCTGCTCGCCTCGGTGACCGATTCGGCGCACGCGCACCGCATCCTCGATCTGCTCAGCTGGCGTTGGCATCTGCTGCGCGACAACAAATCGCTGATCTATAGTGTCGCAGCACATCTCGGCCCCGATGCCGCTTCGGTCCTCACTCGACTGTGGGAGGCGGGTCAGGGCAACAGTTCCGCGCCGGGCGCGGCGACCCTGTCGCGCGTCCTCGCCCACCTCCCCACCGACGACGCCATGGACTTCCTGGCCAGGCGTTCGTGGAGCAATGTGACCGCCACGGCGCTGCTCGCCTCGACCGAACGGTTTCCGGTCCGTGCCATGCGAGTGCTCGGTGCACGGACTACCCGGCACGAGAACGCCGCCGACTTCTGCCGGCACGTCCGCCGTCATCCCGAACTCGCCGTCGTCATGCGCGACGAACTGCCCGAGTCCGCACGGCAGTTGATTACCGAGTGTCTGCCCGGCCGGCCGACGGGCACCACCCCGGACGAACTGGTACCGGCGATCCTGCGCGATCCGCCGTGGAATCGCCCGCGCCCCAAGCCGACTGCCACCGTCAGCCTCGAAGTGCCATCAGCCGTTCAGGTTTCGTGGCGCGACGGCGAATGCGAGCATTGGCTCGACTCGCGCGACACACTCACCGAAGACGAGCTGCACAGGCGTCTGAAAGATGCCGCGTCCAATCCCCGTGACCTCGGCGACTGGGCACTGCAGGCGCTGGCTCGGGCGGATCTCGCGATCGCGGAACCGATCCTGCGAGCCGAACACACCGGCTGGTTGCTCTGGGACATCCACGGCTTGATGGCGGTCACGGCCGCGCATGGTACCGCGGCCCACGACCTTGTCATCGGTGCCGTCACACAGGACCCCCGTGAGCTGGCCGCGGCGATCACACCCTTCGAAAGTCCCGCCGCCGCAGCGCTTGTCGTAGGGTGGCTCGGATTGCGCTCGCGCCGCAGGATCGCCTTGGACTGGCTGCGCCGTCATCCCGCCTATGCCGCCACCGCGTTGATTCCGGGCGCTGTCGGCAAGGCGCGCAAGACAAGACGCACGTACGGCGCGGCATTGCGTACCCTCGTAAGCCTCGGGCACACCGATGCGATCATGACCGCAGCGGACGCCTGTGGCGCGACCGTCGCGGTGCGCGAACTGCTCGAAGCCGATCCTGCCGAAATCGTGCCGACGCGTATTCCGGTTCTCCCGCAATGGTTGTCGATTCCGGCACTGCCGCCGATCATGCTGACGAGCGGGCAACCACTGCCGCACGACGCCATCGCCAATCTGATCATCTTCATGATGTTGTCCGAGCCGGCCGAACCGCATGGTGCGTTGGCGCGAATTCGTGAGCATTGCGACACTTCAACTCTCGCCGCCGCGACAGGTGCGATCTTCGAGCAGTGGACCGATGGGGGTGCGCGCTCGAAGGACACCTGGGTCTGGGAAGCATTGGCAGCCTTCGGGAATGACGACACGGTCGCGAAATTGCTGCCGAAGATCACCTGGGACACCGGTAAGGACAATGCGCTGGATGTCCTCGCCGCGATCGGCTCGGATTACGCCTTGTCGGCATTGATCAAGATGAGTGAGCAGGGGCGAAACGCCGTGGTTCGGTCAGCGGCACAGCTTCGAGTCACCGAACTCGCCGAGGAAATGGGGTTAACCGAGGATCAGCTCGCCGACCGTCTGGTTCCGGATCTCGGCCTGCGCCCCGACGGCACGGCGCTGCTCGACTTCGGGCCGCGCCACTTCGTGCTGGGCTTCGATGAGCAGCTGCGCCCCACCATAACCGGTGCCGACGGCACCCGCTACAAGGCCCTGCCCAAGGCCGGGGTTCGCGACGACGATGACCTGGCCGCCGCGGCGACCGCGGCATATCGCTCGATCCGCAAGTCCGTCAAGAAGTTCGCCGCCGACCAGATCCGGCGACTCGAATGCGCCATGGTCACCGAACGCCGTTTCACCCTCGATGAACTGCGCACCCTGTTCATCGCACATCCGGTGCGCATCAACGTGACTCGCCGCCTGATCTGGGCGACCTATCGCGACGACCAGGTGCTCGACTCGTTCCGCATCGCCGAGGACAACACCTTCGCCGATGCCGACGATGCCGCACTCGACATCGCCGAGAACGCCGTCATCGGCATCGCCCATCCGCTCCACCTCGGCACCGAGCTGACTGCGGCATGGGCCGATGTGCTCGCCGATTACGAACTCCTGCAACCATTTCCACAGACCGGCCGGGAAGTGCACCATCCGGATCCGGAGCTGCTCGCCAGTTCCATAGTGCCGATTGCCGCGAATGCCACTGCTCCCCTCGGCCGCATCCACGGCTTGACCAGCCGCAGCTGGAATCCGCCCGAACGCGGCGCCGGCGGTCGCATCGACACCTTCGACAAACGGCTCCCGGACGACCGGGTTTTCAGCATCGGAATCGATCCGGGCATGGAGCCGTTCGAACCGGTCGCTCCCGTGCACGAGCTCAGGTACGCTTCGCTCGCCGGCCGCGATTCCCCCACCTTCGCCGACCTCAGCCCGATCACCGTGTCGGAGATCCTGCGGGATCTCGCGTGGCTCTGCGGCCCGCATTAACAGCACTTCCCGAGCGGACGTCGCAGGCAAATCGGCACGTCACATGGCAATTCATCCGAGACGGAAATTCTGCGGCGGCGATCACCCTTTCGACAGCCGGTAGGCTCACGACCATGGGCACACAGAGTGAACCAGAGGCCATGGGTACGCGGGTCGAGGTCGTGCGTGTTTTCACCGACCCGGCCGGGCACGGCGGCAACGAGCTCGGTATCGCTCGCGCCGCCGACGTCGCCGAGGTCGATCACCAGGCGCTGGCGGCGAAGGCCGGGTACAGCGAGACCGTCGTTGTCGAGGACCCCGTCGACGAGGTCGCCAAGGTGAGGATCTACACCCCCGCGGTCGAGTTGCCCTTCGCCGGGCATCCGTCGGTGGGTACCGCGTGGTGGTTCGCCGAGCAGGGCCAGCCGGTGCGGGTTCTGGAGGTGTCGGCTGGTCCGGTCGCCGTCGAACTCACCGACGGGCTCGTCTGGATCACCGCACGCGGCGAGTGGGCCCCGGAATTCACCTTCCATCAGCTCGACGATCTCGATGAGCTGGCGAATCTGCGCCCCAACGATTTCGACAGCGGTTCGCACTACCTCTGGACCTGGACCGACGAGCAGCGCGGCGCCCTGCGCTCCCGCATGTTCGCCCCCGCCATGGGCGTCGCCGAGGACGAAGCCACCGGCGCCGCCGCCGTCGCCCTCACCGCGCTACTCCGCCGCGGCCTGATCATCACCCAGGGCAAGGGCTCCCAGCTGTTCACCGAATGGGACTCGGACGGTTGGGTCCGACTCGGCGGCCGCGTCGTCGCCGACTCGGTCATCGACCTGTAGGCCGCGACTGTCCGGCGGTAGGTCCGCTCGCACGGAACATACTGCCGCTGACCAGGATCGATGTGGGACACGGCTCGGAGGTCGGCTATCTGTCCCTGCCGCGGGTCGACGATGACGGCCGCGCATGGCGGTCGGATTCGGCGTGGCGGCGCAGCAGCGTGACCAGCAGAACCCGTTCGGCGGGCGAAACACGGAACTGGCTTACACGACAAAAATTCGCGAGCTGAATTCTGCTACGGCGGCGACTTCCCCTTCGCCCCCGAAGCGGCCGGTGACCTCCTCGACTCGCTGATGGACAGCTACGACGGCTTCGAACCCGACCAGCTCGACGCGATCAATCGCGGCAGCGCCGAGGCCGTCTTCCCAAGTCTCGCAGCGGCCTGATCGGACAACGGCAGCCGATGGCGGTCTATCCGGAGGCAGCAGCGATCAGCATGTAGGCCGTGCCCAGGTCCATGACGATATGGGGCACGATTGCGGATCTCAGTGCGCGGCCGACCAAGGAAGCCGACTGCCGGGAGTCGGTTCGGATGCCGATGGGGTGGCCGAGCCAACGCTGGCACCGGCCGGTACTGGCCGCGACGATCAAGGCGAGCGCATCGGCGGTGAACAGCGTGGCCAGCGAGAGCGCCGGTCCGGGTGCGGGCCCGCCGACGTGCGCGCCCGCATGATGTCCCGCCATTGCGTACAACATGACGGCCGCGACCGCGATGTGATAACCGAGCGCGATCATTCGATCATCGGGTAGCGCGCGAGTCGCATTGCGCCACTGTGCGATTCGATCTGCCAACAATGCCGCGAAGACGATGATGAGTGCGATCAGCACCCCGCGCAGCACTACCGGATCCGCTCCCATCGGAAAAACCAGCATCGCGAGCATCACCATGCACATGATCAGATGGGCGGCATCGGACTCGTGACATGCCAGCGCACCGGGCGAATGCGCTTGCACGCGAACAGGTTCGGCCCCGCCAACGCCATCCGAAGCCACCAACCGCCCGAGCACCACCGTGGCCGCGAACAGAAACGCCACAACCACCGACCACCGCAGGGCGGCATACTCCTGCGCGAACTCCACCACACCCATCACCTCCCGACCCACATCCTCCCCTCTATGCTCGCACCCCGGCACCCACCCTGCTGCCCCTTCCCCACCAACACTCCACAGCCACACCCCATCTCAGCCTCCGCGCGGCTCGTGCGAACACCCACAACGAACGCGGAAACCCGAAGGCACCCGTTGGCCAACGTGCAAACCATGGTGGCAAACCGCGAGAAGCCGGCGCTACCGGTTGTGATCTTGGTCGATCGCGGCGAAATGGCTGGCGGCCAGCTGATCTGGGGTCAGCGTGCGACGCTGGGACGAAGGCGATCGGCGGCGGCGCGAGCGAAGCGGCCGGGTGAGATGCCGCGCCATTGTTTGAAGGCGTTGGAGAAGCTCGGTGCGCCGGAATAGCCTATGCGATAGGCGACGTCCTCGACGGTGAGACCGGTGGCGAGTAGTTCCTCGGCGAGGGCGCCGTAGGTCTCGATACACAGCCGACGGTAGGAGGTGCCCTCGTCGGCCAGTCGCCGACGCATGGTGCGCAGGCTCATGTGCAGGCGTTCGGCCACATTCTCCTGGGTGATGCGACCGTTCATCTGATGCAGCAGCACCTCGCGCACCGATCCGGCCAGGCCCTGTTTCAAACCCCGGCGTTGCAGCAGCTCGGCACACTGTTCCTCGAAGAGCAGTGCGGTGAGCGGGCTGGCGTTGGGCATCGGCCGATCGATATCGGTGGCATCGAAGACCACGAGTTGGAGCTCCGAGGATTCGGTGCTGGGAATCTCGAATTGCTCCAGTATCGGCCGAATTCGAGGCAGCAGACCACCCGCGACCTCGGCCCGCACCACCGGCGGCGGCACCCCGAACACCAGATACCAGTTGTACAGCAGGGCCGCCACATCTCGTTCGGCGAGAAAGGTGCGCACATCCGCGGGCAGATCGCGGTCGTCGCCGTAGAGCCAGATCTCGTCGCCGTGATAGACGTGCCAGGCTCGCGCGAACGAGGTCATCATGCTGAAGTAGCGCATCGCAACATCGATGGCCGAACGCATGGTCGGACTGCTCAGCACCGCCATACCGAGTACGCCGAGGGTGGTGATACGCGTGCGCATACCCGCTTCGAAGCCCAGCCCGGGTCGGTCGTCGAGCAGGGTGACGAGATTGTGGACGAGTAGAAGTTCTTGCGCCGCCGTGATCTCCGCGCCGGGCGTTTTCAATGCCATCGGATCGATACCGGTGCCACGCAGGAGATCCGCGCGCGTTAGATGGTGATCATCCGCGAGCTCGGCAAGGATCGCCGCATTCCCCACCGACCGTCGCCACTCCCAAGAGGCCACGGATACATCGTGAGCGCAGGTGGCCATACTCGCAAGGTTTTGGCCGAACATCGGATACACCAGGCGAGTTCGGCTCGAACTGACCGGTATGCGCAATCTCATGACCCGATATCGCATGGCAACCGCACCACCGCGTGTCTACCGTCGTGGCTATCGTCGAGCGAAGATCAAGGTAGGCGAGAACAACATGCCGAGAAAGACCCTTGTCGGCACGCGTGTCGCGATTACCGGCGGTACCTGCGGTATAGGCAAGGAAGCCGCTTTGGCCTTCCTTGCCGCCGGTGCCGATGTGGCGATCGGTGACGCGGATGCCGGCAAAGTGCGTGCAATCACCGCCCAGCTCAACCGGATTCACGCGGCCGATACCGTCGGCCTACCCGTCGAGGTCACCGACGACGCGCGTTTCGCCGAATTCCTGGCGGCCGCCGAACACCGACTGGGCGGTCTCGATGTCGTGGTAAATGCCGCCGATATTGAACCAACCGGTTCGTTTCTAGCCGAATCCGATCAGGAGTCGAATCGGCAGATCGATACCAATCTCCGCGCGGTGATCACCGGATCCCGGCTCGCCGGACTGCGTTTCGTCGAACAGGGCCACGGACATATCGTCAATATCGCTTCGGCCATCGGCGTCACGGCCGCACTCGGCGCCGCGGTGTACTGCGCGACCAAGCATGCGGTGGTCGGACTCGGCACCGCACTGCATCGCGGACTCGCCGAACAAGGCGTGCTGGTCAGCACCATCGCGCCCGGTTATACACCCGATCCGGAGGCGGTGGCGGATGCGATCGTCGACTGTGTCGAGCACCGGCGCGGCGGACTGGTGGTGGTGCCGCCGACCGGGTGGTTCCGAACCGCAATGCCGGATCCGGTGCAGTTGCGTCATACGTTGTGGCGGATGCTCGGCGTCATGTGAGCCGTCGGGCCGGGAGTTCTCGCAGCACCTGTTTGAGAATCTTTCCGGTGGGGTTGCGCGGAAGCTCGTCGACGAACAACACCTCACGCGGGACCTTGAAGCGCGCCAGATGCGTCTTGACATGCTCGCGCACCTCGTCCTCGGTGAGCGAATGTCCTTCGCGGACCACTACTACCGCGCGCAGGCGCTGTCCATATCGATCGTCCGACACCCCGAATGCGCTGACCTCCGCCACCGCCGGATGCGCGGCGAGCAGTTCCTCCACCTCGCCGGGAAAGACGTTCTCGCCACCGGAGACGATCATGTCGTCATCGCGTCCATCGATGAAAAGCCTTCCGGCATGGTCGAAATGGCCGATATCGCCGGTGAACATCAACCGTCCGATGCGCGCCTTGTCACCACCGCCGGTATAGCCCTCGAATTGATAGTTATTACCGACGAAGATGCGACCTGTCGCGCCCAGAGGCACTTCCCGGTCGTTGTTGTCGAAGATCTTCACGACGGTGCTCGGCACGGGCGAGCCGACGCAGCCGGGCTCGACGGCCAGATCCGCGGGAGTGGCAATGGTCGCGTAGGCCACCTCGGTGGACCCGTACACGTTGTACACCACCGGCCCGAATGCCTCGGTCACCCGGACGCACAGATCGGCACCGAGCTGTGAGCCCGCGACGAAGATAATCCGCAACCGCGAAAGATCACGTCCGGCAAAGACTTTCGGCCCAGCGTCGACGAGTCGTTGCAGCATGATCGGCACCGCGATCATGGCCGTGGCACCATGCCGGTCCAGACTGTCCAGCACCGCCTGCGGATCGAAGCGCCGCCGGATCACCAGCGTGGATCCGAAGCCGACCGCGAGAACGGCATGGGCGAACCCGAGCGTATGGAATAGCGGCGCAGGGCATTCGGTGATTTCGCGGGCCCGGAACGGCACCTTGCCGAGGATGGCACCCAGTGGCGACAGGGAGGCCGGCTCGCTGCCGCGCGGCGCACCTTTCGGGGTACCGGTCGTCCCGCTGGTCAGCAGGATGATGCGGGCGGCGGTACGTGGCTTGCGCGGTGGTGTGCGCGCCGCGCCCGCGATCAGATTATCGATGGTGTCGACGCCCGGTTTATCGGCCCAGCCGCGGTAGCGGCCCCGGCGCGGTGTGAAATCGCCGAGCATACTTGCGTATTCGTCATCGAAGATCAGCAGATCGGCGCCCTCGCGGGTCATTACCTCACGCAGTTGCGGCGCCGCGAAATCGGTATTGAGCAGGATGATTCGAGCACCGCATTTGGCCGCCGCGAAGACCGCGTAGTGGAAGCCGCGATGGTTGCGTGCCAGGATGGCCACCCCCTCGCCGTCGCGCAGTCCGCGCGCCCGCCAGGCATTCGCGAGCGCGGTGCTGCGCTCGTCGAGTTCACGGAAGCTGACGCGGCCGAGTTCATCGATGATGGCGGTGCGATCGCGATAGCGCAGGGCGGCAACGGTTGTCAGCCCACCGAGCAGTCCGGAGCGCAGCACCGCGGCACCCATACGAGCCAGTCGATCCGGGCGTTCGGGGGTCGCGAGTCCGGCACGCACCGTCAGCGCGGCGTAGTAGGTCTCATCGGCGGCCCGACGCGCCGCGGTCGTGGCCAGCACCCCGACTCTGTTCGCAAACTTCATGATTCGATCCTGACGCCAATCTCACCTGAACGCGCGGTGACTCGGATCCCTTCGGCCGCAGCCGATTCGGATACCGCGGCTGTCCGGCCGATTCCGCTGAACACGCCGGTGGTCAGCACCGCTGCATCCAGGGGTACCGGCAGACAGCGCGGCTCGACCAGCGCACGATTTGTGCGTGGCGCGAAGTTCTCGAATTTCGGCATCGTTGTCTACCTAGGTGAGGGCGAGTGCCCTCACAGTAAGCGTCGCCGGCGGATTCGTCGAGTACCGACCCAGACAGCAGGCCCGCCGCAGGCACGATCCATGATGGACGGATGTCCAGCGGATCCGCGGCGCACGGTGGATCAATTCGAATCGATGACGTGCGTCCGCTGAGGCCACGCATCCGACGGACATCACTGACACTCAGCGCGCAAAGTCACGTGGATCGGTGACGCCAGCAGGATCGGTCAGGCCGCGTCGATCGCGGTAATCAGCGTGCGGTTGCCCGCCGTTCGGGTCGTAATGATCTGCGTGAAGGTCTGCGGCTGCTCGCCCGGAACCTGCTGGGTCAGCCGGACCTCCCAATGCGCCGCTCCCGCATCGCTGCCAGCGCGCGTGATCTGCACGCAGTAGAGGGTGCCGATCGGTATTTGGTTGATCCCGCGCTGGATCTGGTCGGCGGCGGGCACATTCCCATCGTTGGCGACTACGCCGCGTGCGGCGAATCCGGAACGCTGCACATAGTAGGCGCGTTCGAACGCGAGGATCGCCGATGGCCCATCGCTGGTGCCGCCCGGGTCGGTGCCGGAGATGACATCACCGGTGCGCCGCTGTTCGCAGCCCGGGGTCGCGACCGCGGACGGTTGGTCAGCGGGTGTCGTGGTCGCCGGGGTGCGTCCGCCGGTCCCCTGGGCAACCGCCGGTATCGTCGCCGCGGCCGGTCGCTTCGGACTGTCCGAACCGCCGAAGACGAACATCAGCACCGAGACCACCGCCACCACCACACCGAGCACGATCAGCACCGCGACGACACGGTTGCCGCCACCGGTCGGCTGCGCATCACGGCGACGCGGCGGATGCCGCAATGCCGGACCGGGATTGCCACCGGACCGATCGATAATCGTCGGTACGACGGAACTGGTCTCCGCCGGTAACTCGGCCTCGACCGGACGCGCCGGCGCCCGACTGGGCTCCGCGACCAGTGGCGCTTGCGCGGGACGCCGCGGTTCGAGCCACTCCTGCCAATCCCCGGCCGGCCGGGGACGGCGCGGCCGTTCGGGTGGATCGAGGGCTTCGGTCAGCGGTGTCCGGCGCTGACCCGCGCCACGACGTGCGCCTGGACGGCGGCGCCGCTTCGGACTCGCAGCGGCGGGCCGGACCATGGGCAGCCCGGTGTCGAACGGATTGTCCTGGTTCTGGCTCGGAGAGCCGGAATCAGAGCTCGTCATCGTCGAATTCGCCGATCACCGCAGGCGGGACGGTCGCCAATACGGTCGGCACGGTGACGCCGAGTTGGCCATCACGTGGTCTGCGGTCCTCATCCGACTGCGACGACGGCGGCATTGCCATACCGCCGGTGGTGCCGGGCTGATTCGCCGGTTCCGGCCCCGACGGACGCGACGGCGGCGTGTCCGCGCTAGCGGCCGGTGCTTGCGGCGTGGGCGCGGGTGCCGGTTTCGTCGCGGTCGAACCCCCCATATTCGGCGGGATCACCGAATTGGTTCCAGTATTCGGCGCGGGCTTGGACGACAGCCCCGATCCGCCGCCGAAGTCGATGATGTTCGAAGGCTTGCTCGCGCTGTCACCGCCGGTGGGCGAATTCGTGGTGCTGCCGGGATGGATGAGTTCGGCAATCGCCTTATCGATGCCCTTATCCGCGGACGCGGCCACGGTATCCATGGCGTGCGTGCCGACTTCGGCGATCTTATCGATCAGGTGGGTGCCGATATTGACCCCGGCGTCGATGGCGGCGGTACCGACCGAAACGCCCGCGTTGATCAGATACTGCTGCAATTGGAGTTGGGCCGCCTGCACCGGATCCAATGGCGTCGTTATCGTCACGCCCGCGGTGGTGGTGCCGTCGGTCGTACCGGGCACGACCGTTTGCTGGGTAGTGCCGACACCCTGCGGTGTGGTGACGGTGAGCGGCCCCATCGCATCCAACCGCGCGGTGTGGCGGTCCATTTCCGACTGCGCCGTGCTGACCGCTGTGACCGCGTCGCGCAGCGCCTGGGTCGCCCGCGCGATCACCGCGTCGGTATCCGAGGACGCGCTCGCGGTGCTCAGGATCTGCTTGGCGTCGCGGCGGAAGTCCGCGATGATCTGGTCCACCTTCTGCGCGGCGCGGGCGCTGGTGGCATGGGCGTCGCCGAGCACCGACAGGTACTCGGGTCCACGGTCGGTGATATCACCGATCTGAGTTTGTGTGGTGCGCAATGCCGGAACGGCGTCGGCGGCGGCACGAGAGGTCCAGGTCGATTCGAGGGCGTGCAGGCCGTCGCGGTGCGGGCCCTCGGTATCGGCGGCCTGTGTGGACGCGGTGGACAGCGCGTTGACGACGGTCTGGTCCGGCGTCGCGACGCCACTGCCGAGTGAGGCACGCAATTGCAGCAGCGGCTCGACCAGCGCCGCCACGATCGGCGGATCCACATTCGGATCGATGGGCGTACTCGCGGGAATATCCGACGCGTTGTGCACGGGGCGCCGACGCAGCAGTCGTCTCATGGCAGCGCCTCTCCTTGCCGGGCAAGAGCGCCCGCGGAATCAACATCGATACCCTGCATGTCCGTGCTGTAGTCGCGCAGTATCTGCCCGTAGGCGGCGACCAATTGCCCCGCGGTCGAGAGCGCCTGCACGTGTTCGTTCACCTTCTCGGTGAACCGGGCCACGAATCCGGCACCGACCGGACCGAGGTCGGCGACCAGCCGCTCGGGGTTCACCGCCGCACCCGCGACCGCCGACGCCGAGGCCAGCTGTTGCGACACCGTATTCGCGATTTTGGTGTAGGCGGCCATAGCCGCCGGGTCGAGCTTCAGCGCGTCCACTGTTCCCCCTTGATCAATACGGAAACCAAACTGTCGCGTCATATTTCGACACTCAGAGCGTACTTGGGCCCCGGACAATGCGCGCGGGGATCCTTTCGTTCCGCTGAAGTCTATGCCGCCGGACCGCTCGCTTATACGACCTCGGCCCGGTTCCACCGGATACCGAGGTCGAATGCGGAAGTGATCATTTTCACCCGCGCCGGTTCTATGCTTGTCGGGACGAAGTTGATCCCATCATCACCCTGGCGATCCACGCGCAGGGTGCCGGCACAGGTTAGAGGGGTGGAAGCGTGTGAAGAACAGCAAACGTTGTCGAAACTGGTCGGTCAGATCCGCAATGCTCGTCGGTACCGTTTCCGCCGGAGTGCTGATGGCGGCTACGGCGCAGGCCGAACCGTTGTGGCCCGGTGGACCGGATATCGGCACTCCGGCGATCATTCCACCGGCTCCGGTGTCCGCACCGTGCGGCGAGACCGCACGGATGTGCATGCGGCTGTCGACGAACGAGGCGTGGCTGATGGACAACGGCAAGGTCACCTACGGTCCGACCCCGATCTCGCACGGGCGGCCCGGATACGAGACACCGCCCGGCGTCTTCAAGGTCGCGTTCAAGCGGGAAGACTTCTGGAGCACCATGCACAACGCTCCGATGAAGTGGGCGGTCTTCTTCAACGGCGATATCGCCACCCATATCGGCCCCATCGAGGAGCAGTCGCACGGCTGCATCCGGATGACCCCCGAGGGCGCCGAAACGACCTACCGTTATCTCAACCCCGGCGATGTGGTCGAAGTCGTACGCTGACACCGGCTTTGCGCGTGAGAAGGTCCCGGGCGGATTCCGTCCGGGACCTTCTCGTCGTCCGCGTCAGCGTTCGCCGACGAGCTGCGGATCCGCGTCGTCGGCCATGACCGCCTCGCCGCGAGCGACCATGCCCGCCTCATCGGCGAGTTTCATATGGGGAATGAACAGGGCGAGCACGAAGGCGACTGCCACGCCCGGGAGCAGGTACCAGAAACCCGGAACCAAGGCGTCCACGTAGGCGCCGACGATGGCATCGTGCAGGCCGTCGGGCAGATGCTTGACCACCGAGGGCACCAATCCGCCCGGATCCAGCTTCGCGGCCGCGGCTTCGGGGCCGTGCGAGATGAAGACACCGGTGAGGCCCTCGGTCAAACGGTTGGTGAAGATGGAGCCGAAGATCGCCACGCCCAGTGCCCCGCCCATTTCACGGAAGTAGTTGTTAGCGCTGGTCGCGGTGCCGATCTGGTCTGGGGCCACGGCGTTCTGCACGACCAGGACGATGATCTGCATGATCAGACCGAGGCCCGCCCCCATGACGAACAGCATGGCGGAGACGACCCACATCGGGGTGTCCGCGTCCAGGCGGGTCAACCACAGCATGTCCGCGAACATCAAAACCGCGCCGAGCGGCGGATAGACCTTGTAGCGGCCGGTTTTGGTGACCATCGTCATCGAGCCGATCAAGGCGATCATCAGGCCGACCATCATCGGAATCAGCAGCAGACCCGATACCGAAGCCGAAGCGCCCGTCGCCATTTGGAGATAGGTCGGGATGAAGGCGAGGGCGGCGAACATCACCAGGCCGACCAGGAAGCCGATTGCGGAGGTCAGCACGAAGGTGCGGTTGCGGAACAACCACAGCGGCAGCATCGGCTCCTCGGCGCGCGCCTCCACGAGCACGAAGGCCGCGACCACCACGGCGAACGCCGCGATCATGGTGATCATAACCGTTGAGCCCCAAGCGTATTGCTTACCGCCCCAGTCGGTGATCAGGATCAGCAGCGTGGTCGCGGCCGACATCAGCACTACACCGAGATAGTCGGGCCGGGTCTTGGGCCGATGACTGGGCAGGCTCAGGTAGCGAAAGGCGATGAACAGCGCGGCGATTCCGATCGGCACATTGATCCAGAAGCACCAGCGCCAGCCGAGGTGATCGGCGAAGAAGCCGCCGAGCAATGGACCCGCGACCGAGGTGATGCCGAAGACCGCACCCATCGGGGCCATATATTTGCCGCGATCCTTGGCCGGCACCACATCGGCGATGATGGCCTGCGCCAGAATCATCAGACCAGCGCCACCGACGCCCTGCAGACCGCGGAAGGTGATGAACTCCCAGAAACTCGTCGACGCGGCGGCGCCGATAGAGGCCACGGTGAAAATCGTGATGGCGAACAGGAACGGCCAGCGCCGGCCGAACAGATCACCGAACTTGCCGTAGATCGGCATCATGATGGTGGTTGCGAGTAGATATGACGTTGCGGTCCATGCCATATGGGAGATGCCGCCGAGATCGCCGACAATGGTCGGCATCGCGGTGCCGACGATGGTTTGGTCCAGGCTGGCCAGGAACATCCCCGCGATCAACGCGCCGAAGATGAGCCAGATCCGCTTCTGAGTCAGAATAATCGGCGCCGGCGGCGATTCAGGCGGCCCACCTGTCGCCCCACCGCCCCCCGTCGAATCGCTTCGTGATACGGCGACATTCATCCGTTGCGTCTCCTTTTCGTGCCGTCATGCTCTTCGAATAGCCGCGCGGCCATCGCACAGTGTTCGCGTATCGCCGCCGCAAGCGGTACGGCCGGATCGTCGGCCGAGGACATCGCCGCCCGAGTGGTGATGGTTGTCATGAATCCCGCTGCCAGACTGGCGAATTCGGGCGATACCGCACGGCCGAGCCGAGCCGAGAGCAGGTCGGCGATCATGCTCTCCAAGCGGGCGCCGGAGGCGATGAAGGCCGCGAGCACCCGCGGGTCGGACTTGATGATCTCGGTAATAAGCGCGATGCCCTCGCGCACGTCGCTTTCGGATTCGAAGCCCTGCGCGAACAACCAGGTGAGATCGTCCATCAGCACACCGCTGGGCCCGCCCGCGATGAACCGCTCGCGCAAATCCGGTGTGCTGATCTCGCTGATCGGCCCCACGACCGCAGCCATTTTCGTCTCGTAGTAGTTGAAGAACGTGCGGGGCGATACCCCTACCGCTCTGGCGATGTCCTCGACGGTCGTCGCGTCCAGCCCGCGCTCGACCGCAAGCCGTCGTGCGGCCATACAGAGATCGAGCTCGGTCTGGCGTTTTTTCTGCTCCCGCAACCCGATCGGGCGCTCGTCCTTGGACACGTTCGCCAAAGTAGCACAAACTGCAATTTTTCAGAAACTGCAAGTTGACGGGGCGATGTAGGCGAATCCCGGCCCGACTCGAGTTATCCGACTCGAGCCGGGCCGAGCTGCGCCGCCACCGGCGATGTGGCCGATAGCCGATCAGGCAGGGGGCGTGTGGCCTTGCGCCTTCATAGCGAGGTCTTGCCAATTCGCCCAGGCCTGGAGTCGGTCGTTGTAGACCTGGGAAATGATTTGGTTGCCCTGGGCGCCGAAGAACACCCGCAGGGGCGGGTTCGGTGAGTTGACGATCTCGAGGAGCGCCCGGCCGGCAGCGGCCGGGTCACCGGAATCGAGTCCCTGTGCGTGGGCGGCGAAGGCTTCTCGGAGACCGGAGTAAAGGGGGTCGGCCTCGGCGTGCACGCCGCCGGCCGCGCCCTCCGTGGCGTAGGAGCCGGGCTCGACCAGGGTCACCGTGATGCCGAAGCCGGCGACCTCTTGGGCGAGGGATTCGCTCAGACCTTCGAGGGCCCACTTGGAGGCGTGGTACGCACCACCCAGCGGCCAGGCGGCCAAGCCGCCGACCGAGGAAATCTGGATGATGTGCCCGCCGCCGCTCGCACGCAGCTGTGGCAGCGCGGCCTGCACGACCCACACCGCGCCGAACAGGTTGGTCTCCAACTGATCTCGAAGTTGCTGCTCGCTCAGTTCCTCGACAGCGCCGAGCAGGCCATAGCCCGCATTGTTCACGACGACGTCGAGACGGCCGAAATGCTTTGCAGCACGCTCAACGGTCGCGAAGACTCCTGCCCGATCGGTCACGTCCAGGTCCAGGGGAAGGATGGCCTCACCATAGGTGCCGACCAGCTCTGCGAGACTGTCGGCATTCCGGGCGGTCGCGGCCACCATATCGCCGTTGGCCAGCGCGGCCTCGACGAAGTTTCGGCCCAGACCGCGAGAGGAACCGGTGACGAACCAGACCTTGCTCATGATGTCCTACCGTTCTTTCTGCGGTGATGTTCCGTGCGGCTGCACCGAACGACCATGAGACGCCGACGACCCGATCGCCGTAACGGCACGGCGACGTGACGTGTGCCACCACCGCCGAGCGCCTCCCGCAAGGTGACTTATCTCACGTGTTGTTACATCGTGGTGGTGGGAGGTGTCTCGATGGCATGACTGAGCACAACAGCACCTGCACGAGGGTCGTCGTGATCGGTGGCGGCTACGCCGGAACCGTGGCGGCCAACCGCCTACAGCGGCGCGACGATGTCGAGATCACCCTGATCAATTCTCGCCCGAAGTTTGTCGAGCGCTTGCGGCTGCACCAGTTGGTGGCCGGCACCGGCGCGGCCGCGCTCGATTACAGCACGCTGCTCGGTGACGGTGTGCGGTTGGTCGTCGACAACGCTGCCCGCATCGATGTCACCGCACGGACGGTGAAGCTGGTATCGGGCCGCACGCTGGACTACGACTACCTCATCTACGCGGTCGGCAGCACCGCGGCGGTGCCGACATCGGTAGACGGAGCGGCCGAATTCGCCTATCCCATAGCAGAATTGGAGCATGCCGAGCGGCTGCGCGCCGCCATCGGCGGGTTGCCGCCGAACACGGCAGTCACCGTCGTCGGCGCCGGGCTCACCGGGATCGAGACAGCTGCCGAACTGGCCGAGCAGGGCCATGCGATCACGCTGGTCTGCGGCGAGAGGCTGGCTCCGACGTTCTCCCAGCGGGGGCGGAGGTTGGTGGCCGAGTGGATGGCCCGACATCGTGTCGAGGTGCTCGAGGACGTACGAGTGGCCGAGGTCCTGCGGGATGAGGTGGTGCTGTCCAACGGTCGCGTGGTACCCAGCGCGATCACTATCTGGACCGCCGGTTTCGGTGTGCCGGACCTGGCCGCACGCAGCGGCCTGCGCACCGACGCACTCGGTCGGCTGGTCACCGACGAGACGCTGACCAGTATCGACGACGATCGCATCGTCGCCGCCGGTGACGCGGCCGCGCCGTCGCGGCGACCGCTGCGAATGAGCTGCCAGGCCGCCGGACCCCTCGGCGCGCAGGCCGCCGACACCGTGCTGGCCCGAATCGCCGGCGCTCGGCCCGCGGTGCTGGACATGGCCTTTCTTGGTTCCAATGTCAGCCTCGGCCGACGGGCGGGCATCGTGCAGTTCAGCCGCAAGAATGACACCGCCGTGAAGGCTTATGTCGGCGTCTCTTTCATCAGCGCGGCGATCAAAGAGGCGGCCACCAAATGGACGCTGTCGGGAATACGCTGGGAAGCTCGCCGACCCGGCTCGCTGATCTGGCTCAAGGGCGGAAGGCACGTCGAGCAGCAGGTGACGGCCTCCGACGCGCTGGCGAACCCGTGAGCTCCGCCGACCAGCATGCCGAGCGGTTCACTCTGTTGCGGCCGCTGCTGTTCACGATCGCGTACGAAATCCTCGGCTCCGCAACCGAATCCGACGATGTGCTGCAGGACAGCTACCTGCGCTGGGCCCAAGTGGACCTCACGACCGTGCGGGATACGAAATCGTTTCTGGCGCAACTGGTTACCCGTCAGGCGCTCAACGCGCTGCGGGCCAGGGTCCGGCGTCGCGAGGATTACGTCGGCCCGTGGCTGCCCGAGCCGTTGCTGTTGATCGAGCATGATGCCGCGGCCGACATCGTGCTCGCCGAATCGGTGTCGATGGGGATGCTTGTGCTGTTGGAAACGCTCACCCCCGATGAACGCGCGGTGTTCGTGCTGCGCGAGGTGTTCGGCTTCGGCTATGACGACATCGCCACGGCGGTAGGCAAATCCGCGACGGCGGTGCGTCAGATGGCGTATCGGGCCCGCGAATATGTGCGGGCGCGGCGCAACCGGTTCGGGCCCATCGACGCTGCGCACACCGCCGAACTCACCGAACGGTTCATGGCCGCCGCGACCACCGGTGACATGGCGGGCCTGCTGTCGATGCTCGCACCGGATGTCACCTGGACCACCGACAGCGGCGGCAAAGCCACCGCGGTACGCCAGCTGGTGATGACCGGCGCGAAACAGGTGGCCACGATTCTCACGACCTTGTTGCGCCCGATCCAGCGCCGGCCGGACACGCGGATCGAACCGATGATCTGCAACAGCGAGCCCGCGGTGGCCATCTATTCGGGTGACCGCCTCGAGGCCGTCCTTGTACTCGAAATCGCCGACGGCATGGTCATCAACGGTTACGCCATCCGCAATCCCGACAAACTTGCCGCTCTCGCGAGCGCGCGCGCTATCACCCGCAATCCCGGCATCCCATCCCCGCTCCAGGAGTGACCAACCATGGCAACCACGATCGAACGCAGCGACCTGACCGGTGACTACCTCCTCGATACCGCCCACACGCGGATCGGGTTCATCGCCCGGCACGCGATGGCCACCAGAGTGCGCGGAAAGTTTGCCGAGTTCGAGGGCAGCGCGCACCTGGACGGCGAGGAACCGTCGAAGTCGAGCGCCCAGCTCACGATCCAGGCGAAGAGCATCGATACTCGAAACCATCAGCGTGACGATCTGGTCGGCAGAAAATTCCTGGGCGTCGACGACCATCCGACAATCACCTTCACCATGACCGAGGTAGAGCAGTTCACCTCGACCAACATCATGGTCACCGGCGATCTGACCATTCGCGGTGTCACCAGGGCGGTCACCGTGAACTTCGAACCGACCGGTGTGGACCGCGACAAGCAACGCATACTCCGGGTCTGTTTCACCGGCAGCGTCACGATCAACCGCAAGGACTGGGGCGTGCGTTGGAAGGCGGCCACGGGCATGGTCAGCCCCAAGGTAACGCTGGAGTTCGACGTTGCCGCGATACGGCAGCGCTGAGCACACAGAACCCGACATCGGCATTTCACGACTGTGACGCGCGGCACCGCAAAAGCGCGTCACGAAAATGCTGCCGGGCTCGTCCAAGGGGGCGGGCCCGCTGCCGCGGGAATGCCGATACGAGAGGAGAGTCGAATGGCGAGTGACGGGACAACACACCGTCGACGCCGGTGGTTGGGAGCGCTGTCGACGATCGTCGCGCTGGTGTCCGTCAGCGCGACGATGCCGTCGACGATGTCACGGGCGGACAGCCCGGCGGACCGCAGCGCGGCGTCTCCGACTGTCGATGGCGGGCAATTCGTCGAAACCTCGGTGGCGCGCTTTCATTTTCGGAAGGCCGGCGAGGGACCGCCCATCGTGCTGCTGCCGGGCGGCGCGCTCTGGTCGTACACCTACCGCGACATCATGCCCGCGCTCGCCGCCAGCCACACCGTCTATGCGGTCGACCTGCCGGGTTCGGGGTTCACCACGCTGCACGATCCGGATTTCGGATACGACGTGCGAGCGATGACGGAGTCCTTGCGCCAGTTCATCGCGGCGGTGGGCCTGACCCGGGTCTCGGTGCTGGCGCATTCCCTCAATGGTTCTGTCGCAGTGGATTTCGCTGCGCGATATCCCTCGGAGGTGGATCAGCTGGTGCTCATCTCACCGCTGGTTCTGGATACCGAGCTCAATGCGAACCTCCGGCTGATGCGCATGCCCGTCGTAGGTGAACTGGCCACACAGGTGATGACCGAGGACATCTATGTGGCGGGATTGCGCGGAGCGTATGCACACCCCGAGACGTTGACGACAGAACTGGCGCACACGTACTGGATTCCGCAGAGCCGCACCGAGAACCGCACCGCGATGTGGCAGCAGCCACGCAATCTCGATCCGGCCGAGGTGCAGCGGGAGGCGGGCATGGTCAGAGCGCGGACGCTGATCCTCTGGGGCGAACTCGATAGTGTCGTCGACCCGTCGCAGGCACAGCCGCTCGCGCACCTGATCTCCGGGTCGACCTTGCGAATGCTCGCGGGCGCCGGCCACAACGCCCATGAGGATGATCCGGTCGCTGTCACTGCGGAACTGACCGGATTCCTCGGCCCCTGAGGATCGAAGGGCACCGCACCCCTCGGGCACCATCGTGCCCGAGGGGCGCCCAGGAAGACGCCGACTGTGTGGGGTGGTAGCTGTCGGCGACGCCCAGGTCGGCGGCGATGACTCGCATTATCTGTTCGCTGGCACCCTCGCCGGTATACGTGGTGACACCGAGTATCTGTTGCGCGGTGGCGTAGTGGTGCTGCGAGACGTGCACGCGTTCCCGGCGAATTCGATGCGGTGCCAGTGGAACTCGCGAGCGAGCGGCTCTGCGCCACTCAGCCTGGTTTCGCTTTCCACCCACACCGATGCGATGGCAGAGCATGAGGTCGTATCCGAATTGCCGGATAACCCGGACAGCGGAGTTGGGTGACGCACGGATTTTCCGAAACTTCGATGAGAACATTGTTGCGAAGACGAAATTCGTTGCAGCGGAAGACGAAACAAAGTTATCCACCGAAAGTAAATAAGGCTCCGACTGCGTCGTCCGCAGCAGCGACAAAAGGCGTAAGCTCAATCCATTCGGTGCCGATAACATCGAAATGTTGATGAAATAGTAGTAGGCGACGGCGAAAAGATGCCAAGTCGACCGAACGTCCCACGCCCGAGAATTGTCGACTCAACAGAGCAACCGAGGAGGCAGCATGACAGTGGTCCAGAACTTCATCGACGGCAAGCTCGTCGACTCGGTCGGTGGTGCGACGATGGCGCTCGTCGACCCTGCCACCGGTGATCAGTACGGCACCGCCCCGGCGTCCAACGAACAGGACATCGACAACGCGTACGCGGCGGCGGCCAGGGCGTTCGAGGACTGGAAGCGCACGACGCCGTCGCACCGCCAGAAGGCGCTGTTGGATTTCGCGGACGAGTTGGAGACTGCCGCCGACGCGCTCGTCGCGGCCGAGGGCCGCAACACCGGCAAACCGAACCACATCACCTCGGCCGCGGAGATCCCGCAGATGCTGGACCAGACCCGATTCTTCGCGGGGGCGGCACGAGTACTCGAGGGCAAGTCGGCCTGCGAGTATCTGGCGGGCCATACATCGTGGATCCGCCGGGAGCCGATCGGCGTCATCGGGCAGGTGACGCCGTGGAATTACCCGATGATGATGGCGATCTGGAAGTTTGTTCCCGCGATCGCGGCAGGCAACACCGTGGTGATCAAGCCGAGCGACACCACTCCGGTGACGACGGTGATGCTGGCCGAACTGGCCGCCGAGCACCTGCCGCCGGGTGTGCTCAACGTGGTCACCGGTGACCGGGTTACCGGTGCGGCGGTGGTGGCACATCCGACCCCGCACATGGTGTCGATCACCGGTTCGGTGGCAGCGGGCCGTGCCGTCGCGGAGTCGGCCGGTGCCCGGCTGAAGCGCACACATCTGGAGTTGGGCGGCAAAGCGCCGGTAATCGTATTCCCCGACGCCGATATCGCCGCTGCCGCCAAGGACATCGCGGCCTCGGGCTATTTCAACGCCGGGCAGGATTGCACGGCGGCCACCCGGGTGCTCGGTCATGCGTCGGTGGCCGATGATTTGACCGCGGCGCTGGCCGAGCAGGCAGGCACTGCCACAACGACATTCGGCAAGCCCGCCGATGACAGGGACGCCTGGGTGCCACCGGTCAACAACGCCAACCAACTACAGCGGGTACTCGGCTTCCTCGATGCTGTGCCAGATCATGCTTCGGTCGTGGTCGGCGGGCACCGCCAAGGTGACCACGGGTATTACGTCGAGCCGACGGTCATCGGCGGACTGCTCCAGCATGACCGGCTGAGCCAGAACGAGATCTTCGGCCCGGTGATCACCGTGCAATCGTTCACCGACGAAGACGACGCGATCCGGTGGGCCAATGGCGTCGAATACGGGCTGGCGTCCTCGGTATGGACCAAGGATGTGTCGCGGGCGCTGCGCGTATCGGCCGCGCTCGACTTCGGCTGCGTGTGGATCAACACTCACACCGCATTGATCGCCGAGATGCCGCACGGCGGGTTCAAGTCGTCCGGGCACGGCAAGGACCTGTCGATGTACGGGCTGGAGGACTACACGCGCGTCAAGCATGTGATGGCCAAGATCGACTAGTGCCGCGAGGGCTCAGCCCAGCGCGCGGGTGAATCCCTCGACGAGTTCGTCGACCTGGTCGTCGGACATGACGAATGACGGCGAGATCTGCATTGCGCCCTGGCCCGCCGCGCGTCCTGAGATGCCGTGCTCCCGAAGGGTTTTCACGAAGGGTAAGCCCTCGGAAGGGTCGGCGAGCTGGATCGCGGCGACCGCCCCGAGACCGCTGCGGACCTCGGCGACGCGCGGGTGGTCCGCGAGCGGGGCGAGTTTGGTGTGCAGGGTGGATTCCAGGCGCTTCGCCTCGTCGAGCAGGCCCTCCCGCTCGACGATGGCCAGGTTGGCGAGGGCCGCGGCGGCGGCTCCGGCGTGGCCGCCGTAGGTGTAGCCGTGCCGCCACCAGACGCCGCCGCTGAAGAAGGGGGCGGCGATGTGCGGGGCGATGAAGACCGCGCCCATCGGGATGTAGCCGGAGGTGAGGCCCTTGGCGGTGGTCATGAGGTCGGGCTCGAGGTCGAAACGGCTTGCGGCGAACCAGGATCCGCCGATGCGGCCGAAGCCGGTGACGACCTCGTCGACCACGAAGAGGATGTCGTGGTCGCGGCAGATACGGCGGACCTCGGCGAGGTAGCCCTGCGGCGGCAGGTAGACCCCGCCCGCGCCGATGATGGGTTCACAGAAGAATGCGGCGATGCGCTCCGCGCCGATCTCCTCGATCAGCGCCAGCAGCGCCTTCGCATCATCCCATGCGACGGTGCGGGCATCGGCCATCAGCTCGCCATAGCCCTCCCGGTTGACCGGGATACCCGCCAAAGCCGTTCCCGCGACATGCATTCCGTGATATGCGCGCTGACGTCCGACCACAATCGTCTTATCCGGCCGCCCCAACTCGTGCCAGTAGCGGCGCGCGAGTTTCGCGGCGGTGTCCACCGAATCCGAGCCGCCGGAGGTGAAGAAGATCTTGCTGCCCGGCACGGGTGCGATGCTTGCCAGCTTCTCCGCCAATTCCTGAGTGGCTGGCTCGGCGAAATCACCGAAGTTCGAGTAGTGCGCGACCGTGCGCAGCTGCGCGGCAACCGCATCAGCGATCTCCGCGCGACCGTGCCCGACATTGGTGAACCACAGCCCGGCCGTCGCGTCCAGATACCTGGTACCCGCCTGGTCGTAGACGTAGGCACCGTCACCACGCGCCACGACGAACGCACCGTCGCGTTCGACCGCGCCCATATCGGCGAACCCGTGCCATAGCGCACCCATATCTACCACCTCTACTCGACAACCAGATCGCTTCGTCGCTCCCCCGGCTCCTCCACGCCGCAGACCAGGCGGGCCCGCGTTCGGCCGCTCGGACAATACCGAGCAACCCGTGCCAGCACCCAGTCCACGATCATCACGATAGGCATGAGGCGATGCGGCACGTCATCCACCCACCCCGGTTCATCTCCCACCGAGACCTTGTGGATCGCGGTCAGCGGGCTGCCGACCTCGGCGCTTGCGCTCACCGCATCCGGATTCCGTCACCCGCGATCAGCGGTGGTCCTGCCTCGCTGATTCGCGACACGTCGCCGTTCGACCAGGGCCCCGAGGGCGGCTACGGCCACCGCGGGCGAAGACGCCGGTGCGGATGAGCAGGCCGATGATGAGGGACACGTAGCCCTGCTCGCGCGGGTCGATGAAGGCTACGGGTACCACTCCACGCTGGGGCTGCGGAGGAGGGTGTAGGTGCCACATCGGGCCGGGTGGATGAGCCAGGCGCCGATGAGTGCGTGGGCGATGCCCCGGGGCACCGGGACCGACCAGGACCGTGACGATCGGCAGGATGCGGTGCAGGACATCGTTGATCGAGCGGTCGTGTTGCGGATCGGTATCCAGACCAGTGCAAGGATGCCGAGCACAGCACAGGCGAAGCGCGAGACACGGATCAACGGTGGCGCGGCACCGGCTGTCATCGCCGGGTTTTCCCACATCAGAACCGCTTCGATCGGTGAACCGGCCCGCGCGAGCGGCGCAGTGTCGCCGGTGTGCGCACCGGATGCCCACGCCCGACGCGGATTCGGCGCGCCGGTTTCGCTACCCTGGTGAACGCAATGACCAGGACAGCCGACGCGAATCTCCGCGAGCTTCGGACCCGCCTGGCCGCCCTGACCCTCCGCGATGAACACCGGTTGCGCCGCAACCTGGATCGGGCCCGCGGTGGCGATCTCACCGGCATCACGGCCGAGATCGCGGCGGCCGAGCAGCGCGTCGAGGCCCGCCGCGCCGCGCTACCCGAAATCCGCTATCCGGAACAGCTACCGGTCTCCGCGCGCCGCGACGAGATCGCCAAGGCGATCATGGATAACCAGGTCGTCATCGTGGCCGGTGAGACCGGATCAGGTAAGACCACTCAGATTCCGAAGATCTGTCTGGAACTCGGCCGGGGCATCCGCGGCACCATCGGGCACACCCAGCCGCGCCGCCTGGCCGCGCGCACCGTCGCCGAGCGCATCGCCGAGGAATTGGGCACCGAACTGGGCGATGTCGTCGGCTACACCGTGCGTTTTACCGATCAGGCCTCCGATCGCACACTGGTCAAGCTGATGACCGACGGCATCCTGCTCGCCGAAATCCAGCGCGACCGACTATTGCGCCGCTACGACACGATCATTATCGACGAGGCACACGAACGCAGCCTCAATATCGACTTCCTGCTCGGGTACCTGAAGCAATTGCTGCCGCGCCGACCGGATCTCAAGGTGATCATCACCTCGGCGACCATCGATCCGGAATTGTTCGCCCGCCACTTCGCGAAGCCGACCGATGACCACTTTGCGGAGCAAACAGATAACCACCGTGCGGAGCAAACAGATGCCCCGAGCGCGGACGAATCAGGCACTCCCGCACCGATTGTCGAAGTATCCGGCCGTTCCTATCCGGTCGAAATCCGGTACCGGCCGCTATCGCTGGAGCTACCCTTCGCCATCGATGACGACGACGAGGACACCCGCATCGTGGACCGCGACCCGGTCGATGCCATCGGTGACGCGGTGCGCGAACTCTTCGCCGAGGGCGACGGTGACGTGCTGGTCTTCCTATCCGGCGAACGCGAGATCCGCGACACCGCCGATGCATTGCGCGACCTACAACTGCCGCGCACCGAGATCCTGCCGCTCTACGCCCGACTATCCACGGCCGAACAGCATCGCGTATTCGCCCCGCATCCAGGGCGACGAGTTGTGCTGGCCACCAATGTCGCCGAGACCTCGCTGACCGTCCCCGGCATCCGCTACGTCATCGATCCAGGCACCGCGCGGATCTCCCGCTATTCGATGCGCACCAAGGTGCAGCGTCTTCCTATCGAGGAGGTTTCGCAGGCTTCGGCCCGCCAACGCGCAGGACGCTGCGGTCGCGTCGCGGACGGCATCTGCATCCGCCTCTACTCCGAGGAAGACTTCGAATCCCGGCCCGCGTTCACCGAACCGGAGATCCTGCGGACCAATCTGGCCGCCGTCATCCTGCAGATGACCGCGCTCGGACTCGGCGATATCGAGAAGTTCCCCTTCGTGGAGGCGCCCGACCGCAGGGCCATTCGCGACGGTATCGCACTGCTGGAGGAATTGGGCGCGCTCGTAGCACGTGCGACCCCGAAACCGGCTCGGCGGCAGGCCGATTCGATGGCGAAAGACCAGTCGGATAGCGCCGCGTCCGAACGGATCCGAGCCGAGCAGGTGTCGGATGCGACACTGACCCTCACCACAACCGGGCGTGAAATGGCCCAGATTCCGGTGGATCCGCGAATGGCGCGCATGCTGGTCGAAGCCCAGCGCAACGGTGTGCTCGCGGATGTGCTGATCATCGTTGCGGCGCTGTCCATTCAGGATGTGCGCGAGCGTCCCGTCGACCATCAGCAGGCCGCGGACACCAAACATGCCCGCTTCGTGGTCGAGGGCTCGGATTTCCTGGCCTACCTGCGGTTGTGGGAGTATCTGACCGAGCAGCGGAAGTCGCTGTCGGCCAATCAGTTCCGGCGCATGTGCCGTGACGAGTTCCTGCACTACCTGCGGATCCGGGAGTGGCAGGATCTGCACGGACAGTTGCGGACGATCACTCGGAGCCTCGGGTGGTCGGCGCTCGGTGACGGTTCCGGTTCGGAGGAAAGTGGTTCGCGCCGTGGGCGATCCGCCACCAATGGCTCCGGCGATGGATCGCGGCGTGACGCGGACCGCTCTCGCGCGAAAGCAAATCGCCGCAGCCGCGACAGCTCCACCGGTGCGAAACAACAAGCCGCCGAGACACCCGAAAACGATGGCACCCCATGGGATTCGACCGACATCCACCAGGCACTGCTGGCGGGCATGCTCTCCCACATCGGCGTCCGCGAGGCCGAGACCCGCGAATTCCTCGGTGCCCGCAATGCCAAATTCATGATCTTCCCCGGCTCCTCGCTGGCGAAGAAGCCGCCCCGCTGGGTGATGGCGGCCGAACTCGTCGAAACCTCCCGGCTCTGGGGCCGGATGGCGGCCCGGGTGGAGCCGGAGTGGGCCGAACGCTTGGCCGGAGATCTGGTGAAACGCACCTACTCCGAGCCGCATTGGTCGGCCAAGCGCGGCACAGCGCGCGCCTACGAGCGGGTCACGCTGTACGGCGTGCCGCTGGTGGTGAGCCGCGCCGTGGATTACGGCCGGATCGATCCGGAACTGTCGCGCGAGTTGCTTATCCGCCATGCCCTCGTCCAGGGTGAGTGGCAGACCCGCCACGAATTCTTCCACCGCAACCGCGAACTCCTCGACGATGTCGCCGATTTGGAGCACCGCGCCCGCCGCCGGGACATACTCGTCGACGATGAGGTGCTGTTCGAGTTCTATGCCGAGCGCATCCCGGCCGATATCGTTTCGGTGCGCCATTTCGACGGATGGTGGCGCACCGCGAAGCGCAAAGATCCCGCACTGCTGGACTTCTCGACCGATACCGTGGTGAATGAGGCTGCGGCGACCCTCGACCCGACCGATTTCCCGGACGCCTGGCGCCAGGGCGAGTTGAGCTTCCCGCTCACCTACCAATTCGAGCCCGGTAATGACGATGATGGTGTCACCGTACGGATCCCGGTCGAGCAACTGGCGCATGTGCGCGCCGTCGGTTTCGACTGGTTGGTGCCCGGTATGCGCGAAGAGTTGGCCGCCACACTGATCAAGACGCTACCGAAGGCGCTGCGCCGCACCGTCGTTCCCGCACCGGACTTCGCCGCGGCGGCCCTCGCCGCGCTGACGCCGCGCGCCGAACCCCTGCGCACCGGCCTGGCGAGGGAACTGTCACGGCTGGGTGCGGTCACCATCGCGCCGAGCGATCTCGACCCCGCCGCGCTTCCGGACCATCTGCGCATGACCTTCGTCGCGATCGACGCCGGCGGCCGGGTACTCGCGCGCGGGAAGAACCTGGCGCAGTTGAAAACCACACTGTCCGAACAGGTTTCGGCCTCGGTGGCCCGCGCTACCGCGGGTGCGGAACGCGCCCCCGCAACCGTGTGGACCTCGGAATCGTTGGGGACGGTCGAGCCGACGGTTCAGAGCGAGGTGGCCGGTCAGACGGTCACCGGTTACCCGGCGCTGGTCCCCGAGGGCGAAGGTGTCGCGGTGCGCGTCCTGAGCTCCCCCGCCGAGCAGGCCGCCGCCATGCGCGCGGGCACGCGC
Source organism: Nocardia sp. NPDC049707 (assembly GCF_040674855.1). Classification (NCBI taxonomy): domain Bacteria; kingdom Bacillati; phylum Actinomycetota; class Actinomycetes; order Mycobacteriales; family Nocardiaceae; genus Nocardia; species Nocardia sp. NPDC049707. Next base: position 50,031 of record NZ_JBFANN010000007.1, on the reverse strand, counting down.
GCACTGGTACTCGGCGCGATTCCCACCTCGGTCCGCACCGTCACCGCGAGTCTGCCACCGCGGGATCGGCTTGCGCTGAGCCAGAATCCGTACGGTTCGCTCGACGCGCTCATCGAGGACTGCCGCGCCGCCGCCGCGGACGAACTGATCGCCGCCGCCGGTGGACCGGTGCGCAGTCCGAATCAGTTCGATGCTCTGATCGTGAAGATCCGCCCCGATTTCGTATCCGCGGTGGCCCGTATCGTGCGTCTGGTCGTGCCGGTGCTGGCTGAGGCGCACCAGGTTTCCTCCGCACTCGCCGAAACGTCCGAACGCGATATCGCCGAGGATGTCCGCCACCAATTCGACGACCTGATCTTCCCCGGTTTCATCTCAGAGTGGGGCAGTGCTCGGCTGCGCGCACTCCCCCGCTACCTGGCGGCCGCCCGCATGCGGCTGCGGTCGCTACCCGGCTCAGCGGTCCGCGACCGACACGGCATGGTCGAAATCGACCGCGTCCTCGCCGCATACGACCGCCTCGTCAACGCACTGCCCGAAACCCGCAGGCACGCCCCCGATATCACCGAAATCTGGTGGATGATCGAGGAATTCCGCGTCAGCCTCTTCGCGCAGAAACTCGGCACGCCCTACCCGGTCTCCACCAAGCGCATCGAAAAGGCCATCGCCGCCATCCGCCGCTGATGCCCGTCGCGCGCCGGGGCTGGTCGTGTACCGGTAGTTCTGGGGCACGACGAGGTACCGATAGCGCGGCTACTGTCACCGAACATGGTGGCACGCAGGAGCATGCGGAAATCCCTCGCATCGATAATCGCCACATGTGCCGTCGCGCTCGCCCCGATGGCGGCCGCCGCGGCGCGGCCACCGACACCAGAGCCGACACTGGTCCAGGCCGATAGCGACCTGCTGCGGCAACTGGTTCGGCCGCTCGACACTGGATCGGTCACCATCTGTCCCGGGCAGGAAATGGGCAGCTTCGGCTGCTCATGTCCGCCGGGCATCTGCCTGTGACCGCAGGGATCAGTCCGCGCTGGCCGCTACTGTCGCCGCTTCGCGATGTCTGCGCAGATCGGCGATTTCGCGTTCGAAATCGTCGGCGGAGGTGAAGGAGCGATAGACCGAGGCGAACCGCAGGTAGGCCACCTCGTCCAGGTCGCGCAGCGGCCCGAGGATGGCCAGGCCGACCTCGTGGCTGGGGACCTCGGGGGAACCCTTCGCACGCACCGCGTCCTCCACCTGCTGGGCCAGCAGGTTCAGGGCGTCTTCGGCGACCTCGCGACCCTGGCAGGCCCGGCGCACACCGCGGATGACCTTTTCCCGGCTGAACGGTTCGGTCACTCCACTGCGCTTGACCACGGATAGGATCGCGGTCTCGACGGTGGTGAATCGTCTCCCACACTGCGGGCAGGAACGCCGGCGGCGGATGGCCGCGCCTTCCTCGGCCTCACGCGAGTCGACGACCCGTGAGTCGGGGTGTCGGCAGTAGGGGCAATGCATCCGAGAGATCCTTCGTCGATGCGCGCGCCCGCGTCCGAATCGGCTCCGGTTCGCCAGTCCCGATCCGGCGAGCACGTGTACAGGGGTCTAGACCGATACGTCGATATCTAATCCAGGATACCCGGGCGGGGTCAACAACCGTCTCACCCGTCCCAACTATCCCGTCGACCGACCGCTCAGCCGAGTTGCCACTGTGTCGTCAGATCGGCGATCAGATCGGGAATGCGCGCGATCATCCGGCCGTGCGCGAGCTTACTCCAGAAGGATTCACCGAGCACCACCTCGGCCAACGGCCGGTTGCTCTCCATATCGATATGGCGCTGCGCCAGATCTCCCATGATGTAGACCCAGCGGGTATCGCGGTCGGCCCAGTTGAAGTCCGGCAGCGGGATGCGCAGCGAGACGGTGCGCCCCACGATATCCGCATTGACGGTGGCGGGCGCGAAAACACCGGGTGCGCGGACACCGGGGACAGCGGGCTTACCGACCACCGTGCTCACGTAGGTCAGCACCCGTCCCATTGCGCCGCGGCCCGCCGAGGTGGCGTCCCATTGGTCGGCGATGACTTGGTTCTGCTCACGATCGGTCATGCGGATGAGCGCGTCCACATATCCGTCGTAGGTATGCGAATCGATGGACTGCCAGGCGGTGCGGATATCGGCATCGATCACCCCGGCCGCATACATCTCGTCGATGCCGACCATCCCGAGTGCGGCATAGGCCTCGTGCATCGGGACCAGATCGGTGAAGATGTGCTTCTGCATGATGATCAGCCGGGTCTGGTACCAGGCGATATCCTCGGCGCTCAGGCGCGAACCCTCGGTCGCTAGCAGCCGAATGTCGGCGGGCACCTTGGCCACCAATTCCGGTGGGGTGTCGCGCAACAGGTCGGCGACCGCATCGCCGAGTTGATGGATGCCCGGTACATCGAGTACCAGACCGACATCGCCGAGGTCGAAGAAACCCGAGGCGAAGGAGCCGCCCGCGATTCCGGCCAGGCCCGCCCACCAGAACTCCGGATGGTCATTCGCCAGCCGGAAGTAGTTGACGTACACCTGGCTGAAGGTGCGCTGGTTGGCATGTACGCCGAGCGCCGGATCCCAGGACGCGAGGTCGATATCGGCATTGCGGGTCGAGATCACCAGCCAGTACTGGTGCAGCAGTGTGGCATAACGGCTCGGCGCCACTCCGTCGGCCCTGGCCTGATCGAGCGCCGCGCGTAATGTCGACTCGTCCAGTGGCAGTGCGGGATTCAGACCGCCGCCGCCGGCACCGTCCCCGGTGAGCACGGGTAGATCCAGGTATATCTCGTATGCGGGTGCCGCCTGTGCGGCCGGAATCACGCTGAGCCCGAAGATAATACAGGCCAGCAGGCCGGCGATCCGGGCGGGCAGACGGACGGCGTGTGCAGCGATTGAGCGATACGTCATTGCGTAGTGTCCGAAATCGTTCGTCGGCAAATGTTGCCTAGGTCACGTTTCAGGCACAGTAACAATATGCCCTGATTTGCAATCGACAATTTCGGCCACCCTGGGTGGCGGATCGGCCGATCACCATCCGCCACACCGGTTTTCGACGAGCTACCGCGGCACACCGACTCCCACACCGTCCGGAACCGACCGCTGCTCGACCACGACGGGCACCGTCGCCGGGGTGTCGGCACCGAAAGTTCCGGCGCGCCAATGCGCCAACCCGACCAGAGCCGTCACCACCAGCGCGCTCAACAGCGCCGCCACCGCGAGCACCGCGAAACCGACCTGCGCCTGTTCGACCCGCTTCATCGGATGCGGACCCCCCGCCTGATGTAGCGCGCGCGTTCGAACGGGACCGCGGTCGTACAGCACCACCGCACCGCCGGGCCGACCGTCGCGCGGACGCCGGTCCGCCACGGCGCGCGCGGCGGCCAGCGCCCGAACACCACCGCGATGCGGGCGCTGCACGCGCCGACCGGACTCGAAGCCGAGATCGACGTCGGCCTCGTCCTCGAGGTCGATGCTCAGGGCGCTGATCGCTGTGCTCATCGGACAAACCTCCGTGAAGGGATGGTGGTGGGTGCTCAGGTATGTCATGAGATGATGAGAGGTAGCTGTTCGATCAAATGTTCGAAGAAGTTGCGATCGATTTCTACCACGCCCAACCGACAAAGTCAGCAGAAAACGCCGACATGCCTCGAACAGATGTTTGATACATCGACGCGACCGGACTAGATTCGTTGAGACGAAACCAATGGACAGGCGACGAGAGCGACGGGCATGGAGGCGGCAGCTTGCGTAACCACCCCGCGTGGATAGTCACGCAGCGCCCCCGCGAACGGCGCACATCGAACACAGAAGGGCGGTTGCGGTGAGCCACACAGACGACACGGGTGACGAGAGCGGAGTTGGCCCCGTCCCGTCCGGTACCGGGGCGGATCTCACCGTGCGTCAGCGCAAGGTTCTCGAGGTCATCCGCACCTCGGTGAGCGAACGCGGCTACCCGCCGAGCATCCGCGAGATCGGCGACGCGGTCGGACTCACCTCCACCTCGTCGGTCGCCCATCAGCTGCGCACCCTCGAGCGGAAGGGCTATCTGCGCCGCGACCCGAATCGTCCACGCGCCGTTGATGTTCGCGGACTCGACGAAGCGGTCCGCGCGGTGACCAGTCTGCCGACCACCGAGGATGCCGAGACCGGCCGACCGATCCCGACCTTCGTGCCCGTGCTGGGTCGGATCGCCGCCGGTGGCCCGATCCTGGCCGAGCAGGCCGTGGAGGATGTCTTCCCGCTGCCGCGCGAACTGGTCGGCGACGGATCGCTGTTCCTGCTCAAGGTCGTCGGTGAATCGATGGTCGACGCGGCGATCTGCGATGGCGACTGGGTGGTCGTGCGTCAGCAGAATGTCGCCGACAACGGCGATATCGTGGCCGCGATGATCGAGGGCGAGGCGACGGTGAAGACCTTCAAGCGCACCGGTAAGGATGTCTGGCTCATGCCGCACAATCCGCTGTTCGAACCGATTCCGGGTAATGACGCGCAGATCCTCGGCAAGGTCGTCACGGTTATCCGCAAGGTCTGATCCCAGTTCAGTGCTATCTGCCCCGGCTCAGCGGGGCAGCATGGCATCCAGAAGTCGGCTCGGTGGTCGGCGGCGTAGGAGTCGATGAGCCGATTTCCAGCCAGCCGGAAGGACATGACCAGTGGTGCGGCCGAATCGTAGGCCCGGATCGGCTCTAGACCTGCCGAATCCGGGCGGGTGTCGATGGTGAATCAACCCCGGTACCTTCGCGTTTCGGTGGCGAGGCGCTGCCGATCCGGTGTCACGACGGCGCCATAGATCCAGCCGAGGCCGCGCAGGCACCACGTAGGGAATGCCCGCGAACAACCGATGCTCCGCGGCCAGGACACCGCGCAACTGGCCGGCCTCGAGAGTGACGAGGTCGGCGGCGGCCGACTGGCGCCGGTCCAGCCCCGCCGATCAGCACGATGACCGACGCGAGGATGGCGAACCAACCCCAGCCTGCGGTTGTCACCCAACGATGCTTGCGCACGTGCTCACCTCGACCAGCAGCACCGCCGGAGCGGACGGCAATCCCGACAGTGATCCTTGCCACATCGTGGTACATCTGTGTACCATACCGGTGGTACACAGATGTACCACGCTGGGAGGTGCCGCATGACCACGGTGAAATTGCCCGACGGGCCGACGAGTCCGGCCTTCTTACAGGCCATCGAGGTGATGGCGGGCCGCACCCGCGCATGGCGCAGATTGCATGAGCGGTACGGCTCGGCGTTCACGGTCTACCTTCCCCGCTTCGGGCGGGTGGTCGTGCTATCCGAACCGGCCGAGGTGAAGGCGCTGTTCACCGCGAGTGCCGAGGTGGCCGACAACGTCGATGTCAATCTCGGAGAGTTTCTCGGTCCCGGCTCACTGTTCGCACTGGAGGGCGCCGAACATCGTAAACAGCGCAAATTGCTCACCCCGCCGTTCCACGGTCGTCGCCTCGCGGTGTACGAGACGCTGATCGAGGAGGAGACGGTGCGCGAGCTGGCCACCTGGCCACAGGGCCGGGAGTTCGCGACGATGGATTCGATGATGCGGATCACCCTGAATGTGATCCTGCGCGCCGTATTCGGCGCCGAGGGCAAGGAATTCGACGAACTGCGCGAGTTGCTGCCCAAATTGGTGTTGGTCGGCTCGGCGCTGGCGGCGCTGCCGGTGCCACGAAAGTTCTTGGGGCGATACGGGCCATGGGCCCGCTTCGCCGCATACCGCCGCGACTACGACGAGATCGTCGGCAGGCTCGTCGATCGCGCAGCGACCGACGAGCGGCTCGCCGAGCGCGACGATGTGCTGGCGATGATGCTGCAGGCCCGCTACGACGACGGCACTCCGATGACCCGCGGCGAGATCGCCGACGAACTGCTCACCTTGCTCACCGCGGGCCACGAGACCACGGCGACCACCCTGTCGTGGACCATCGAACGGTTGCGCAGGCATCCGGAAGTGCTGCGGCGCTTGGTCGACGAGGTCGACGAAGGCGGTTCGGCACTACGCGAGGCCACCCTGTTGGAGGTGCAGCGGGTGCGTCCGGTCATCGATATGACGGCCCGCAAGATCCGTGCGGAGTCGATGCAGTTGGGGCGGTGGACGCTGCCGAAGGGGCAGAATGTGGTCGTCAGCATTCGGCTCATGCACGACAACGAGGACCTGTTCCCGAATGCCCGCACCTTCGATCCGAACCGTTTCGTCGGTGTCCGGCCGGGCACCTTCAGCTGGATTCCGTTCGGCGGCGGCGCTCGGCGCTGCATCGGTGCGGCCTTCGCCACCATGGAGTTGAATGTCGTATTACGCACGCTGCTGCGAGATTTCACCCTCGAACCGACCGAGGCGCCGGATGAGCGCACGCACTTCCGCGGCGTCGCACTGGTGCCCGCCGAGAAGGGCCGGGCTGTGGTGTACCGCCGCGCGCCTCGGCCCGTCACGGCCGAGGCCGAACAGGTGACCCATGAGCAGAGCATCGCGTAGCGATCCGATGAAAGGTGGTGGCCGGGTGACGGGCGGGCTCGAGCACTTCGCCGATGTGGGCGGTGGCGTCACCCTCGCTTACGAGCGCCTCGGTGACGGCGGCACCCCATTGCTGCTCGTCGCCGGACTGGGTCAGCAACTGCACGATTGGCCAGACGGTCTCTGCGCGCTCCTGGTCGCACGCGGCTACGACGTCATCCGCTTCGACAATCGCGATGTCGGCAAGTCGACGCACTTCGGCTTTCCGCCGCCGGGCCCACTCGACTTTCTGCGAAAGCGTTGGCACACAGCGCAATACGACCTCTCCGATATGGCCGCCGACGCCGTCGGCCTGCTCGACGCGCTGGAGCTGAGCACCGCGCACCTGGTCGGGATGTCGCTCGGCGGGATGATCGCGCAAACCGTCGCCGCCCGCTATCCGGCCCGGGTCGCCTCACTGACCTCGATCATGTCGACCACAGGTGCGGCACGGGTCGGGCGTCCGGCCCTGTCGACCTGGCGATTGATGTTCGGCCGACCGGCCGGCACGCGCACCGAACACATCGAACGCACGGTGCGCATGTACCGCCACATCCGCTCACACGGCTATCCGTTCGACGAGCAGGCGGTGCGCACCGCCGCGGCGACGACCTGGGACCGCGATCCCCATCCCGCACCAGGCGTCGGCCGTCAACTCGCCGGCATCCTCAAATCCGGTGACCGCACCGCCGAACTCGCCGCCGTCACCGCCCCGACGCTGATCCTGCACGGTGACCGCGACCTGATGGTGCACCCGACCGGCGGCACCGTCACCGCGCGCGCCATCGCGGGTGCGCGTCTGCACACCCTGCCCGGCCTGGGCCACGACCTGCCCGTCGGTGTCCGGCCGATGCTCACCGACCTCATCGATACCCATATCCGCACCGCCAGGAGCACCGATGCCCCGCGCCGCTAGGCCGCTGTCCGGCCGTCCCGCCATGATTACCGGTGCCGCCTCCGGCATCGGCCGCAGTCTCGCCCAATTACTTTCGCGCCGTGGGTCACCCGTGGCGATCGCCGATATCGACGCGGTCGGGCTGAAGCATACGGCTGCCACACTGACCGGCCCGGTGCTCACCCGCGTACTCGATGTCCGCGATGCCGCCGACCAACTCGCCTTCGCCGCCGAGGTCAGGGACTGGCTGACCGAGCCGTTGGCGGCGGTTTTCAACAACGCGGGTGTGGCGGTGACCTCATCGGTGCTCGACGCGGTTCCGGAAGACGACGAATGGTTACGGCAGATCAACTTCGACGGCGTGGTCAACGGCACCCGTGCATTTCTGCCAATCTTGGTCGAACAGGACCGGGGCGTCATCGTGAATACCTCCAGTGTGTACGGACTGCTCGGCATGCCGAATCAAAGTGCGTATTGCGCTGCGAAATTCGCGGTGCGCGGTTTCACCGACGCACTGCGCCAGGAACTTCGGGGCACGGGAGTTTCCGCGGTGAATGTGCATCCGGGTGGTATTACCACCAATATCGCGCGCAATGCCCGGGTGCGCAAGGATCCCGAGGGACGCGGCCGTTCACATGAACAGCTGGCGGCGGAGTTCGAAGCGATCACCATGACCTCGCCGGATAAGGCCGCCGAAATCATCTGTCGCGGAGTCGAGCGCGGCAAGTCCCGTATTCTGGTCGGGCCGGATGCCTACGTCTTCGACGCACTCGCACGGGTCGCGCCGACGCATTACTACGACATATTCGCGGTAATCGAGCGGCGGTTGCGGGCACGCGCCGAGGCGGGGGTGACAGCATGAAAGCATCGCGCAGCGATTCGATCGGGGGTGGCCGGGCGACGGGTGGGCCGGAGCATATCGATGTGCTGATCGTCGGCGCCGGTCTCTCCGGAATCGGCGCGGCACACCATCTGCAGACGGCATTCCCGAAGCGCAGCTACGCAATTCTGGAGGCGCGCACGGCAATCGGCGGCACCTGGGATCTGTTCCGCTATCCAGGGGTACGTTCGGACTCCGATATGCACACCCTCGGCTACCGTTTCCGTCCGTGGACCCAGGCCGCGGCCATCGCCGACGGGTCATCGATCCTCGACTACATCCGCAACACCGCGGCCGAAGCCGGTATCGATCGTCGAATCCGATTCGGGCACAAGGTCATCGGGGCATCCTGGTCGACCGAAGCGGCGCAGTGGACGGTGACGGCCGAACATGGCGGCACCACCTCGACATTCACCTGCGGCTTCCTGTATGTGTGCAGCGGCTACTACCGTTATGACCACGGTTACACCCCCGAATTCGCCGGAATCGACGATTTCCGTGGGCAACTCGTGCATCCGCAGCATTGGCCCGCCGACCTGGACTATGCGGGTAAGCGAGTCGTCGTGGTCGGCAGCGGGGCCACGGCGGTGACCCTTGTCCCGGCCATGGCCGAGACGGCAGCGCAGGTGACCATGCTCCAGCGCTCCCCCACATACATCTTGTCCATGCCCACCGAGGACGCGCTGGCGATCCGCCTGCGCGAACGGCTCGGCCCCCGCCGGGCCTACACGATCACCCGGTGGAAGAACGTGCTGATCGGCACGATCATCTACCAACTCAGCCAGCGCCGCCCGCGCATGATGCGCAACTTCATCCGCAAGCAGACGGCCGCGCAATTGCCGACCGGATACGAGGTGGACGTCCACTTCGAACCGACCTATAACCCATGGGATCAACGGCTCTGCCTGGTGCCGGACGGGGATCTGTTCCGGGCGATCCGGGCCGGGCGCGCCGCCGTGGTGACCGACCGCATCGAGAAGTTCACCGCCGACGGCCTGCGGCTGGTCTCGGGCGCCGATCTCCCCGCCGATATCGTGGTGACGGCCACCGGTCTGCAACTGCTCGCCTTCGGTGGGATCGAATTCAGCGTCGACGGCCGGGCGGTCGCACTGTCCGACACCATGGCCTACAAGGGGATGATGCTCAGTGGTGTCCCCAACTTCGCCTTCACCATCGGCTACACCAATGCGTCCTGGACGTTGAAGGCCGATCTGGTCGGCGAATTCGTGTGCCGGTTGTTGCGGCATATGAACGACAACGGCTATGACCAGTGCACGCCGTGGCCGGATCCGAGCATCGCCCCGGAGCCCCTGCTGAATTTCCGATCCGGCTACGTCCAACGCTCCATCGACCGTTTTCCCAGGGCCGGATCGCGACGCCCGTGGCGCTTGGGCATGAGCTACGCCCATGATGTGCTCGCACTGCGTCACGGGCGAATCGAGGACGGCACGATCCGATTCGCGAGCCGGGCCGCCGCACCCGACCATATTCAGGTGCGTGCGAGGTCATGATCGCCGTGGCGGCGGGGCGAACTAACCTGATTCTCGTGACCCGTGCCCAGCCCGCCGCCAGCATCGCCACCGAGGGGACGCCGGAGTCCGCATTCCGGCGTCGACTCCTCGACGCGATGGCCGAGGCCGTGCGCGATCGTGGTTATCGCGAGACGACGGTCGCCGATGTGGTTCGCATCGCGCGCACGTCCCGTCGCACCTTCTACGAACATTTCGACAGCAAACAGGATTGCTTCATCGCACTGCTCGCCGAGCGCAACAATGAGACGATCCAGCAAATCTACGATGCCGTCGACCCAGCCGCGCCCTGGCGCACCCAGGTCCGACAGGCCATCGAAGCCTGGATCCACGCATCCCGTCAGGATCCGACGATCACCCTGGCCTGGATTCGGGACACCCCCGCGCTCGGCGAGGCCGCCCGCCTGGTCCACCACGACGCGGGTGAGGCTTTCATCGAGCTGATCCAAAGCATCACCGCGACGCCGAGGTTCGAAGCTCCCGGGCTGCATCCGCCGACCCGTCAGATGGCGACCATCCTCTACGGCGGTTTCCGCGAACTCATCGCCTCTACTGTCGAAGAGGGCAAGGACATCCGCGACATCATCGACGTCGCGGTCGATACGGCCATTGCCCTGGTCGGCCCGCGCTACGACCAGGGGCCTAGTCCTTCACGGCGATGAACTGCGCCAGCGCGCCATTGCACACCAGCTCGACCTCACGCAGACCCGCCGCGGCGATCCAGTCCGATAGCTCGGCCGCGGTGCCGGACGGACCGAATACGCCCATCGTCCGCATCACCTGCATGAGTAGGTCGAAGCGCGGCCGGACGCCGCGCACCACACAACTGCCGACCAGCCGTCCACCCGGCGCGAGTACCCGAGCGAGCGAGGCGATGGCGGCGGCCGGATCCGGCATGCAGTGCAGGCCGGCGAAGCTCACTACCAGATCGAATTCGCCGGTGGCGAAGGGCAGATCGACCACATCCGCGCGCACATAGTCGATATCGGACAGCCGGGCGCGCTCGGCCACGCGGCGCGCCGCCGCCAACTGGTCATCGGAGATGTCCGCGGCCACATAGCGCAGCTTGCGACCGTGTTCGAGTCGACGCAGGGTCACGCCGCCGCCGACCGGCAGATCCAGCAGCGCCGAACCCTCCGGCAGCTGATTGACGATATCCATCGCCGCATACATCCGGCGGGTATCGCAACCCCACATCACCTGTCCGGCGGGCCGGGCCACCTGCGGATGGTCGAGCACGAAGTCGTATACCGGAGCCCCGAGATTCCCCCAGACTCGGCTCTGCCATAGTTCACGGACATCGGGCACGGTTGTCTCCTCTTCGCACGGTGCGCGTACAGGCTAGGCCGGAGATCATCGACGCGCCAAAACCTTCTCGGACCCGATCGGCGGCGACGGTCGATCTGCCGATGCAAAGCGCCATGGAGATCCGACGCGACCGGGCAGCGACAGCCGAGCTACCGCCAGCTGGACCGGTTCACCAATTCGGACAAAACCAATCGCAATACCACGATCGCATGTTAACAACGTGCCAGAATTTATATCGTTTTGCGCATCTCGATATTACATTCCGGCCGTTCATATATATGACATACACCGTTGAAGGATAGGGCATTCCGTCATCTAATCGAGGACCGAAGGTCCCTGCGTGACACAGTGTTACGTTCGACCCCCTGACATGCGATAAAGCTCTCGAAGAAACCTTTAGAGCACTGCCCGGTACACTCCGGAATTCGTTGACAATTCCGCGCTGCGGATTCGAAGTCCGGGTAGGCACAGCGAACCATTCCGCCTAGACTGGCCGTGGTCGGGATAGAGGAAAGTTCAATGACCGTTCTGCGACCACAGCTTTATCCCAACGAGGGATCAAGCGACGTTACCGAGCCGGAAGCGTCAGCAATAACGCAGGTGCCGCTGTCAGCTGGGCAACGTGGGTTATGGCTGGCGCAGAAGTTGAGTCCGGATGTGCCGATATCCGAGGCGCAGTACATCGAGTTGCGTGGAGATCTCGATGTCGATCTGTTGCGCGCGGTGACGATTCGAGCAGGCCGCGAGTTCCAGTCGGGATACCTGCGGCTGGTAGAGGTCGACGGCGAGCCGTATCAGTTCTTCGACCCGTCACGGCATGCCGATGTTGCGTTCGAGCAGATGGTGGACGAACGCGTTCCGCGGCGGCCGCACTCCGGGCATCCGCCGTTTCAGGTGATGCTGGCGTTGCGGAATCTCGAGGCCGATGTCGAGCTGCCGGTGGTCGATCTGTCCGAAGCGGCGTCTCGCTTCGACCTGCGGTTCGTGGTCTCGGCCGACCATGACAGCGGCGATGTCACGCTCGCGGTCACCTACGCCACGGGCCCGTACCACCTGCTCGGCTACTCGCTCGGCGGCACCATCGCGCATGCGATCGCCGTCCGACTCCGCGCCGACGGCGAGTCCGTCGCCACCCTGGCTGACCTGATCTACTTCAGCGCCACCGCCCACCCGGAGGACGACCCCCGGCCCGTCCTCGCATGGAACAACCTCATCACCGGCCGGATCACCGACCATCGCATTCCCATCCGGCACGAACGGATGATCGAACCCGACTCGCTCCGCGCGATCGGATTCGTCCTCACCGAGCACTTCCGCTCATCACGAACTACCGCACCGGAGCCCAACACCCCCACAAGGACAAGCCGATGATGAACACGGACCGAATCGTCGGGACACGTTCCGGCATCGAACCAGTCAACCTGTTCGCTCCCGATCCAGGGACGCCGCGGATCGCCGCGCACTCGCGTGCCGCCGAATTGCGAAGGTGGACTCGCGAATATCTGTGTCAGCCGCACCCCGACCTCGGTCGATCCGGCCCGGTCTGTCCTTATACCAGCCGCGCTATCTCGAACCACTTCCTGTGGGCCGCATTTCTCGAAGGTCGTTCCATCGACGCCGAGTACCTGACTGCGGTCGTCGACGATCTATTCGACCTGTTCCCCGCCTTGCCGCCCCGGGACGAACCCGATTCCAAGCTCAAGGCCGTCCTCGCGGTCTTCCCGGACCTCACCGAATACGCCGACATCGATGCGATTCAATACGAGCAGAAGTCTCGGTTCGTCGAAATGGGCCTGATGCTGGGTCAGTTCTATCCGGGGTGCACCGCCGCGGGGCTGCACAACCCGGACTTCCCCGCACTCGATGCGCCACTGCCCATGCTCGCCGTTCGCTATATGGCCCCCACCGACTTCCCATTCCTCAACACCCGCCATGAATGGATGGACTCTTACCTCAAACTATTCGCCCCCGCCATCCCCAAATTCATCACCAGCACCATGTCCGACAGACTCGTACAACCAACCGAAGACTCGACCGGCCACCGAGATCGGGGTCGGGACACGACAACCGCACCATCGGCCGCCCATCCGCTGCCGAACCAGCGAAATGGTGGCGATCACCGGAATTGAATGTACGACAAGTGCTTCCTCAGCGCGGCAGATGCGGCAGGACGGCGGATGCCACGGCCCGGGTCACCACCGGATTCGTGCTCTGCACCGTGACGATCGGCAAGAGGCGTGCGCTACGGCGCTGCTGCACTCCCGAGAATTCGTCTCCGACAACGAGATCGACGATCGAATCAGCGTGGCTCTCGTACTCGAAACCGGTGTATCTGTCGTAACCCTGCTGTCGTGCCTGCGCGGGAATGGTCGTGGACTCACGGTATTCGAGAGCGTGACATGGGCAAAAGTTGTTCAGCCGCATCGGCATTGCCATGATCGGCCAGGCGCCGGAGTTCGGCGAACCTCTCCCATCGGGTCGGCGGCGTCCGAATCCACGATACGCATACATTACTATCGGCTAGCTATGCGTGCGGAAATCGAGATGGTCACGCTGCCTGCGGGGCACGTGACGCTGTCGGATCGGCGGACCCAGCGGAGTTGGGCGGTCGAGGTGGCAGGATTTCGGTTGGCGGCGTTTTCGATTACCCAGTCGCAGTACGAGCAGGTCACCGGGGAGTTGCCGAGTGCGACGCACGGTGATCGGCTGCCGGTCGAGAGCGTTTCGTGGTTCGATGCGGTCCGGTTCTGCAATGGTCTGTCGCTTGGTGCGGGTTTGCCGCCCGCGTATCGCGTGCAGGACGACGAGGTCACGTGGGATGCCGATAGCGATGGGTACCGGCTGCCGACCGAAGCCGAGTGGGAGTATGCGTGCCGGGCGGGCACCGCGGGTCCGCGATATGGCGAGCTCGACGAAATCGCTTGGTATCGCGGCAATTCCGCGGAGCACGTGCACGAGGTCGGCGGCAAGCTGCCGAATGCATGGGGCCTGTACGACATGCTCGGCAACGTCTGGGATTGGTGCTGGGACATTTACGACGCTGAGGTGTACGACTCGTATCGGGTGCTGCGCGGGGGCGGGTGGTCCGACGAGAAGTGGAGCTGCCGGGCCTCGGTGCGACGGCGCAGCCATCCGACCTACCGCATCGATGATGTCGGATTCCGGATAGCGCGTTCGATATCCGTCTGAGCCCGCACTTATCGCTTGCCGACCGAGAACATCGATAGCTTGCGCTTGCCACGCCCGTCCAGCGCGCATCAATCCGGTCACCGCTCGCAACCGTATGCGCGAGGCCGGGTACCACGTCGACTCACGCTTCAACGCCGGTCCGCGCGGCACCGTAATCGCTCGCTGGCGGCTGTATTTCCGGATTCCGGCGGCACCGCCCCATCGCGTACCGATCCCGGAGTCCTGCCATCCGCCCATCGGCAGTGCGAAGCTGAACAGATTCGCGAACGAGCCATTGATTTTTCTGCGATGGATAAGAAAGGGTTGATACGTTCCGCCGATAGCACGACGGGACCAGCTTCGACGAGGATGCAGTTCAGTGTTCGATTGGGATCTACTGCGTAAAACATCCAGCGTGCATGTGCTGATGCAATTGGCACAACAACGCGGCATGCCGCCGGAAGCCTGTCTCGAGGGCACGAAACTGGTGCCCGCGGCGATAAACGATCCCGATGCCGCGGTGACGGCGCATCAAGAGGTGCGCGTCGTGCGCAATCTGCTCGCGCGATTCGGCGCCGAACCCGGATTGGGCGTCGAGGCCGGGAACCGCTATCAGTTGGCTCTGTACGGGCCGTGGGGGCTGGCGCTGCTCAGCAGTCGCACGGTGCGCGAGGTGATCGAGGTTTCGCTGCGCTATGTCGATTCGGCCTTCGCCTTCGGCCGGTTGACCTTCGAGGAGGGACCGGAAGAGTCGCGGCTCGTCGTCGACGATTCGGAGATTCCGGCGGATGTGCGCGCCTTCTTGACCGAACGCAACATCACCGGCATCCAGACCATCAGCCGGGAGCGGTTCTCCGCGGGTGTGCCAGCCACCCGGATCAGCTTCCGCCATCGCGCGCCGGCGGATACGACGCGCTACCGGGACGTCTTCGGGGTCGAGCCGGAATTCGACGCGGCGGTCAACGAATTGGCCTTCGACAGTGCGTATCTCGATGTCGCGCTGCCGCAGGCAACCGAATGGGCGCGCGGAACATGCGAACAGCTGTGCCGCGATCTGCTCACCGCCCGCCGCGCTCGCAGCGGTGTCGCCGGTTCGGTGCGCGATCTGCTGGTTCGCAATCCTGGCGAGATTCCGGACCAAATCGCCATCGCCGCAGCGCTTTTCATGAGCCCGCGCACACTGTCACGCCGCCTCCGCGACGAAGGCACCTCCTTCCGCGGTCTCCTCGACGAAGTACGCCAGATGATGTCGGAGGAACTACTCAGCCACACCGATATGACCACCGAACAAGTGGCCGCCCGTCTCGGCTACGCCGAGGCCGCCTCCTTCATCCGCGCATTCCGGCGCTGGCAAGGCTGCCCACCGCAGGAATTCCGAACACGCGGGACGCTCGTCGGAACCAGATAGCCCTGGCCCACGCGTTGCGGCAGCCCGCGGCGGCCAGTACGGCCGCGACTACCGCGCTCAACACTCCCCGGCGCTTCTTCGGTGGCGGCGGTGCGACCGTGCGTCCCGCGAGCGCATCCTGTGCGGCGGCGGCGAGTTCACCATAGGTGGCGAATTGGTGCGCCCGATTCTTCGCCAGCGCGCGATCGCATTGTCGAAAGCCGCTGGCAATGTGGGATTCTGCGGGATCTACCCCTCCCGCCGATGGACGGTAGATTGAGGACGTGAACAGTGGTGGAGAGCCTGAGCCGGTGGAGTTTCGTCCTGAGCGGCGGTACCGGCCGGGTCGCTGGCGTCGTATCGAGAATGTCGTCATGACGGCGTTTACCAGTGGCGGTTTGGTGCCGCACTCATATGTGTTGACTACGGTGGGGCACCGAACCGGCCTGACTCGACGGAACCCGGTCACTGTCGTGGACCACGACGGGCGGCTGTGGCTGGTGGCCCCGTACGGGGCGGTGCCTTGGGTTCATAACGCCCGCAACGCGGGGCGAGTGACGCTCACCCGCCGGCGCGGGAACCGCACCTACACCATCCGAGAGGCGTCTGCGCAGGAGGCCGGGCCGGTGCTCCAGCGCTATGTGCAGATCGCCTCTGCCACTCGACGCTACTTTCAGGCCGACCGGAACGATCCGGTTGAGCGGTTTGTCGCGGAAGCCGAGCACCACCCGGTGTTCGAACTCACCTCGATCGGCGCTGGGTAGTCCTCTTCGAGAGGCCAGTTTGCCCGTGATCGGCTCGACCCGAGACCGGAACGACAGCGATCGCCATCGCCGACGCCGGGCCGCTCCCTCCGTCACCGTCGAAAGACGCTATGCGCGCAGTGCTGACGGTTCACTCGCCGGCACTGGCGCACGGAGGAACAGATAGTCGAACAGCGCCAGAATCCGGTCGATGCCGAATTGCTCGGGATGGTCGAGCACTAGGCCCGCCGCGGTTTGGATGGTGCACTGTACGACCTGGGCCAACACGTCCGGATCCACGCCATCGGCATCGGGCTGCTCGGTCAGCCACCGCCCGAGTGCCTGCCGCAGCGGTGAGCGCAATTCGTCGCGCGCCGCGGTGAGCGGGTCCCGCAGTGCCGGCGGCACACTGTCGATCGGGAAGTAGATCAGCCGCCAGGTGTCGGGCATCGAGCAGACCTCGGTGAGGAAGTGCCCGAGCATCGCAGGCAGCTGTTCTGGTGCGGCGGAACCGAAGTCGGGCGTTGTGGCGGTCGAGCGGGCCACCGCCGCCGCCATGCGGGCAGTCTCGCGTTCGATGAGCGCCTCCAGCAATTCGCCGCGGCTGCCGAAGGAGTCGTAGACGACCGGCCTGGTCACCCCGCCGCGCTCGGCGACGGCGGCAATACTGACGCTGGTGAACCCCGCCTCCGCCACAATGCGTAATGCTGCGTCGAGTAGTTGCTCACGTCGGTCGGCAGGCTGAAGCCGCCTGGCGTACTTGCGTTTAGGTGCTCGAGGCATCGATAGCTCATGGGGCGCCGTTTCGGCCATCGCTATTTCTCCCCGACTCCGGCCCCGGCGACCGCCCGGCGTGCCAGCCAGCGCAGTGTCTCGGATACCGCTGCGCGCCGTTGCGCGCCACCGTCGGCGAGCACAAGTCTGGCGCCGGTTTCGCTCACACTGATCACCGCGTGGCTCAACAACTCCTCATCGATTTCTCGCTCGGTGAGCGCGGCCATCAGCCCGAGCACCTTTCGACTGCGCGCCCGCAGGGCCGCACGGCCGCGATCCACCCGTTGGTGCGCGGTTTCGGGCAGTCCCTCGCCGTGCATGAGCACGAATCGCCAGCTCTGTGGCGCGGCTGCGACGAGGTCGAGAAAGATATCGACGGCATCGGCCGAGACGTCCGCCGCTATGGCGGCCAGATCCACGTCCTCCTGGAATACCGGCATAGCCTCGGCCGCCATGGCGAACACCCGTTGTTCCTCACGATCGAACAATGCCTCGAACAAGTCGTCCCGATCGCAGAATTCGGCGTACAGCGCGGGTCTGGTCAGGCCCGCCGCTCGCGCGATCGCATGCATACTGGCGCCGGCGTAGCCCTCGCGCACGATCAGGTCCCGTGCCGCATCGAGAATGTCGTCGCGTCGTGTTGACAATTACCCCTCCAATGTCGGCCGACTGACGCCTGTTTCAGATCGCTTCCGGCTGGCAGAAGTGTACGCATTCCGTTCGCGCGCCGCGGATTCCACTTCCCAACGCGCGAGTGACGCACCGCCGCAAGGGATGCGTCGAATTCGATCCCGTTGTATCCGTGCGGCGCCCGCCGATAATCGGTACAGGTGTCGAATCCGTCCCAGACAATATGGGCTGTTGGGACAGCTTCGAAGGACAGCGATGTCTGCCATGTCGGCAGCGCCGACGCGCGCACTCAACGGATTGGTGACCCCACGGCGGGAACCGGGCCACGCAGCTCTACAACTTCCCGATGCGGCCGCCGTGCGGTGACTCGCCTACTTTCCGCCGCCGGCGGAGATACGGGCGCCCGAACTCACCGTTATCGAACACCGGCCGGTGCATCCACCGCTGCCGAACTCGCTGGTGGCGGACGTGCTCACGGGCGCAAGGCACTGATGCCACCACCCGTGGCATGCTCGTCTTATCGGCGATTCCAACCCGAAGGTGGGTGCGATGCCTGGACCAGCACCATGACCGAGACCGTGTGGTATGCGTCATACGGCTCGAATATGCATCTGAGCCGCCTGCGCTGCTACCTGGCCGGCGGCACACCCAAGGGCGGCGCGGTAACACTCCCCGGCTGCCGCCACCCGGCCGAACCGCCGCGGTCCGTACCACTCATGCTTCCCGGCGTGCAATACTTCGCCACCGAATCCCTGACCTGGACCGGCGGGCGAGCCTTCTACGACCCCGACGCCCACGGTGCGACCGCCGCCCGCGCCCACCTGGTCACCATCGACCAGTTCTGCGATATCGCCGCCCAGGAGATGTACCGAACCCCCGGCACCGACCTGGGCCTGCGCGAAGCAATCACCCGCGGCCGCTCGACGCTGGGTCCCGGTCGCTACGAAACCGTCGTCTGCACCGGCACTTTCGAAGGACATCCGGTCCTCACCATCACCGCACCTTGGCGCTATACCGACCTCCCTGGCAACCCACCGTCGGCCGCCTACATCCGCCACCTCGCCGCGGGCCTGATCGAATCCCACACCTGGACAGTCGAAAAGATCGCCGCCTATATCGCGACCCGCCCCGGCGCGGATCTAGGCTGGACCGCCGCCACCATCACCACCCTGCTGGGTTGTCAGGGCGCGTGAGACCCCAGCCGAGTTGACCACGATGATCCGTGAAATCCACCATGCCGTGCGGCACCTGCGGACCATGCGTAACTCGGCGGTCAGCTCCGGACGGCGGTGGCGAGGGAACTCGTCAGGGTTCGGACAGCTGTCAGCGCAGCCGACTCGTCGGGCGCGTCGAGTAGGGCCTTCACCAGCGCGGAGCCGACGATGACACCGTCGGCGAAACCCCCGACCGCAGCGGCCTGATCTGCGGTCGAGATACCGATGCCGACGCAGACTGGCAGATCGGTGACCGCCCGAATGCGCTCGACCAGGAACCCGGCGGTCTCGCCGACCGACGCGCGGGTGCCGGTGACACCCATCAGCGAAGCGGCATACACGAATCCCGAACCGGCAGCGGTGATTTGGGTCAATCGCTGGCTGTCGGTGCTCGGCGCGACGATGAACACGGTGGCCAGGCCATGCGTGGCCGCCTGTTCGCGCCAGCTGGCGGATTCCTGGACTGGTAGATCCGGCAGGATGCAGCCCGCCCCGCCAGCCTCGGCGAGTTCCGTGGCGAATCGTTCGACCCCGTAGCGCGACACCGGGTTCCAGTACGTCATCACCAGGACCGGTTTACCGGTGGCCCGATGCACCTCGCGTACTGTGAACAGCACGTCCTTGATCCGAGTGCCGCCGCGTAGGGCGATATCGGCGGCGGTCTGGATGACCGGACCGTCCAGGATCGGATCGCTGTGCGGCAGGCCGACTTCAAGGATGTCGGCACCGGCGTCGAGGGCCGCTGTCATGGCGGTGATGCCGCGCTCGACGGTCGGGAAACCAGCGGGCAGATAGGCAATGAGTGACGTACGCCCTGCCTGTCCAGCCGCGGCCAGGGTCTCGTTCAGCAACTGGATGTTTCCGCTCACTGCTGTCCCTCCGATGCGGTCGCTTCGGCACCCCGGCCGAAATAGCTGGTCGCGGTATCCATGTCCTTGTCGCCGCGGCCGGACAGATTGACCAGGATCAATCCGTCCGCGCCGAGCTCCCTGCCGAGATCCAGCGCACCGGCCAGTGCATGGGCGCTTTCGATCGCCGGGATGATGCCCTCGGTTGCGGACAGCAGGCGAAATGCCTGCATGGCATCGTTATCGGTGATCGGGCGGTACTCACCACGACCACGGTCGTGCAGAAAAGCATGCTCGGGGCCGACACCCGGATAATCGAGTCCGGCCGAGATCGAACACGCCTCGGTGATCTGTCCCTCCTCGTCCTGGAGAACATAGGAGCGCGACCCGTGCAGAATGCCGGGCTCGCCTGCCGACAACGACGCTGCGTGCCGACCGGTCTCGATGCCGTGTCCGGCGGCTTCACAACCGATGAGCCGCACGTGCTCGTCGTCCAAGAAGGCGTGGAACAGCCCGATCGCATTCGATCCGCCGCCGACGCACGCCACGGCAGCGTCCGGCAGCCGCCCGGTGCGTTCCACTATCTGCCGCCGGGCCTCCACACCGATGACGCGCTGGAAATCGCGGATCATGGTCGGGAATGGATGCGGCCCGGCGACCGTGCCGAAGATGTAGTGCGTGTTGTCCACGTTCGTGACCCAGTCCCGGAACGTCTCGTTGATGGCATCCTTGAGAGTGCGTGACCCGGAACCGACCGGAACGACCTGCGCCCCCAGCATTTCCATCCGGGACACATTGAGCGCCTGCCGCTTCATGTCGACTTCGCCCATGTAGACGGTGCATTCGAGCCCGAACAGCGCGCATGCGGTGGCGGTCGCCACCCCGTGCGAGCCCGCGCCGGTCTCCGCGATGACCCGCGGCTTGCCCATCCGCTTGGTGAGCAGCGCCTGTCCGAGCACATTGTTGATCTTGTGTGACCCGGTGTGGTTCAGGTCCTCGCGCTTGAGGAAAACCCGTGCTCCTCCGGCATGTTCGGCGAACCGGGGCACCTCGGTCAGCGCCGTGGGCCGCCCCGCGTAATGGACGAGCAACTGCTCGAGCTCGGCCACGAACCCGGGATCACAGCTGGCCTTCTGATATGCCGTAGCCACTTCCTGCACGGCAGTGACGAGTGCCTCCGGGATGAACTTGCCGCCGAAGTCGCCGAAATACCCTTCGGCGCTGGGATTCTGCCCCTCCGGGGCAGGAATGAAGAATTCGCTGGTCATTGTCGACACGCTCCTGAGCCGGAACACACGTTCCGGTGCGATGGCTGGTGAAATCACGAGAACGCGTACCCGTGCAGCGAGGAACCGGCCGCAAACGGCCCGAAACGCCCTCAGTTACCTCGCACGGTGCGCGACGCGCACCGCCATCGCATCCCGTTGACCTGACCCGGCTCGGAGCCGATCACCCATCGCACCCGGCGTCCGTGCACCCGCCGCGCGGGAGCCCGGCAGCCGCGCGGGCGGCAACCAGGAGCAAGACGGACAGCGATGGGCACGCAGGAAGGCTAGCAGCTACCAGCCGGACCGGAACAACGCCGGGTCACCGCCGACCCCGAGCGGCACTGAAATATCCTGTTGCACATAGCGTTCCGAACACAGATGCGGATATCTGGTGCCGCCGCGGGCCTTGGCTGCCGACTGCGGCCCCGCGGCCGGTTCGGTTAGCGCGCAACCAGCTTCACGATCGCCGACGAACTCGACAGTCGACCGCCGACCGTGTACACCCACGCCCACGAGGCGATCGAAGCCGTCGGCTGAGCCGGGAAACCGCCTCCCGTCAGGAGAGTTTCAAGCTACGGCCGATGATTTCCTTCATGATTTCGGTGGTGCCGCCGTAGATGGTCTGGACCCGGGCATCCATGTAGGCCTTGGCGATCGGGTATTCCTTCATATAGCCGTAGCCGCCGTGCAGTTGCAGGCAGCGGTCGATGAGATCGAGCTGCTCCTCGGTGCTCCACCACTTGGCCATGGCGGCGTCCTCGACGGACAGCTTGCCCGCATTGAGGTCTTCGATGAAGCGGTCGACCAGGACCCGGACGGCGGTTGTCTTGGTGGCCAGTTCGGCCAGCACGAAGCGAGTGTTCTGCTGGGCGCCGATCGGCTTGCCGAAGGCCTTGCGGTCGCGTACGTACTGGATGGTCATCTCCAGGCAGGATTCCATGGCAGCGGCCGCCACCACGGCGATCGACAGGCGTTCCTGCGGCAGGTTGTTCATCAGGTGGATGAAGCCCATGCCCTCGGTGCCGAGCAGGTTCTTGCCCGGGACGCGCACATCGGTGAAGCTCAACTCGGCGGTGTCCTGGGCCTTCAGGCCGAGCTTGTCGAGGTTGCGGCCGCGTTCGAAGCCGGGCATGCCGCGTTCCACGACGAGCAGGCTGAAGCCCATCGCACCCTTCTCCGGGTCGGTCTGGGCGACCACGATGACAATATCGGAGTTGATGCCGTTGGTGATAAAGGTCTTGGCGCCGTTGAGGATCCAGTCGTCGCCGTCGCGAACCGCGCGAGTCTTGATGCCCTGGAGGTCGGAACCGGTGCCCGGTTCGGTCATCGCGATGGCGGTGATGATCTCGCCCGAACAGAACCCGGGCAGCCAGCGCTGCTTCTGCTCATCGTTGGCGAGTTCGAGCAGATAGGGTGCGATCACATCGTTGTGCAGGGCGAAGCCGAGGCCGGAGTACTGGCCACGCACCGATTCCTCGGTGACGATCGCGTTGTAGCGGAAGTCCTTTACCCCGCCGCCGCCGAACTCCTCCGGCACGGCCATGCCGAGGAATCCCTGCTTACCGGCCTCGAGCCAGACATCGCGGTCGACAACGCCCTGCTCTTCCCACTGCGCGTGATTCGGCGCGACGTGCTGATCGAGAAACTTGCGGAACGATTCCCGGAACAGCTCGTGTTCGGGTTCGAACAGTGTGCGCTCCACGCCAACCTCCTAGTGACCACACGGCCGGTCCACACCGACCCGTCGTTGCTACATACGGTACCCGGAATGAGAACTATCGTTTACTTCTGGACCAGAAATCGCGGTCTCACCTCGAACAGCGGAGGAAATTTGCCGTACCGATCAGCAAATACAGAAGTGCGCCGACCCTAGGCGGGCAGCCCGAGGCCCCGTGCCAGGACCGGCCACGACGCCTTCAGCGCGTCTTCCCAGTAGCCCCAGGAGTGAGTGCCGGTGGGCTGGAAGTCATAGGTGGCGGGGATGCCCAATTGGTTCAGGCGAGTCTGCAGGTTGTGCGAGCAGTAGTTGGCCGCGGCTTCGAGTGCGCCGCCGACGGCGACCTGGTTGACGAGGCCACCGGCGCCGGGCAGCGCGTGCGGGCCGTTCAAGGTGTCCCATCGGCCGGGCATACCACTGCCGTCGGAGATGTACAGGTTCAGGCCGCGCAGTTGGTCGGCGTGCACGTACGGGTCGTTGGCGGCCCACATCGGATCACCCTGCGGCCCATACATATTCGCCGAATCACCGCCGCCCGCGGCGACGACGGCGTTCACGAAGTTGTAGCCGACCGGGTCGGAGATCTGCGCGCATCCGCTGTAGGCCGCCACCGATTGGTAGAGGCCCGGTGCGGCGATGGGCAGTTGGAGTACCGAAGTACCCGACATCGATAGGCCCGCAATCGCATTGGTGCCGTTCGCGCCGAGTCCGCTATCGATGAGCGAGGGCAATTCCTCGGTGAGGAAGGTCTTCCACATATTCACGCCGAGCACCGGATCGGGAGCGCGCCAGTCCGTGTAGTAGCTCCATTTGCCTCCGACCGGTGTGACCACATTCACATTCTTGTCGTCGAAGAACCGCGCGGCATCGGTCTGCGCCTGCCAGGTCGCCGAATCCTCCCCGCCGCCCGCGCCATTGAGCAGATACAGGGTCGGGCGCGGGGTGGAGGTGTCGGCAGGGCGCTGCACCTGGATCTCGATGTTCTTGCCCATCGCGGCCGAGTACACCTGCAAGGTCAGATTGCGGTTGTCGTGCACCGCGACATCGGCGACATACGAGCCATCGGACGAGCGCGACGAGGTGAGCAGTTTGCCGGACGCGATGACCGGATCGGCGACGCCGGCCGCGGACGCGAGAAAGCCACCCGATGCGGCGGGGAATCCCATCAGAACTGCTGTTACACCCGCCACTGCTGCCATTCGCACTCTCGTTCCAGCCATTCGGCCAAGGTATGGAGAGTTACTGACAAATAACTGAGAGCAGACTCAGAACAGACTGCGCAGTCGGCCGAAGAAGGTGCGACCCGGATCCCGATCGCGCTCGCTGAACAGGAACTTCAGCTCCTCCTCCAATTCCTTGCGCACCACGTCACGCAATTGCACCGCGGCGGCATGCTTATCCGGCGCATCCCGCCACGGCGTCGGGTCGATCGGCGCACCGGCGGAGAAGTAGAAGCGCTCGGGACGCGGGATGCCGGTCGGGCCGACGCCGCGGATCAGCGGCGGAGTCAGATCGCGGTTCAGACCGAGTGCCTCGACAGCCCAGCGCACCGGTCGCATGACCGGATGGTCGCCATCGAAGACGATGTCGTAGGCGTCGTCGACGCCGATCATCGCCACCGGCACGATCGGCGCGCCAGCCTCGATCGCCATATGCGCGAAGCCGGAGCGGCCCTCCCACTTGAGGACGTACTTCTCGTTCTTGCGGCGCACCGCTTCTCGACCGCCGCCCGGAAATACGATGACGGCTTCGCCGCGGGCCAGCAGCGCCAGGCAGTTGCGGCGGTTACCGCGCACCGAGCCGAAGTGGTGCAGCACCTGACGGATGCCGGGCACATTGATGAGCACATTCTCGGCCAGCCCGCGGATCAGTCGACCACGCCTGCGCAGCACCTCGGGCAGCAACAGCGGTGCATCGATGCCGCCCATCAGATTGTGGTTGCCGACCAGCAGCACCGGCCCCTCGGCCGGAATGTTCTCCAGACCGTAGAACCGCGGACTCGTCCATGCGCGCAGCGGCGCGAGCACGGTGTCGAGCACCCGAATATCGGTGTCGGTGAGCGAAACCGATAGTGGCGCACCGTCACTCAGCACCGGCGCATCGAGCGACGAAGCACCGGAACGCCGATCACCCGAATCGGCCTGACCGGAGTGGTCATGCGACATTTACCCTCCTGATGTCGATTCGATGACGATAGCGCAACGAATTCGCCTGCGCTCCTCCGCCTCTCGGGAACCTTTGCCGGCCCGCGAGTCGTTGGGCGACTCGGATCTGGCGAACCGGCGCCCGATCAGCGGGTTGCGTTTCGGACGTACCAGGCGAGTTGCCCATGTGTTCCCGAAATCAGTGGCGCGGAAGATGTCTCGTCGACCCACTCGGAAACCGCTCGCCGGCCGCTGGCACCCGCCTAACGAGTCCCATTCGCCTCCGATGAACCCGCTCCGTCGGCGTCGGCTGAACCACCCGCGTGCGCGTACGGCGACAACGCCGCCGCCAGTGCGTGCGGTACGCGGGCGCGTACCCGGGTGCCGCCCTCCTCATGCTCGGAGGTGGTGATGCGACCGTCCGCGTGGATGCGGGCGAGTAGATCGCCCCGGGTGTAGGGCAGCAGCACACTGATTTCGACGTCGAGGCCGCCGAGCACCTCAGCGAGGCGCTCACGCAGCTCGGTGATGCCGGTGCCCTTGCGCGCGGAAACGTAGGACGCGTCGGCCAACATCGCGCGCAGCCGAGTGAGCTCGACCGGGTCGACCGCATCGATCTTGTTGACCACCAACAGCTCCGGCGGTGCCGATATCCCGGATTGCTTGATCACATCGGTGATCACCTCGCGGACCGCCTTGATCTGTTCGGCGGGCAGGGGGTCGGAACCGTCGACGACGTGCAGCAGCAGATCGGCGCCGGTGACCTCCTCGAGGGTGGACCGGAAGGCCTCGACCAACTGGGTCGGCAGATGTCGCACGAATCCGACGGTGTCGGTGAAGACGACCTCGCGGCCGTCGTCCAGTTCGGCACGGCGGGTGGTCGGATCCAGGGTCGCGAACAGGGCGTCCTGGACTAGCAGCCCCGCGCCGGTCAACGCGTTCATCAGACTGGATTTGCCTGCGTTGGTGTAGCCGACAATGGCGACCGACGGGATACCGCTGGAGGTGCGACGGGCCCGCTTGGTATCGCGCGCGGTCTTCATTTCCCGAATCTCGCGGCGCAACTTGGCCATTCGCTCGCGAATGCGGCGGCGATCGGTCTCGATCTTGGTCTCACCGGGACCACGCAGCCCCACACCGCCACCATTGCCGCCCGCGCGACCACCGGCCTGCCGGGACATGGACTCACCCCAACCGCGCAGTCGCGGCATCATGTACTCCATCTGGGCGAGCGATACCTGCGCCTTACCCTCGCTGGAGGTGGCGTGCTGGGCGAAGATATCCAGGATCAGTGCGGTCCGGTCGATCACCTTGACCTTGACGACCTTCTCCAGCGCGGTCAGCTGCGCCGGGGTCAGTTCACCGTCGCAGATCACGGTATCGGCGCCGGTTTCGAGTACCACGGCGCGCAGTTCGTCGGCCTTGCCGGAGCCGATATAGGTGGCCGGATCCGGCTTGTCTCGACGCTGGATCAGTCCTTCGAGCACCTCCGAGCCCGCGGTTTCGGCGAGTGCCGCCAGTTCGGCCATGCTGGCCTCGGCCTGCGTCGCGGTACCGGTGGTCCATACCCCGACCAGCACGACCCGCTCCAGTCGCAGCTGCCGGTACTCGACCTCGGTGATATCGGTGAGCTCGGTCGACAGGCCAGCGACACGCCGCAGCGAGGAGCGCTCGTCGAGCTGCATCTCGCCCACCGTGGGGTCGGCGGTCCAACCGGACCGCCGCATCCGCGCGGCGTGCTCGGCGACGACATCGCCGGTGTCTTCCGTCGTGTCCTCGACGGCCTCGACGTGGTCGTTGTCGTCGGCGGCCGGAGTGAATTCATAAGTCTTCGATTTCCTCATACGCCATCCATGCTGCCACGACTGCTCCCCGTTGCGCATTCGGTTATCCCCGCACACGGCCGGCGTCGGTCCGGACCCGGCCAGCACCGCTCTGCTCAGGCGAGGGTTATCAGCACTCAGCTGGCCGACTGCGACGACCACCAGTTTTCCGCGATCCGACCGGTCGCAACCAGCACCGACGGTCCGCGCAACCAGGCCGCGCCCTCGGCGAGCCGAACGGTGACCTCGCCACCGAGCACCCGGACGCGCACCTCGCCGGTATCGGCGGCGATGCGGAAGCCGTTGGCGGACAAGGCGGATGCCGCGGCGGCGACGGTCCCGGTTCCGCAGGAACGGGTTTCGCCGACGCCGCGTTCGTAGACGCGCATATCGACCGCGCCGTCGACCAGTCCGGTCAGGATCTCGACATTCACGCCCTGTGGGAACAGGTCTGGATCGAAGCCTGGGGCGACGGTGAGATCGAGTTTGGCGAGCGCGTCCACGGACATGCTCGAATCGACGCATGCCAGGTGCGGGTTGCCGACGTCGATGCCGATGCCGGGGAGGGCCCAGCCGCCGATGGTCGCGGTCGAGGAACCGAGCTCGCGCACGATACCCATCCCCACGGTGACCTCGCCATCGGCAGGCCCACCGGCGTGCACGGTGACCGGACGAGCCCCGGCACGACTACCGACGACGTACTCCGTACGCGATTCGAGCCCGTTCGCCGCCAGGTAGTGCGCGAAAACCCGCACCCCGTTGCCGCACATCTCGGCGATCGAGCCGTCGGCGTTGCGGTAGTCCATGAACCAGTCGGTCTCGGCGATCCCCTCGGGAATCTCGGCGAGCACACCCGCGTCTCGCAGCGCACCGGCACGCGCCACCCGAAGCACACCGTCCGCGCCGAGTCCGCGGCGGCGATCGCACAGCGCGGCGACCCGGTCCGGCGTCAGGTCCAGCCGGACCTCCGGATCGGGCAGCACCACGAAGTCGTTCTCGGTGCCGTGGCCCTTCGTGAACTCGATATCCGACACGTCGCGCATTCTCCCTGCTTATCGTCCTCGAACCAACGTACGGCGCTGCCGCGAAATTTCGTACAGCGCGATCGCGGCGGCCGAGGGCGCACCGAGCGAGCTGGCCGTGCCGCCCATCGGGATATAGACCATATCGTCACAGGCCTGCTGCCAGGCCGCACTCATACCGCCGGTCTCATTGCCGACGACCAGGATCGTCGCCTCGGCGAAGTCGTAGTCGAAGACCGCGTCCGCGCCGTGCTCATCGGTGCCGACGATGCGGGTCGGGATGCCGCGCTGGACCTGCCGGTCGCGGAATTCGAGCACCTGTGCAGGCCCGGCCGCGCGGAAGACCGGCATGGCGAACAGCGAACCGGTGGATGCGCGGACCGTTTGCGGATCGTATTGGTCGGCACCGTGACCGGTCACGATGATGCCGCTGGCACCGAAGGCGTCGGCGGAGCGGATGAGTGTGCCGAGATTGCCTGGCGAGTTGGGACGGTCGAAAACCACCACGACGGGTGGCGCGGCATCACCGGGTTCGCCGGGCTCGAAAGTATCGAGCTCGGGTTGCCTGGATATCGCGATGGCCACCAATTCCGGTATGCCGCTGGACTTTTCGCCGAGATCGGCCATCAGCTCCGGCACCAGGCCGACCTGCGGCACACCGCTGGTCTCCAGTAGTTCGCGGGCCCAGGTCGACAGATCCGGTCCGCCGAGGCGGTAGAGCATCGTCTCCAGCGGCCAGTCGTTGGCGATCGCCTGGGTGATCGGCCGCACGCCCTGCACCAGAAAGCGGCCGTCGCGGTGGCGCTTGGTCCGATTGTTCAGATACGCCTGCCACACCTGGACCGAGGCATTGCGGGTACTCACACGACGTGTCACTGCGGCATCTGTTCCTTCTCTAACAGGGACAACGCGGTCGCGACCAGATCGGGATCGGCGCCGTCCACCCACCGCACCCTTGGATCGCGGCGGAACCACGAGCGCTGCCGCCGGACATAACGCCGGGTGCCGATCAGGGTGCGTTCCCGCGCGTGGTTCAGGTCGTATTCGTTGTCCAGATACGACAGGACTTGTGCATAGCCGATCGCCCGGCGCGCTGTGACGCCCGCGCGCAGACCCTTATCGATGAGCCCGCGGACCTCGTCGACGAGACCGGCCTCGAACATCAGCGCGGTGCGCCGTTCGATGCGCGCATCGAGTTCGGTGGTGTCGCGGTCCACGCCGATGATCACGGTGTCCCAGCGCGGTTTTCCGATGACCGGCGCCGAGGCCGCGAACGGGCGGCCGGTGAGTTCGACGACCTCGAGCGCGCGCACCATGCGGCGGCCGTCGGTGGGCAGGATGGTCGCCGCTGCCGCCGGATCGGCCGCCCGCAATGCGTCGTGCACCGCACCGACGCCGCGCTCGGTCAGCAGTGCCTCCCAGCGCGCGCGGACCGTCGGATCGGTGGCCGGAAATTCCCAATCATCGAGCAGCGCTTGGACATACATCATCGAACCGCCGACGATGATCGGCATCCGGCCACGCGCCATGATCTCGCGCACGTCCACACTGGCCGCGGCCTGATAGGCGGCGACAGTGGCGGTTTCGGTCACCTCGAGCACATCGAGTTGGTGGTGCGGGATATCCCGGCGTTCGGCGGGCAGCAGTTTCGCGGTGCCGACATCCATGCCCCGGTAGAGCTGCATCGCATCGATATTCACGATTTCGCCGCCGAGTCGTTCGGCGAGATCGAGACCGAGATCGGATTTGCCGGTGGCGGTGGGGCCGACGACGGCGATCGGCGTTATCACCGATCACCTCCCGGTGCGCTCGGCCGCCAGACGCTCACCTGATATCCGACGCCGAACGGGGCATCGCTGTAGAGGGTTTCGACGGAGGGCGCGATCGGGTCGGCGGCGAACAGTCCGGCGAGCACCTGATAGGCCGCGCGGCCGGACAGCCCGAGTTCGGCGCACAAGGCCGGATCCAGGGCGAGCAGTCCGGCGGCATCGCCTTCGGCCAGTGCGCGGTCCAGTTCGCGCTGCACGTCGACGGCGCGCTCGTCGAGGTATCCCGGTGCTTTGCGGGTCAGCGTCGCCGCACCGTCCGCGATGACGAGTACACCCGCCCGCTCGGGCGAATCGTCCAGCGCGGTACGCAACTGCGCGCCGATCCGGGCGCAGTCGTCGGCGGGGGTGTCGGCGGCGATAAGGGTGGTCGCGGCCACCGCCTCTGGCGCGACCTGACCACGCAACCACCCCGCGATCAGCGCAGGTAGCGGCTGCTGGGGATCTGCTGCGCCGGGCGTGTGCCGCGATCGCGACAGCGCGTCCTCCGAAAGCCCGACCCGCACGTTCGCACCGAAACCGCGGAAGGTGCCGACCGCATCCGGTCCTACGACCTGCGCGGCCGCGCCCACACCGACAACCGTCCAGTGCCGAGTCGTCGCGGCCAAGGCGCCGACCGCGGCGAGCGCCGCCGCGCGCAACACCGCGGGCGCGTCGTCGGAATCCGGCCCGGCCGCCCGCGCGACGGCGCCGCAGAGCTCGGGCACCAGGATCGGCGGCGACGGGACCAGGGCCGCAATGGAGAACACGCCGTAACCGTAGTCGTTCGCCGAATGTGCGATCCACACCACTGCTGCCGCCCCGCAACCACGGGCTTCGAGTGTCTCTGCCGCAAACTCGGCCGGGATTGATAGTGTTCGAGGTGCTACAACCCAGGTCATCACGGTTTGATTTCCCCGGGAATCATCAGTCGGAGGGCATTGATCGATGGTTTACCGGGCTCGAACCGGGTTCAATGGAGTGAGCTAGGACGTAACCAGGCAGCCGTGACGCGCGGCAGGGACGAGGAGCAATGAGCGATAGCAACGGAACGGCGAAAGCGACCCCCGGCAGCGCGCCGCGCCCCTCGGATTCCCCGAAGGCCGCCGCGCCTAAACCTTCCGCCACCCCGAAACCATCCGCGACCCCCAAACCGGGTGGGTCGACGGCCCATCCCAAGCCGCATGCGGTCAAGCCGGCACCGGGACCGGCCGCGCAGCAGCATCCGCATCCCGTGGTCGTTCCGACTGTCAGCGATCCGAGTGCGTGGGGTCGCGTCGACGACGACGGCACCGCATGGGTGAAAACCGCCGAGGGCGAGCGCATCGTCGGATCCTGGCAGGCCGGCGACGCCACCGAGGGCCTGGCGCACTTCGGCCGTCGGTTCGACGATCTGGCCACCGAGGTGGCGCTGCTCGAAGCGCGGCTGGCCGCCGGGGCGGATGCCCGCAAGACCAAGGCGGCCGCGGTCGCCATCGCCGAATCGCTGCCCACCGCTGCGGTGATCGGTGACGTCGACGGGCTGGCGCGGCGACTGCAGGCCATTGCCGAACACTCCGAAGAGGCGGCCGCGCACGCCAAGGAGGAGAAGGAAAAGGCCAGGCACGAGCACACCGAGCGCAAGGAAGCGCTGTGCGCCGAGGCCGAGAAGATCGCCACCGAATCCACCCAGTGGAAGGCCGCGGGCGATCGGCTGCGCGAAATCCTGGACGAATGGAAGTCCATCCGCGGCGTGGATCGCAAGGTCGACGACGCACTGTGGAAGCGCTACTCCAAGGCGCGTGAGGCGTTCAACCGGCGCCGTGGCGCGCACTTCGCCGAACTCGATCGCGAGCGCGCGGCCGCGAAGTCGCGCAAGGAAGAACTCTGCGTGCGCGCCGAGGAACTGTCCAGCTCCACCGACTGGGCCGGTACGGCCAGTGTGTTCCGCGATCTGCTCGCAGAGTGGAAGGCAGCGGGCCGGGCACCGCGCGAGGCCGATGAGGCACTGTGGCGGCGTTTCAAGAGCGCCCAGGACGTCTTCTTCGCCGCGCGCAATGCCGCCGTCTCCGAGCGTGACGCCGAGTTCGAGCACAACGCCGCCGCCAAAGAAGAACTGTTGGGCGCCTACGACCACATCGATCCGGCCGCCGGCCTGGACGCCGCCCGCGCTGCCCTACGCGAACTCCAGGACAAATGGGACGCGATCGGCAAGGTCCCACGCGACCGCATCCAGGAACTGGAAGGCAAACTCCGCGCTATCGAAAAGCGCGTCCGCGACGCGGTCGACGCCCAATGGCGCCGCACCGACCCGGAGGCCGTGGCCCGAGCCGCCCAGTTCCGCGAGCGCGTCGCCCAGTTCGAGGAACAGGCTGCCAAGGCAACCGCGGCAGGCAATAAGCGCGATGCGGAGAAGGCCCTGGAGCAGGCCAAACAGTGGCGCGAATGGGCCGAGGCCGCCGAAGGCGCAGTCAGCAACCGCTGATCCGGCGACATGCACTCCGGTGCGGACCTCATCGGTCGGCCCCGCGACCGGTTGCCGAACTCGGCTGCGATCGGCATCCGGCCGCCGGAGTGACTGTGCCCGGGTCCGGGACGCCGAGCGCCGAAGCGCGCGCAGGACAGCTCAGAGAGTCGCCAACTTCGATGAGCGCGCATGCTCCACCGAATCGAAGTTCTTACCGCATGCTCGCGAAATCGCGCACAAGAGCATTGCATACCGGCCCATCGTCGGCGGCGGATGTTCATGCCAACAGACGCGGGCAGCTCAGGGCACAGTCGACTCCATGAGTCGGTGCGCTATGCAGATTCGAGTGATTTCTGCCACATACTGCCACAGTGCGCGGTTCCGGCAGAGGTAGGTACGCGCCGGGTGGTTCAGGAGTCGCCGGTGCGGCGACGGCGGTCGCGTTCCTCGGCGGCGGCCGCGGCATTGCGGCGCTGTTCTTCCGCGGCGAGTTGCAGCGCGGTGCGGCTCCACACGACGCGGATCCAGTGGAAGGTCAGGATGCTGATGGCGATGGCACCGAGGATGAGGCCGATGCCGGGGCCGGCGCCGTGGTAGTTGCCGAGGCCGGGGGTCTGGCGGTGCCAGATCGAGAAGACGCCGAAGACACTGCCGATGGCGGAACCGGCGACCGCAATCCAGGCGAGCACCCAGCGGCGGGTCATCAGCGCGAGCAATGAGAAGCCGATGCCGAAGACCACGGCGAACCAGACGAAGATCCGCGACGGCAGGCCGATGTGCTCGGCGCGCGCGGCATCGGTTCCGAGCAGCACATCGAATCCGCGGGCACCACCCGCATGCGATAGCACGAGCGAAAACAGCAGCAGGAAAACCGCGCCCGCGACCACCATCGCGCGCACCCCCGGATCGATCTCCCCCGCGATGCGCCGCTCGACGGCATCGAGATCATTCTTGAACTGCTCGAAGCCATTACTGCTCTCGACCGAGTTCACTGAGCCCTCGTCTCCTTCGGCTGTTCCCTGCTCCGCTGCCTTATCGGCATCCACTGTGCCATCACCGCGCCCATACTCCGCAGCCACCCCACTACGTCCGGTAGTACGCGCATCCTCCGCACCTGAATCCCCGAGCGAGTTCACCGCGGGTGAGTTCGGCGTGTCCTCACCGCGTTCACTGTTCGGCGCGGCACTGTCCTCAGTACCCGCCCTGCGACCCGGTGCCGCACCAGCCGAACCCGACGCCGATGATGCCGCCCCAGATACACCCGGTACGCGATCCGCTCCCCCGGTAGTGCGGCCCCCGCGATCCGCTTCCGCACCAGCCGAACCCGACTCCGGCGAACCCGCCCCAGACGCACCGGGTGCGCGATCCGCTCCCGCAGCTCGCGTCAGGTCGTCGTCACCCGGCTGGGTACTCATGCGCCGCAGCCGGTCGAGCAGCCTGTGGCGACGGGTTCGGGGGCTGGGGCACCGATGCGGGGGAGGCCGAGGCCGACGCCGATGGGTTCGGTTTTGGGGGTGATGCCCTGTGCGTGCGCGTCGCCCGCGCGGGTGCGGCGGTGGGATTTGACAGGCGCGTCGGCGATCAGGTGGTGCGGGGCGGCATTGGTGATGTCGACGGTGATGATGTCACCGGGGCGGATCTTCTCCGCGGCGCCTTCGGGGCGGAAATGCACCAGTCGGCCGTCGCGGGCGCGGCCGCTCATACGGGCGGTCGCGGCGTTCTTCTTGCCCGCGCCCTCGGCGACGAGCAATTCGACCTCGGTGCCGATGAGCGCCTTGTTCGCGTCGAGGGAGATTTCCTCCTGCAGCGCGATCAGCCGGTCGTAGCGCTCCTGCACCACCGCCTTGGGCAGCTGGTCGGGCATATCGGCGGCGGGTGTGCCGGGGCGCTTGGAGTACTGGAAGGTGTAAGCGCTGGTGAACCGCGCCTGCCGGACCACATCCAGGGTTTCCTGGAAGTCCTCCTCGGTCTCGCCGGGGAAGCCGACGATGATGTCGGTGGTGATCGCGGCATGTGGCATCGCGGCCCGCACCTTCTCGATGATGCCGAGGTAGCGCGCCTTGCGGTAGGACCGGCGCATCGCCTTCAGCACTCGATCCGACCCGGACTGCAGCGGCATATGCAATTGCGGGCAGACATTCGGCGTTTCGGCCATCGCCTCGATCACGTCATCGGTGAATTCGGCCGGATGCGGCGAGGTGAAGCGCACCCGCTCCAGCCCATCGATGCCCCCAGCCGCGCGCAGCAATTTCGCGAAGGCACCGCGATCGCGCGCCTCATCGGGATCGGCGAAGGACGCACCATAGGAGTTCACGTTCTGGCCGAGCAGCGTGACCTCCAGCACGCCCTGATCGACCAGCGCCTGCACCTCGGCGAGCACGTCACCCGGACGCCGGTCGACCTCCTTGCCACGCAGCGACGGCACGATGCAGAACGTGCAGGTGTTATTGCAGCCCACCGAGATCGAGACCCAACCCGCATAGGCGGATTCACGCTTGGCGGGCAGGCTCGACGGGAATGCCTCCAGCGATTCCAGGATCTCCACCTGCGCCTCGGCATTGTGCCGCGCCCGCTCCAGCAGCACCGGCAACGATCCGATGTTGTGTGTGCCGAACACCACATCCACCCACGGCGCCTTGCGCACAACGGTGTCGCGGTCCTTCTGTGCCAGGCAGCCGCCGACGGCGATCTGCATACCCGGCCGGTCGGCCTTGATCGGCGCGAGGTGCCCGAGGGTGCCGTAGAGCTTGTTGTCCGCGTTCTCGCGCACCGCGCAGGTATTGAAGACGACGAGATCGGCCGTCGCGCCCGGCGCGGCCTTCACATAACCCGCATCCTCGAGCAGGCCCGACAAGCGTTCGGAATCGTGCACGTTCATCTGGCAACCGAAGGTACGGACCTCGTAACTGCGTGCGCCGTCCGCGGCCGCAGGGGCGGGAGACAGCACTGCCTGTCCGATCGAATCCACCCGTCCAGGGTACGGGGGTGCGCAACGCCGGTTTTCAGCGCATCGGCGCAGGCTCTGGGCTGCATCGGATGGGTTACAGCGCTGTGTCGTGTCGGCGCGGCGTTACGGTGTGTCGCCGAAACTCGGGCAAATCGCCGTTTTCCGCTTAAGGTCTTGAACCATGACCGACGACGCCACCGCACCCGACACAATCGGGTTGGCCAAAACCGGGGCAGCTAGTTCTGATGAGGGCAGTACCGGAATGAACGCACCGATGATTTCGATGAGCAATGTGGAAAAGCACTTCGGTGACCTGCATGTGCTGCGCGATATCAATCTCGAAGTCCCCAAGGGGCAGGTCGTCATCGTTCTGGGCCCCTCGGGGTCCGGGAAGTCGACGCTGTGCCGCACCATCAATCGACTGGAGCCGATCGATTCCGGCGATATCGCCATCGACGGCGTACCACTGCCCGCAGAGGGCCGCGCGCTTGCCGCATTGCGCGCCGATGTCGGCATGGTGTTCCAATCGTTCAACCTCTTCGCGCATAAGACGATCGTCGAGAACGTGATGCTCGCGCCGCTGAAGGTTCGCAAGGCGAAAAAGGAGGATGCCCGCAAGCGCGCGATGGAGCTGCTCGAACGCGTCGGGATCGCCAATCAGGCCGATAAGTATCCGGCGCAGCTGTCCGGCGGCCAGCAGCAGCGCGTGGCGATCGCCCGCGCGTTGGCGATGAGCCCGAAGGTGATGTTGTTCGACGAGCCGACCTCGGCGCTGGACCCGGAGATGGTCAATGAGGTGCTCGACGTCATGGTGTCGCTGGCCAAGGAGGGGATGACGATGCTGGTCGTCACCCACGAGATGGGCTTCGCGCGCAAGGCAGGTAACCGGGTGTTGTTCATGGCCGACGGGCTGATCGTCGAGGACGCCACACCCGAGGTGTTCTTCACCGCGCCGAAGTCTGACCGTGCCAAGGATTTCCTCGGCAAGATTCTGAGCCACTGAACCGAGAAATCACCGCAACCGTAAAGACCACGGGCAGCGAAATCACCAGAAAGAGAAGGAAATCGATGAGGATCAACCGTTCGCTTCGACTCGGTATCGGGGCGTTAGCTCTGGCGCTGGCCGCAACAACCGCCGCGTGTGGCGGTGGTAGCGATAAGTCCGCACTGGACAACGCCAAGGGCGGAAAGCTCACCGTCGGCATCAAATTCGACCAGCCGGGCCTCGGCCTGCGCAATAAGGACGGCTCGTTCAGTGGCTTCGACGTCGAGGTCGCCAAGTATGTCGCGGGCAAGCTCGGTGTGCAGCCGGAGAACATCACGTTCAAGGAGTCCCCGTCCGGGCAGCGTGAGACGCTGATCGAGAATGGTCAGGTCGACTACATCGTCGCGACCTACTCGATCAATGACGCGCGTAAGCAGAAGGTCGACTTCGCCGGGCCGTATTACGTTGCGGGCCAGTCACTTTTGGTGAAGGCCGACAACAACAGCATCAATAGCCCCGACGATCTGAAGGGTAAGAAAGTCTGCTCGGTGAAGGGCTCCACCCCGGCCCAGAACATCGAGAAGAACTACCCCGCTACGCAGCTGCAGACCAACGACACCTACTCGCTGTGCCTCGAGGGCCTGCAGGCCGGTTCGTATGACGCGGTGACCACCGACGACATCATCCTGGCCGGTTACGCGGCGCAGAGCACGGGCACCTTCAAGGTCGTCGGCAAGCCGTTCACCACGGAGAACTACGGCATCGGCCTGAAGAAGGGTGATAAAGAGCTGCGCGGAAAGGTCAATGACGCGATCGAGGCCATGATCGCCGATGGGTCGTGGAAGAAGGCGTTCGACTCCACGGTCGGCATCTCCGGCTACCAGGCGCCGACACCGCCGACGGTGAACCGGTACTGAGATTCGTGATCGGGTGGCCCGCACGGGCCACCCGATCGCTTCGCTACGAGCAACCTGTACATCGCGCGCGGCAGGACGATCTCCGGCCGCCGCACAATCCGATCGGAGGGGCGCGTCTACCGTGTTCGACCTGATCTCGAGGTATGACGTCCTCGGCGCCTTCTGGGTGACTATCAAACTGACCGCGTCGTCGGCGGTCCTCGCCCTGATCCTGGGCACATTCGTCGCTGCGCTGCGCGTCTCGCCCGTGCCCGTCGGCCGTTTTCTCGGTGCCGCCTACGTCACCCTCTTCCGCAATACCCCACTGACGCTGATCATCGTGTTCTGCTCACTGGGCCTCTACTCCACCATGGGCTGGAAGCTCGCACCGGAGGGGCCGAACTCGCTGGCGCAGAACAACTTCCGCTACGCGGTACTCGGACTCAGCATCTATACGGCGGCATTCGTATGCGAGTCATTGCGCTCGGGCATCAACACCGTGCCCATGGGCCAGTCCGAGGCGGGCCGTTCACTGGGCCTCACCTTCACCCAGAATCTGCGAATCGTGGTGCTGCCGCAGGCATTCCGCTCGGTCATCGCCCCGCTGGGCAGTGTCCTGATCGCGCTCACCAAGAACTCCACGATCGCCTCGGCGATCGGTGTCGCCGAGGCCGCGACCCTGATGGCCAAGATGAACGAGAACGAGGCCGCGCTGATCACCATCGGCTTCATCTTCGCACTCGGCTTCGTAATCCTGACCCTGCCGACCGGCCTGCTGTTCGGCTGGCTGGCCAAGCGATTCGAGGTGGCCCGGTGAGTGCTGGAGCTTCGGTTCTGTTCGATGCGCCCGGACCCCGCGCGCGCATTCGAAACCAAATCTATTCCGTCATAGCGATTGTCGCGGTGCTGGCACTCGGCTGGGTGTTCTACCGTGGTTTCGCCGATAAGGGCCAGTTCACCGCCGAGAAGTGGAAGCCGTTCATCGAGGCGGACGTCTGGAAGACCTATCTGCTGCCCGGTCTGCGCGGCACCCTGGTCGCGGCGTTGCTGTCCATCGTGTTCGCGCTGGTGATCGGCATGGTCTTCGGCATCCTGCGCCTGTCCGAGCACCGGGTCGTGCGCTGGGTGGCGGGCGCGATCGTCGAAGTGGCCCGGTCCATTCCGGTGCTGATCCTGATGATCTTCCTGTTCTACGTCTTCTCCGATTACAAGGTGTTCAAGGTCGACCAGCTCGCGCTGTGGGCCGTGGTGATCGCACTGACCGTCTACAACGGTTCGGTCATCGCCGAAATCGTGCGCGCGGGCATCAAATCGCTGCCGAAGGGACAGACCGAGGCCGCCGTCGCGCTGGGCCTGCGCAAGGGGCAGCTGATGCGGTTGATCCTGCTGCCGCAGGCGATTACCGCCATGCTGCCCGCATTGATTTCGCAAATGGTTGTGGCGCTGAAGGATTCGGCGCTCGGTTATCAGATCACCTACCTCGAGATCGTGCGTCAGGGGTCGCAACTCGGTGCGGCCGAGCGCAATACGGTGCCCGCACTGATGGTCGTCGCCGTCGTGATGATTCTGCTGAACAGCACGTTGACGATCGTGGCCAATAAGCTGGAGCAGCGGTTGCGCTCGCGCAAGCGGGCCAAGGGCGCGGCTGTCGTGGCTGCCGACTCGATTCTGACCGATGCGACTCCTGGGATGGATATCACCCAGAAGCCGTAAGTCCAGCGGGTCTGAGCGTGCGCTTCTCGCCTGAATCCGGCAGAAATTGCTGGATTTCGCGGGAAAGTGCGCGCTCAGACCCGTTTTCGGGCGGAATCGGCTTCGTTGGCGTTCTCAGCGATCACCCTCGCCGTGGCGGCCGCACAATCGATGTGCGGCCACGGGCAGTCCGGGTGGCCGGACACGTCCGAGTATTCGGCCGCAGTGATCAGGACGAGGGTGCGGTGCTGCGGAGTTCGGCAGCCTCGGGGTGGACCGGGGAGGTGAAAGTCTCGGCGAACGGGACGGATTCGGGTGGGTAGTTCGCTGCGGCCACGGCGGTGGCAGCGCGGACGAAGGCGGCCACCGCGAGTGAGTGACAGTTCTGCGGCCACGCTACCGCGAGGGTGGTTGGTTTCAGGTCGGTGACGGACCGATAGGCGATGCCGGGGCGGTGGTGGCGGCGGGCGACCGAGGCGGGCGGGAACCAGATGCTGTCGCCGAGTTCGATCAGGTTGAAGATCTGCGCAAGATCCCGCACTGGACGCGGAGTCTCCGATGGCAGGACGAGGCCGTCATGGTCGGCGGGCGCTCCATCAGGGAGCAGTCGACCGGCCAGGTCGGCCAGGCACAGGGTTGCCTGGGCGGCGAGCGGATCCGAGGCGGCCAGTGCGACAAGGCGGGGTTCGGTGACCAGCGGTTCGATATCCAGACCGCGGTCGTCGAACGGGGTGGCAAGGAGCGCGACATCCGCACGGCCCTGGTGCAATGCCGGGACCTGCTCCCCCCGCCCACCCAACATGAACTCCACCGGGACAGCCGCTTCGTCGAGGCGGTATGTCTCGACGATCTGCGGCAGCAGTCCGGCGTCGTAGTCAGCCTTGAGCGCGAGGCGCAGACCCGGTGCGTGCAGACCCACGTGCTGGGCGCGCTGCGCAGCCGCAGCGACGGCATCGAGGGCGGTCCTGGCGTCGCGGAGCAGGGTCTCGCCGGGAGGGGTGAGTACGACGTGCCGGGTGGTGCGCTCGAAAAGTTGAACGCCCAGTTGACGTTCCAGTTCTCGGATTGCGCGGGACAGGGGTGGTTGCGCCATCCCCAGTCGCTCGGCCGCGCGTCCGAAATGCAGTTCCTCTGCGACGGCCACGAAGTATCGGAGTTGCCGAACCTCCAGATCACTCATATCCCCACGGTATCAACGCTTATCGGATCGGTCCTTCAGGTTCGGTACCGCGCCGACTTGACTGATCAGTGCCCAGTCACTCGAGCAGAGGTCGTCATGATCGTTGTCACCACCCCTACCGGCGCCATCGGCCGTCAGGTTCTCCCGCATCTCCTCGCCGCCGAGGTGCCGGTCCGCGTCATCGCGCGTGATCCCGCACGCCTGCCCGCTGACATCCGCGAGCGCGTCGACGTCGTAGCTGGTTCGCACGGGGACATCGATGTCGTTACCGAGGCATTCGCCGGTGCCGATGCCGTATTCTGGCTGCTTCCGCCGGATCGGCAGACCGCGAGTCTCGATGCGGCCTTTCTGGATTTCACCCGACCCGCATGCGAGGCCTTCAAAAGCCAGGGCGTCCAGCGCGTCGTCGGAGTATCCGGCCTCGGGCGCGGGGCCGCGTCGGTCGGAAAGGCCGGGCTGGTCACGGCATCACTGGCGATGGACGATCTGATCGCGAGCACCGGCGTGAACTATCGCGCGCTGACGATGCCCTCGTTCATGGACAATTACCTCTGGCAGGTCGAGCTGATCAAGAGTCAGGGCATCTTTGTCGCACCGCTGTCCCCCGATCTCAAACGCCCCACCTGCGCGACCCGCGATATCGCCGCCGTTGCCGCCGAACTGCTGCTCGACGACTCGTGGCGTGGATACGACAGCGTCCCCGTACTCGGCCCAGAAGACCTGTCCAACAGCGACATGGCGCGAATCATGTCCGAAGTGCTCGCTCGCCCGATCCGGTTCCAACAAGTCTCCGGCGCAGCCTATAAAGCCACCATGCTCGAATCCGGCATGTCCGCGGCCATGGCCCAGGGCATGTACGACATGCTGGAAGCAAAGGAGAACGGCCTCGACAATGCCGAACCCCGCACTCCCCAAGCCACGACTCCGACCACCTTCCGCCAGTGGTGCGAAGAAGTCCTCGCCCCCGCCCTCGACTGCTGACTGTCGCCGCAGCGGCCCGGCTCATCGGCAGGGCACCGATGCGAAACCGATCCAGCTTCACAGAGTGTGCACCTTGCGGCAACCATCTCCAGGGCAATTCGCCAGAGGAATGACCGCCACACACTGCGGGCGCGCGACTGCGGCTCAGTCGGAGTCCGCCGCGTCGGACTGTGCCTGTGCGAGTTCAGCTTTCACTACGGTGAAGGCGGTGGATTGGTTGTAACCGCGGCGGGCGAGCATGGCTACGAGACGGCGGATAATTTTGTCGCGGTCCAGGTTGGTGGGCATGGTGCGCAGTTTGCGGCGAACCAGTTCGGTGGCGCGCTGTTCCTCGTCATCGGCGGTGATGGCGTCGAGGGCAGAGGCGGCGTCGGATTGGGATACGCCCTTGCGGCGGAGTTCTTGGGCGAGAGCCTGTTTGCCCTTGCCGGAGAAGGTGTGGCGGGAGTGGACCCATTGTTCGGCGAAGGCGACGTCGTCGATCAGGCCGACCTCGGTGAAGCGGTCGAGGGCCCGTTCGGTGATTTCGGGCGTAAAGCCCTTGGCCGCGAGACGCTGCGCTAGTTCGGCACGGCTGCGGGCGCGGACGGCGAGCAGGCGAAGACACGCCTCCTTCGCCTGCTCGACCGTCCCGCCTTGGGGAGTGCGCTCGGCATGGGACCGCGAATCGTCCTCGTCTGCGCGGGAACCGACGGCACCTGTCTGTTGCGCACCCCCCTCGGATCCGGCCGCCACCAGATCCGCCCATCGGCCTTCGGAACTCTGGAAGTCAGCCGAGTGGGAGTCGTCGCGCCGGAATTCCTTCCGGCGCACGCGACCGCGCCGGGACCCAGTCGAACGCGCCCGCTGCGGATCGGGCGCGCTCGACCGAGTTCCCATGATGTCCGAATCGGCCAAACCACCTTCGGCCAACCGGACTCGCCTATCCCCCCGCCCCCTGACCCGAAAACCCGAGTCCTCCGTATCTCCCTCAGACCACCGCTCTCGCCCAGATCCATATTCGCCCGACCCGGAACCAGCAGCCCCTGAAGCACTCTCAGGCCACCGCCCCTGCCCTGCTCTGGACTCCTCCGCTCCGGCACGACCGAGCCGTGAAGCGGTCCAACGGTTCCGACCTCGACCCGACTCGATCTCACCCGACGTGAACCCGTCGCTCCCCGGATCGGCCTCGAACCACCGCACTCGGTCCAACTCGGACTCATTCGACCAGAACTCCGCAGGCTCCGCATCAAACGCGGATCGCTGCGCTCGCCCGGACTCATCCGGACGAAACCCGTCAGCGTTCGAGCCGTCCTCGGACCACTGGCCGCGCCCTGGCTCGGGCTCATCCGAACGAAAACCGTCGGCGGCCGACTCGACCTCAGACCAACGGCCCCGGTCCGGCTCTTGCTCGCCTGAGCCGGATCCGGTAGGGGTTGGGATGGGTGGGCGGCCTGAGGCGGAGAGTAGTTCGTTCAGGCGGCGGCGGGCCTCGGTGACCGGGTCGGGCCGCGTTGTATCGGGTGCGGGCCGGGTGGGGGCTGGGCGCCGAGAGGTCATCGGATCAGAAGTCGGCGGGAACCTCAGCGGCCGCGCCATCCGCGGTCACGTCGGCGCCGATGCCGAGCTTCTCCTTGATCTTCTTCTCGATCTCGTCGCGGACGTCGGTGTTCTCCAGCAGGAACTTGCGGGCGTTCTCCTTGCCTTGGCCGAGCTGATCGCCCTCGTAGGTGTACCAGGAGCC
Source organism: Nocardia sp. NPDC049707 (assembly GCF_040674855.1). Lineage (NCBI taxonomy): Bacteria > Bacillati > Actinomycetota > Actinomycetes > Mycobacteriales > Nocardiaceae > Nocardia > Nocardia sp. NPDC049707. The sequence goes on along the minus strand of NZ_JBFANN010000007.1, from coordinate 7,510 downwards.
GGACTTGCGGATAAAGCCATGCTCGACGCCCATATCGATGAGCGAGCCCTCCTTGGAAATGCCCTGGCCGTAGAGGATGTCGAATTCGGCCTGCTTGAACGGCGGCGAAACCTTGTTCTTCACGACTTTCACGCGGGTGCGGTTGCCGACCGCATCGCTGCCGTCCTTGAGCGTTTCGATGCGGCGCACATCCAGACGCACCGAGGCGTAGAACTTCAGCGCCTTACCACCGGTCGTGGTCTCGGGCGAACCGAACATCACGCCGATCTTCTCGCGCAGCTGGTTGATGAAGATGGCGGTGGTGCCGGAGCTGTTCAGCGCGCCGGTCATCTTGCGCAGCGCCTGGCTCATCAGGCGCGCCTGCAGACCGACATGACTGTCACCCATCTCGCCCTCGATTTCGGCGCGCGGTACCAGCGCGGCCACCGAGTCGATGACGATGATGTCGATCGCGCCCGAACGCACCAGCATGTCGGCGATCTCCAGCGCCTGCTCACCGGTATCGGGCTGGGAGACGAGCAGTGCGTCGGTGTCGACCCCCAGCTTGCGGGCGTAATCGGGATCGAGCGCGTGCTCGGCGTCGATGAAGGCGGCGACACCGCCCGCGGCCTGAGCATTGGCCACCGCATGCAGTGCGACGGTCGTCTTACCCGAGGACTCCGGACCGTAGACCTCGACGACGCGTCCGCGCGGCAAACCGCCGATGCCGAGCGCCACGTCCAGGGCGATGGATCCGGTCGGGATCACCGAAATGGGCTGGCGCGCCTCCTCACCGAGACGCATGACCGCGCCCTTGCCGAAGCTCTTCTCGACCTGAGCCAGCGCCAGCTCGAGCGCCTTGTCACGGTCGTACGCCTGTGGTGCCATATCCTGATCCCCTTTTCGACAGGTAAGTCTCGTTCGTGGTTGGCGCCCACATTAGAGGGCGGCACCGACAAGTTCTGGCGACCAGCCTAGCCGAACAGATGTTCGAGTCAAGCGACGCGCCCGACAACACGCGCCGTAAACTTCCCGAACACGGCAACCGCCACGCTACCGCCGATCGCGGCACCGAATCGCACCGCACCAGCGAGATCCGATCACTGTCCAGCACTGTCTGCGCATGCTTGTACACCGCGCAACACGGGCGTCACCTCCACCTTTCCAGCGGGAGACCGTCGTCGCCTGAGCACCGACCGTCGCGACCGTCATCGGCCCCGGCAACCCGCGATCCGGCCAGGCACACCACGTACCAACCGGGCACCCCACACATGGAGTACCCGGTCCGGCGACCGGATGCCCGGCACCTGCCGATTACTGCTGCGGCAGGACGGATTCGTCACCTTCCGCCCGCGGGCCGGGGATGCGGCGGTCGGATTCGTCGATGCGGACGTCGTTGATGCTGGCCTCGCGCCGCGACATCAGGCCTTCCGGGGTGAACTCCCACTGTTCGTTGCCGTAACTGCGCCACCACTGACCGGATTCGTCGTGCCATTCGTACTGGAAGCGAACCGCGATGCGGTTGCTTTCGAACGCCCAGAGGTCCTTGCGCAGTGCGTAACCGTTTTCGATGGACCACTTGCGGGTGAGGAATTCGACGATGGCGGCGCGGCCGGCGAAGAACTCATCGCGATTGCGCCACACCGAATCCTCGGTGTACGCGGCGGCGACGCGCTCGGGATCCCTCGTGTTCCAGGCATCCTCGGCAGCGCGCACCTTGGCTTTGGCGGATTCCAGGTCGAACGGCGGCAGCGGAGGTCGCATGGCAATTCCTTTTCGGGTATCGGAGGTCAGGGGTTGACCGGGGAGAGTTCGGCGGGGCCCCAGCGGAGCGGGCCCGCGCCGTGGACTTCGATCACTTCCGCAATGGTGAAGTCGATCGAGCACTGGGCCCCGGCGGTGAAGGTTTCGGGCGCCCAGGACAGTTCGGCGGTTCCGGTGAGTTGCAGAGTTCCGCCGGTGGTCCAGTCCGGGATCAGGATGCCGCAGCGTGGATTCGCCGCGATGTTCCCGAGCGTCATGAACATCGAATTGCCCTGGTAGTCCGGCCATCTCAGCCGAGTGGACGAAAGCACCTGGAGGAAGCCGGGATTCCCGCCACGGTGGGAGGCGTCGGCATTGCCATCGGTATCCGCGGTGGCCACGAAGAAGGTGTCCGCCGCCGCGAGCAGCGCGCGCTGTCGCGCATCGAGTTCCGTGTCATGACGGGGCGGCGGGAGGTCGACGTCGGGGCGGTACGATTCGAGCTGCCTGCGCGAGATGTACTTCGGGCAGTTCGAATACACCTGTTCGACGGTAAACCGCAGCCCCGACTCCGTCGGCACCACGAATCCATTGACGCGCATTCGCCTACGCCGCTGCGGTTGCAGCGCGATCATGCCGATCCGAGCCGGTCGGGTCAGCGCTTCGTGCAGCGGATCCCCGACGGCCGGAAAAGCATCGATCGCGATGGTCTCGGCATCGATGACGTGCACGAATCCGGGCGACCCGACCAACGTGCCTGCCCACATCCGCCCAGCACGGTCCGCAGCCGCGATCACAACCATCGGCTGCTCCGCGAGGAAACCCGCCGCTACATCCGGGATGTCGGCGCGAATCATTCGTCCCACCCGATCAGCGATATGCGCCTGACCCATGCGCTGCTGCACGGCGACCTCGCCCGAATGATAGTGCGTCATCAGGATCCTCCCGCGGCGTTCAACAGGGGGTCGGGCTCAGAAGAATCCGCACGTCGGGGCGGCACCGCTGGGCGCGGGAGCGGATTCCGCGCCCGTGGGTGCGTATACCTCGAGGCGGATGCCGTCGGGATCGGTGAAGAAGATGCCACCCGAAGCGACGCCCTCGCCGTGCGCGACCACACCATCGTGGGCAAAACTCACCGAGAGCTCGCGCAGCAGCGCCTCGATCGAGCGCACCTGTTCGATGGTGTCGACCTGGAACGAAAGATGATGCAGGCCAGGAGTTTCAGCGGAGAAGGCGCCATCGGACTGCTGCCAGAGGGTCAGCACGAGTTTGCCGTTCGCGCCGAGGAAGGCCCAGCGCCTGTCGTCGTCGGTACTGGCCGCGAGCTGCTCGAAACCGAATGCGCGGCGATAGAAGTCCACCGATCGGTCCAGATCGGAGACGTTCAGGCCGATGTGTCCGGTGGCGAGCTGGGGAGCGATGGCTGTCGTCATAGTAATCCTCCTCGGAATGCTTAACCGCTATATAGCGTTTTAACGGTTAAAACGTAGCAAGAGTCGATACGCGAGTCAACCTATAAAATGAGGTTAGCTGGTTAGAACGGTGGTGGTTGTCTTGGCGACGACAGGGAGATCGTTACCCTCAGGTATGCCCGATCCACGCCCCCACCTCGGTGAACCGCTGGCACTCGACCTGCTGAACACCCGGTGGATCCAGGATGGACCGCAGGATCTGCTCACCGATGTCGCAGGTCTCGACATCTGGTTGACCACGGCCGGACTCGACGATCGCGCAAATGCCGACGAGCCGACCCTGCAGGCAGTACTCGCCACCCGCACCGCCATCTACGACGTGGTGAAACATGCCTCACACACCGCGCTCAACAACGTGCTCGACCACGGCCGGATCCGACGCACCCTGACCGACACCGGCCCCACCGATCTCGTCGACGTACCGGAAGCCACCTGGCTCCCCGGCTGGCTCGCCGCCGACAGCCTGCTCCGGCTACTGGCCGAGGCGCCGGACCGGATCCGTCAGTGCGCCCATCCGGACTGCGTGCTGTTCTTCTACGACACCTCGAAAAACGGCACCCGACGGTGGCATTCGATGGCGACCTGCGGCAATCGCACCAAAGCCGCACGCCACTACGCGAAAAAGGTCTGAGCTCAGAAGAGTTCGTCGAGCAATCGGTAGTAGCCCAGGCGCCGCCGGTCCGGCTCGGCGAACCCATAGGCGGCGTAGAACGCGCACAGTTCGTCGGCTTCGAAGTCCGCGCGCAGATCGCGCTCGACCAAGGCCAGATCGCGGTATCGATCCGCGACACCCAGACCACCCAGGTCGATCAGCAGACCGCCGTCCAACACATTGGACGGGGTGAAATCACCATGCGCGACAACGAGATCCTCGTCCGGCGGACGTTCGACGAGCAGTCGTTGGTAGATCTGTTCCGGCGCCAGCCCTCGATTGTCGTCGTCGAAGTCGTCGGCGTCGACCAAACCCTCGAGCACGCGGCGCCGCGCCTGGGCCAGCATGACGTCCAGCGTGCCGTCGAACGGGCATTCGGTGACGGGAATGTCGTGCAGACGCCGCAGCAGCGCACCCATGACCGCACCCACCGATTCCGTCGGTTCGGCAGCCAGACTCGGCAGACCCGCGTCGGCCAGAACAAGGATATCCGCTTCGAACACTGCGATGTCCGGGAGCTGAATCCCCTTATCCCGCAACCAATTCAGCCGCTCATATTCGGCAGTGGCCCGCGGCCCCCGCTTGACCCAGTACGCACCATCAACATACGCGACACCGCCACTCATCCCCTCGTGCTCCGCCGACCATATGGGGTCGTCACCCAGCACCGCGGCGACCTTCGGCGGCAAGGTCGCCGGCAGGTCGTCGAGGAGGTCGAGGGTGGTGCGCGTGGATTCGATCAGCTCGGCATCCCCCTCGACGACACGCAGTTTCAGCGCCTCGGTGAGCCGAGCCTTGGCCTCGGGCAACCGGCCCTGTTCGGCGAGGGCCTTGCCCAGATGCTGTAGCGCGAAGGACAGCACCTCGGAATCGCCAGCTCGGTCCACGGCTCGGCGATACAGCGTTTCGGCGGTGACGGTGTCACCCCAATAGCGGTAGACATCACCGAGATTGATCCAAACCGACATCCGGCGATAGTCACTATCCGCGAGTTCGAGCGCGCGATCGAGGTGATCGAGGGCCTCGGCGTAGCGGCCGAGCAGCATCAGCTCGATGCCGATCTTGCGGAATTCAGCGAAGTCGACGGGTCGCGCGGCCGCAACGTGAGCGGCCAGCTGCGCATGATCGGTCGCGATCATGCGCAGCCGCTCGTCGAAGCGGTACACGCTCACCAGCGTGATCTCGGTACGTCGAAATCCGCGCACAGTGCGCGCCACACGTCACGCGGGTCGGTGCCCGCCTCGATGGCGGCAGCACCCGTCCGCCCGTCCAATGCCGGGATGGTGTGATCCTTGAGCAGCGCATCGCCGCGGGCCACACCGAACTCGGTGTGCAACAGCTCCTGGAACTCGGTCAACCGCACCGTAGTCAAGATACTCGCGCCGCTGCGGTCCCCCACCCGGGCCGTTCGATTGGCGTCAGCGGCTATCCGATGGAATCCGCTTGAACCTTGCGCTAGTGGGTCCGAACGCTGAGCACGTCGTGGCAGATACGGATCGGGTCGGCGACGTCCGCGATACCCGCGGCCGCTCGTTGCGCGGCGGCAGTGTAATCGGGCGTGTTGAGCAGATCGAGGACCGCGATGCGCACCGCATCGGCGGTCAGCGGGCGGACCAGGATAGAACTGCCTTGGCGGGCGGCGCGATTCGCCAATTCCCATTGGTCGCCGCCGCCGGGAACCGTGACGATCGGAACACCCGCGAGCAGCGATTTCGCGAGCAGGCCGTGGCCGCCGCCGCCCACTACGACCGATGCGTGAGTGAGCAGTTCGTCTTGGCGACCGAGTCCGGCGGTCGCCCACCGCGGCAGGTCGGTGGGCGGGGTGTCGAGCATGGAAATGGCCACCCGGACGCCCCCGCCGTCCAATGCGGCCAGCACGGTTTCGACCATGCCCGCGACACCCGTGTGCGCGGTCGACGGTGCCACCATGACCAGCGGCTCGGCACCGAGGGGTGGTTCGAGGATTTTCGGAGTCGGCTCCCACAGCAACGGGCCGATGATGTGGGTGTGCTCGGGCCAATCGGGGCGCGACACCTCGAGCGCGGGCAAGGTGGCGATCAGGCGGGCCGCCGGGCCGGGATCGGCCACGGGCAGTCCGACACTTTCGCGGGCCCGCTCCCGTTGACGCACACCGTTGCGAATGGCGCGTGCGGTCATGGTGCGCAACATGCCGTCACGCAGGCGTCCGCGCACCCCCTCCCCGGGCGCGAGGCCACTTCCGATGGGCGGCAACGCTTTCGACGGCAGATACAGCGGATGCGGCGACAGCTCGACCCACGGCACCCGGAGTCGCTCGGCAGCCATGCCACCGCCCGCGGTCAGCACATCCGACACCACGAGCTCGGGCAGCATCGCGCTCAGATCGGGCAGGATTTCGGTCGAAATATGCGCCGCACGCTCATGGATGCGCTGACCGGCGTCATCGTCGTCGTCGATCGTGCGCGGCGCGAGCCCCTTGAGCCTGCGCACCGCGATGCCCGCCTCCTTGGCGGCATCGAACCAACGCGGTCCGGTGAACAGCACCGGATCATCACCGGCGGCCAGGAACCGTTCGCACAGCGCCAGCGCCGGGAACGCATGGCCGGGATCCGGCCCGGCAACAACGGCAACACGCATGCGGCCAGCCTGCCACATCGATATCGGAATTCGGTGCGACGCGGTTCGGGTTCCCGATCCGCCCCTGGGTGCGTTCATCGAAATGCCACCCAGGCGCAACGCGCCGAGTGCGGATCGACGGCATGTTGTTCTAGACCATTCCCCAGCGATCGACAGATTGGGGTCGAGGTGCCCGTCACCACCGTCGAAAAATTGGCGAACCTGCTGACCGGATGCGCCGATGTCTGGGACAGTCCCGACCGCAGCGACGACCCCACCGACACGCTGGACCGCGACCCGCAATGCTCGCGCCCTGCTGCGCCGATCCCACCTGGAGGACGAGGAACTGCAACTCGCCGGACGCCTGCAGATATCGGCCACAAACTCGTCCCCGGCGACGATGCGGGCCAGCACAGTGCGGACGCGATCTGAGCGCTACTCGGCGACCGCGTCACCCGACTGGTCGAACTGCACGTTGTCGCCACGCGCTACTCGGCCGCCACCGACACCGTCCACTCCCTCTCCCCCGCCAGCCGGCACACCCCGGTCGCCCAGGGCGGCCCCATGACCGAAGCCGAAATCGCCGAATTCCGAACCGATCCCGACTTCACCGCCGCCCTCACCCTCCGCCGTGCCGACGACGCGGCCAAGATGGTCGGTCTGCGCGTCGCCTCCGTCGAATCCTGGCGCCCAGTGATCGAACGAGTCGCGGACACCCACTGACCCCAACCGATTTCAATACTTCCCCACCCATCCGTTACCCTTGCTCAGCAACACCGGTCCGGGTGGCGGAATGGCAGACGCGCTAGCTTGAGGTGCTAGTGCCCTTTATCGGGCGTGGGGGTTCAAGTCCCCCTCCGGACACCTAACTGTGGCATTTATGCCTCCAAAATCGGGTCCGGGCATCGCCTGGACACGCTGTCCTGGTCGTACCCCGTCACCTGCGGTTTTGCTCTGTTCTGCGGTGGTCGATGTGACCGATGACACATTATCTCCGCTGATCCCTTCCTTCTCCTCCATCGGCCTGGTCGGCGGCGATGCCTGCGGTATCGGTGCCGGTCTGCCGATG
>NZ_JBFANN010000006.1:184039-219870 GCF_040674855.1 Nocardia sp. NPDC049707 | reverse complement strand
CCGCCGTCGGCCCAGAGCAGGGTGATGGTGGAGAATTTCGCGCGCATCGCGGCCAGCAGCCGGATCGCGCCGTCGCGGTCCTGGATCGAGGCGACGGTGACCACGACAACCAGCAGCAGACCGGTGGTGTCCACGGCGAGGTGGCGTTTGCGGCCGTTGGTTTTCTTGCCCGCGTCGTAGCCGCGGGTATCGCGGTGCACGGTATCGGCGCCGCGGACCGACTGCGAGTCGATGATCGCCGCGGTCGGCATCGGGCCGCGTCCTTCGGCCGCCCGGATCCGGTCGCGCAGTGTGTCGTTGATGCGCTGCCACGCACCTGCGGCGACCCAGCGTCGGTAGATGTCATAGACAGTCTTGACCGGAGGGAACTCCGACGGAAGCATCCCCCACGCGATCCCACCACGCACGACGTAGAAGATCGCGTCCAACACCGCACGGCGGCAATGTAATTCGGGTCGCCCACCCTTTCCGCCCCGATTACCCGGCGGCGGCAGCAGCGGTTCGAGTACCGCCCACTGCCGATCAGTTGTCGACGACGGATACACCCCACACCGATGCCCCGGTGCTCTTTCGCGAGTCGGGCACGACGAACACACAGCAATACGCGATGATGACAAACGAACTCCTGGTACAGCAATTGACCTCAGCAATCACTGCTCTACCAGGAGTTCGCTCAAATCTCGAGCGTCACGCACCCGAAACCAGAGTTCTCAGACGCTCACTTACAGCAGTGGCGATGTCAACACCGCCGAGGCCAATGGTTCGCCGCTGCCGTGGACCAAGGCCATGACCATGACCGGATCCGTCCGCACCGGCAGGGTGTCGGCCAGCGTCAGCGGATCCAGCGGCGGCACGTGACCTGCCACGTTCAACTGACTCGCGACCAGCCGAATCCCGGACGGGCACCGTGTCGTTGGTGCCGGGTGCGCGCCGCGTCCACTAGACTCTCGAACAGTTGTTCGTGCTTTCGAGAGGGGATCGTGTGCGGGTGATGGGCGTCGACCCGGGACTCACCCGGTGCGGCCTCGGAATCGTCGAGGGCGGACTGGGGCGGAAGGTGACGGCGCTCGACGTCGATGTGGTGCGCACCCCCGCGGATATGGACCTGGCGTACCGGCTGGTGGGCGTCGCCGACGTCGCCGAACGCTGGATGGATACGCATAGACCCGACGCGGTCGCGATCGAGCGGGTATTCGCACAGCACAATGTGCGTACCGCGATGGGTACCGCACAGGCGGGCGGAGTGATTGCACTGGCGGCTGCCCGGCGCGGAATACCGGTGGCCTTCCACACCCCGAGCGAGGTGAAGGCCGCCGTCACCGGCAACGGTACCGCGGACAAGGCTCAGGTGACCGCGATGGTGACGCGTATCCTCGGCCTCCAGGTCGCGCCGAAACCGGCGGATGCGGCCGATGCGCTGGCTCTGGCGATCTGTCATTGTTGGCGGGCGCCGCTGATGGCCCGGATGGCCGAGGCCGAGGCGCGGGCCGCCGAGGCGCAGCGGCGGTATACACAGCGGCTTGCCGAACAACGGAAGGTGGTGCGCGGTGATCGCGTCGGTACGCGGTGAAGTGCTCGAGATCGCGCTCGATCATGTGGTGATCGAGGCGGCGGGCCTGGGCTACCGGCTCAATGTCACCCCGGCGACGCTGTCCACACTGACCCGCGGCGAGGAATCCCGGCTGTTCACGACGATGATCGTGCGCGAAGATTCGATGACACTGTTCGGCTTCGCCGATACCGAATCACGTGACCTGTTCGGCCTTTTGCAGACCGTCTCCGGCGTCGGCCCCAGGCTGGCCATGGCGGTGCTCGCGGTGCTCGAGCCCGAGGCATTGCGCAAGGCGCTGGCGGAAGGCAATGTCGCGGCGCTGACCCGGGTGCCCGGCATCGGTAAGCGCGGTGCCGAGCGCATGGTTGTCGAGTTGCGCGACAAGGTGAATCTCGTTCCGGTGCAGGCGGGTCCGCCCGGCAGCGCACCGGCGCCGGTGCTCACGCCGGTGCGCGAGCAGGTTGTCGACGCGCTGGTCGGACTCGGGTTCCCGGTCAAACAGGCCGAGCCCGCGGTCGATGCCGTACTCGCCGAGAATCCGGCCGCCGATACCTCGATCGCGCTGCGGGCCGCGCTCGGTTCGCTGGGGAAGAACCGGTAGGACGTCATGGATCACGATCCCGAACCGGACGCCGAATCCCAGGTCAGTGCAAGCTATCTCAAATCCGACGGTGATATCGAGGCCAGTTTGCGCCCGAAGTCCCTGGACGATTTCATCGGCCAGCCGCGCGTCCGCGAACAGCTCGCGCTGGTGCTGCGCGGTGCCAAACAGCGCGGCGGCACTCCGGACCATGTGCTGCTGTCCGGTCCGCCCGGGCTCGGCAAGACCAGCATGGCGATGATCATTGCCGCTGAACTCGGTACGGCACTGCGTATTACGTCCGGTCCCGCACTGGAACGCGCGGGCGATCTCGCCGCGATGCTGAGCAATCTGGTCGAGGGCGATGTGCTGTTCATCGATGAGATCCACCGGATCGCCCGCCCTGCCGAGGAGATGCTCTACCTCGCCATGGAGGATTTTCGCGTCGACGTGGTCGTCGGGAAAGGCCCTGGGGCGACTTCGATTCCGCTCGATATCGCGCCGTTCACCCTGGTCGGCGCGACGACCCGGTCCGGTGCGCTCACCGGACCGCTGCGCGATCGCTTCGGCTTCACCGGCCATATGGATTTCTACGACCCCGAAGAACTCCTGCGTATTCTGCAGCGTTCGGCCCACATTCTCGGCGTCGCCATCGACCGCGACGCCGCCGCCGAGATCGCTGGCCGATCCCGCGGCACCCCACGCATCGCCAACCGGCTGCTGCGTCGCGTCCGCGACTATGCCGAGGTTCGTGCCGACGGCCTGATCACCCGTCCCATCGCCCAGGCCGCGCTCGAGGTCTACGACGTGGATGTGCTCGGCCTGGACCGCCTCGACCGCGCCGTCCTCGGCGCGCTGGTCCGCAGCTTCGGCGGTGGGCCCGTTGGTGTTTCGACCCTCGCGGTCGCCGTGGGGGAGGAGGCCGCGACCGTCGAAGAGGTGTGCGAGCCGTTCCTTGTCCGCGCGGGCATGGTCGCCCGCACCCCGCGCGGCCGCGTTGCGACCGCCGCGGCCTGGGAACATCTCGGCCTCGTGCCGCCCCCCGATCTCGTCTTCGGCTCCATCGAAGTCCGCGGCCGCGAACCGCACCCGACCCTCGACCTGTTCGACTGATCCGGCCTCGGGCGATGCCGCCATGGATTCCAGTTGGCCTTTGACCCGGGTCGCGCCTCGAGCAGTGGGCTAGCGATGGTTGTTTTCGAGGGCGGTGACGACGAGATCCCGGAAGGCGTCGACCTCGTCGCGGGTGTAGCCGGGGGTACCCAGGCGGGCCTCGGTGAAGCGGACGGCGCGGACGTCGGAAAAGGTCAGGCTGCCGGGCCCGCCGTGTGTGACGGTAGCGGCGACAAGGTCCAGAAAGGCGTCTACTTCCTCGATGTCGTAGCCGCGGCGGCCGACCGCGGCCTGGGTGAACTGCATGCGATGCACATCGTCGGGGGTGAGCAGCGCGGCGGGACCGGAACCATTGCCAGCGGCGGGGACCGGGCGGGCGCCACGCTGTCGGTATTCCAGTTCGATGCGGACCTGGTCCAGGAATTCATCGACCTGGTCGGCCTGATAGCCGCGGCCGCCGAAGCGCGGTGCGTCGAAGGCGACGTGCCGGATATCGTCGGCGGTCAGCACGCCCTGGCCGGCCAAGGTCGCCGAGACCAGTTCCACGAACGCGTCGACCTCATCAGCGTGATAGCCGCCATGCCCCATGGGTGGCATGGTGTCGAAGTGGATTCGGCTCACGTCGTCGGGGGTCACCTGCGACATTGTTGCAGGGGCGCTGCCCTGCTCGCGGCGAATGCGGTTTTTTCGAGCTAGCCGGTCTCTGCCGAACACGTGTTGCCCCTGTCGGCCGCTCGATCCGGAACCCACCTAGCCGGAATCGGCCCATGTGGGCATGGAGATTTGCCGGAATTCACTCCTTGCGCACACCGTCGATGAGCAGCCGCCGGATCGCCTCGTTCAACTCCCGCACCGCGGCCTCGTCGGGATTGCGCAGTCCGTGCACGATGCCCGCGAGCAGCATGCCGGTCACCGCCTTGGCGGTGTACTTGGTATCGAGATCCGCACGCAGATAGCCGAGTTCGACGCCGTGCGACAGATAGTCCGCGGTGAGGGCGTCGGCCATATCGAGTAGGCCGTAGAGCCGGGCGGTGAGTTCGTCATCGATGCCGGTGGCATGGAATAGCAGCAGTTGGGCGACTCGGCGATCGTCCACGAGAATCCGGGTGAGCGCCGTGCCGATGCGATCGATCTGGGCGCGATATTCGTCAAGGGAGGTGGCGGCCTCGGGCGCGTTATCGGTGCCGAGCGCCTCGATGATCCTGGTGGCGAGATCGTCGATGACCACGTCGATGATCTCGCGCTTATTGGTGAAGTACCGGTAGAAGGTGCCGTGGCCGATGCCCAATTCATTGGCGATATCCGCGATGCCGGTGGCGTGATAGCCCTTCTCGGCGAAGCAGACGAATGCGGTATCGATGATTTCCTGCCGCAGTTCGGCCTTGCGTCGCTGGATCACATTTCCGGCCGCTGGGCGGGGCGCACGCGTGGATGGCTTCGTCACGTCTCCGATGATACGGTGTTCACAAACGGAATGATGTGTCATTCCGTGCGGGACGGTTCCTACATTCCCGATGGAATGTTTTAAGCGGGAGGTTCGACGTGGCGCCTCGATACGACGCGGTCGTGGTCGGTGCGGGATTCGGCGGCATGGGCGCGGGCATCGAGCTCGACCGGCTGGGTCTGAGCAATTTCGTCATTCTGGAGCGCGAGGACGACCTCGGCGGCACCTGGCATGTCAATCATTACCCGGGTCTCGCGGTCGATATCGCCTCGGTGACCTACTCGTACTCCTTCGAGCCCAACCCGTTTTGGACGCGCCTGTTCGCACCGGGCAAGGAACTCAAGAAGTACGCCGCCCATGTCGCCGACAAGTACGGCCTGCGCCGCCGGATGCGTTTCGGCACCGTGGTGGACGGCGCCCGCTGGGACGAAGAGCACCAGCACTGGGTCGTCTCCGTCGCCGGCGGTGAAACCCTCACCGGCCGTTACCTGCTCACCGCCACCGGGTTCCTGTCCCAGCCCTACACGCCGCCGTTTCCCGGCATTGATTCCTTCGCGGGCAAGATCATCCACACCACCGCGTGGGAGGACGATTTCGACCTGACCGGTCGCAGGGCCGCCATCATCGGCACCGGCGCCACTGCCGTGCAGCTGGTACCCGAGGCCGCCAAGAAGACCAAGGAACTCACCGTCTTCCAGCGCACCCCGATCTGGGTGGTGCCGAAGATCGACGCCGAGATTCCCGGGCCGGTGCAGCAGCTGTTCGCGCGGGTGCCCGGGACCCAGAAGGCCGCGCGGCTGGTCAACACCAGTCTGCTGGAGGCGCTCATGGTGATCGGCGTACTGCACTTCAATCAGGCCAAGCCACTGAATATGGCCGCGGGCATCCTCGCCAAGGCGCATCTGCGGGCGCAGGTGCGCGATAAGCAGATTCGCAAGCAGCTCACCCCGCACTACGACTTCGGCTGCAAACGTCCCACCTTCTCCAACCAGTACTTCAAGACGTTCAACCAGCCGAATGTCCGGTTGGAGACCAATTCGATCGATCACATCGAGGCCGATGGCATCGTCACCGCCGACGGGCACAAGACCGAGATCGATACCCTGATCCTGGCCACCGGCTTCAACCTATGGGATGTGAACTTCCCGGCCATCGAGATCGTCGGCCGCGACGGCGTCGATCTCGGAAAGTTCTGGCGTGACAATCGTTTCCAGGCCTACGAGGGCATCACCGTGCCGAAGTTCCCGAACTTCTTCAGCCTCAACAGCCCGTACTCCTACAGCGGCCTGTCCTACTTCACCACCATCGAGGCCCAGATGAAACATATGGGCAGGCTGCTCGGTGAAATGTTCCGGCGCGGCGAGACCACCTTCGAGGTGACCGAGCAGGCCAATACCCGGTTCCTGGACCGTGTCACCGAGAAGTTGGGTTCCTCGGTGTTCTACGGCGGCGACTGCGCGACCGCGCGCAGCTACTACTTCAACCAGCACGGCGAGGCCGCGCTACTACGCCCCACCAGCACGGTCAATGCTCACCGCGAGGCGGTCAGCTTCCCGCTCGACGACTATACGTACGGCAAGATCGCCTAGGGCGCCGGCGTTGCGCGCCCGCCAACCGTCGCTCGGTCGCCGGGCGCGTGCTGTCCTGCATCGCCGGAGATCGGCATTCCGGTACGTCAAGGGTGTGCCGGTGTGGTGGTGCCGACATGAGCTGGCAGACTGTTGGGGTAATAGCCCATTACCACCCACAGACTAGGGACTGACTTCGACGATGGAACTTCTGTTTCCGCTCCTACTGGTAGCCCTGCTCGTGCCCATGTTCCTCGGTGTACGTCGCCAGAAGCGCGAGGCCGAGAAGGTCACGGTCATGCAGGACAGCCTGAAGGTCGGCGATCAGGTCACCACCACGTCGGGTCTGTACGGCACCGTGGTCGATCTCGACGACACCACGGTCGATCTCGAGATCGCCGAGGATGTCATCACCACCTGGTTGCGGCAGGCCATCCGTGATGTGCGCACCGAGGACGAGACCACGGATGAGACCGTGACCGACGAGGCCGAGGCCGGTCCCGTCGAGGAGTCCGCGGAGCAGACCGAAACCCGGCTGACCAAGGACTGACCGGTTCCACTGGCTACCGTAGCGATTGCTTGCAGGCTGCTCGAAAGGGCCGGCCCGTGTGCGCAGTTCGCCGCGGACTATCCGTCCGGGTGCCCGGTCGCGCCCAGCCTGTTCCATCCTCGACTTCCGCCTAGGAGATGACCAACTGTGCCACCTTCCCAGGGATCGGCGCATCCGCTCCGGTTGCTCGGCGTCTACGCCGTGCTGCTGGCCGTGATCTACGCGCTGGTGTTCTTCGCCGGTGACCATTCCTCGACCCCCAAGCTCGGCATCGACCTGCAGGGTGGCACCCGTGTCACATTGACCGCCCGCACCCCCGACGGCAGCAAACCCAGCCAGGACAGCCTGCGCCGGGCGCAGACAATCATCGAGAACCGGGTCAACGGCCTTGGTGTCTCGGGTTCCGAGGTCGTCATCGACGGCGACAACCTGGTGATCACGGTGCCGGGTGACGACGGTGGCCAGGCCAAGGCGCTGGCGACGACCGCCAAGCTCTACATCCGTCCGGTGCTGTCGGCGGTGCCCGCCGTCGGCGGTAAGGCGTCGGCGCAAACGTCGGGTACCGAGGGGATGGCGCCGTCGGGCACGGTTCCGGACACCGTCCAGCTCAATCCGGACGGCACCGTGCCGACCCAGCCCGCGCCCGCCACCGAGGCGGCGCCGACCACCGAGTCCGCACCCGCGCTGGAGTCGGCCCCGCAGCCGCGCGTCTTCCCCGCGCAGGCCCCGACCCCGCCGCCGACCCCGCCCGGCGGGCTGACGCCGCAAGAACAGGCGAAGAAGGAGATCGCGGACGCCAAGGCGACCAGGCAGAGCACCGATCAGACGGTGCAGCAGGCCGCAATGGCCGCGCTGGACTGCAATAAGTCCGACCCGCTCACCGGTAACGACGATCCGAATCTGCCGCTGGTCACCTGCTCCACCGACGGTAAGGAAATCTTCCTGCTGGACAAGAGCCGCATCGACGGCCAGGAGATCAAGAACGCCACCTCCGGACTCAACCAGCAGCAGGCGCGCCACGAGGTGAACCTCGAATTCAAATCCGGCGGTAGCGATGAGTGGGCCTCGCTGACCGGTGAGTACATCAACAAGCGGGTCGCATTCGTGCTCGACTCGAAGGTGGTCAGCGCGCCGGTCGTGCAGTCGGGTCCGCAGCAGGGCGGTCGCACCACCATCTCGGGTAGTTTCACCGCGGCCAGCGCCAAGGAACTCGCGAACACCTTGAAGTACGGTTCGCTGCCGCTGTCGTTCCAGACCTCCGAGGCCGAGACAGTCTCGGCGACGCTGGGTCTGTCCTCGCTGCGCGCAGGTCTGCTCGCGGGTGCGATCGGTCTCGCGGTGGTGCTGCTGTACTGCCTGCTCTACTACCGGATGCTCGGCTTCCTCGCCGGATTCTCGCTGATCGCCTCCGGTGTGGCGGTATACGGCATCATCGTGCTGCTCGGCCGGTGGATCGGATTCACGCTCGACCTGGCCGGTATCGCCGGTCTGATCATCGGTATCGGTCTGACCGCCGACTCCTTCGTGGTGTTCTTCGAACGCATCAAGGATGAAATGCGCGAGGGTCGCAGCTTCCGTTCGGCGGTGCCGCGCGGTTGGCAGCGCGCCCAGCGCACCAACCTCTCGGGCAAGACCGTCAGCCTCATCGCCTCGGTGGTGCTCTACATCCTGGCCGCCGGTCAGGTGAAGGGCTTCGCGTTCACCCTCGGCATCACCACCGTCCTCGACGTGATCGTGCTCTACCTGGTGACCGCGCCACTGATGATGCTGGCCTCGCGCTCGTCGTTCTGGGCGAAACCGTCGGTCAACGGGCTCGGTGCGATTCAAGTAGTGGCCAGGGAGCGTAGGGCCGGCGAGGCGCTGGTTAAGGAGACGGCACGATGACGAACTCGACCCTGGAGCCCTTCACCGACGAGGTGAACGATTACGAGGCGCCCAAGCACAGCGTCTTCGAGCGTCTATACACCGGTACCGGCGGATTCAAGATCGTCAGCCGGCGGCGTTTCTACTACGCGTTGACCGCGGCTTTTGTATTGATCTCGTTGCTGAGCATCGGAATACGCGGATTCACCCTGGGCATCGACTTCGCGGGCGGATCGCGCATCCAGTTGCCCGCGGCGGGGACGGCCACCACGCAGAAGGTCGAGGACATCTACTCCCAGACCATCGGCCACGCCCCGGTGACGGTGCAGAAGGTCGGATCCGGTTCGGCGGAGACCATCCAGGTCCGTTCGGACACGCTGAGTGCCGCCCAAACCGACGCGGTGCAGACCGCGCTGTTCAACGCCTTCCAACCGAAGGATAAGGACGGCAACGTCTCGCGCAATGCGATCAGCATCACCGAGATCAGCGAGACCTGGGGTAGCCAGATCACCAAGAAGGCGGTGATCGCGCTGATCGTATTCATCGCGCTCACCATGGTCTATATCGCGATCCGCTTCGAACGCGATATGTCGATCGCGGCGATCGCGTCGCTGTTCTTCAACATGATCATCACGGCGGGCATCTACTCGCTGGTCGGCTTCGAGGTGACACCCGCCGCGGTGATCGGTCTGTTGACCATCCTCGGTTACGTGCTTTACGACAATGTCGTCGTCTTCGACAAGGTCGAGGAGAACACCCGCGGTGTGGTCAATACGAGCCGGCGCACCTATGCCGAACAGGCGAATCTCGCGGCGAACCAAACCTTGATGCGTTCGATCAACACCACGGTCATCGGTATCCTGCCGATTGTCGGCATGCTGGTGATCGCGGTGTGGCTGCTCGGCGTCGGCACGCTGAAGGATCTGGCGCTGGTGCAGCTGGTCGGCATGATCGTCGGCGCGTATTCGTCGATTTTCTTCGCGGTGCCGCTGCTGGTGTCGATCAAGGAGCGGTGGGGTCCGGTCGCGGCGCACACCAAGAAGGTGCTCAACAAGCGGGCCGGACTAGCGTCGGCGCGTGCTGGCGACGAGGCGGAGCGGCGCGCGTTCGCGGCGACCGGCCGGGAGCCGGGTGCGCGTCCCGTGCAGGAGCCGGGCTTCGCGCAAGAACTGGGACAGGCTCCGCGTCCGGGCGCCCGGCCGAGCGGAAAGCGGAACAAGCGCAGGCACTGACAGCTGACGGCAGGGGTTTGCATATATGAAGCAGTCGCTAGCGGCACGTCTGATCGGAGCAGTGGCTGCGGGTACCGTGGCTGCCACGGTGGTGGTCGGGTGCTCCAGCCAGAACCAGGTGCCATCCATCGGCTATGCCGTCGACGCGGTGATCGCCAGCTACAACGGCGGTACCACGCTCGGTGCGAGCAGCGGCTCGGATGCGGTGTTCGCGCGGGTGCTGACCGGGTTCTTCTACACCGGACCGGACGGTCAGCAGGTAGCGGACACCGATGTCGGCACCGCGAAAGAGGTGCCGGGTGAGGCGCAGACGGTGCAGTACCGGCTCAATGCGGACGGGGTGTACTCCGACGGGGTGCCGACGTCATGCGACGATCTGGTGCTCGCCTGGGCCGCGCGCAGCGGCCGCTACACCAAACCAGGCGACCGCGGCCAGGTTCCGCTGTTCGATGCCGCGAGCACCGCTGGATACGCCGATATCGAGCGGGTGGACTGTCAGCCAGGATCCAAGGACGCCACCGTCGTGTTCCGTGCCGACCACCACTACCTGCCCTGGCGCAACCTGTTCACCGCGGGTGAGTTGATGCCCGCGCATGTGGCGGCACGGGTGGCGAATGTGCCGAATGTGGTGACGGCCGTGCAGTCCGGTGATCAGGCCGCGCTGCAGCGGATCGCCGACTTCTGGAACACCGGGTGGACGATCGGCGCGGACAAGGTGGATCTTTCGCGGTTCCCGTCGTCGGGGCCGTATCGGATCGATTCCTATTCCGCCGAGGACGGTCTGGTGCTGGTCGCCAACGAACGCTGGTGGGGCAATAAGCCCGAGACCGGGCGGATCGTGGTGTATCCGAAGACCGCCGATCTGAAGGCGAAGGTCGGCGACAATGCGGTCGGGGTCATCGATATCGGCGCCGGATCGGTGAAAGACATCAATCTGGGCGGGTTTTCGGTGCGAACTGTGCCGGGGCGCGGTGCCGAGCAGTTGGTCCTGGGTACCTCGGGCGTCTTCGCTTCGGCGGACGCGCGGCGCGGCTTCGCCTTCTGTGTGCCGCGACAGGACTTGTTCGAAAAGCTCGGCAAGGCCAAGGACGCACCGAAGACCGGACTCGGCACCGCGGTGCTGAATTCTCGTATCACACAGCAGGATTCGCTGTACTACTCGAACGTGATCGGCGCGTCCGGCAAGTATCGGGGCGGTGATGCGACCGCGGCGGCCGCGGCCGCCGGTGCGGCGAAGCCGATCATTCGGATCGGATATGTGCAGCCGGACGATCGGCGCACGCAGACCGTGCAGATGATCGCGGACGCATGCAAACCGGCCGGTATCAATGTGGTGGATGCCGGATCCGCCGATTTCACGCCCTCCCAGCTCACCGAGGGCAAAGTCGACGCCGTCCTGGGCAGCACGGCATCGGCGCCGGGTCCGGCCGGATCCCAGACCGGAGTGGCCGCTACCAGCGCGTTGCGCACCGGTAGCGGGCTCAATTTCGGTCATTTCGGTAATGGCCGCTACGATTCGATCACCGATCAGCTTGCGGGCGATGACAACTCGACCACAACGCTGAATCTGCGCACCGAAGCCGAGAACCTGCTGTGGGCGGAGATGCCGAGCATTCCGTTGTTCGTCACACCCCGCACCATCGCGTTCGGGAACGGTATGCAGAACGGCATAGCCGGACCCACCCAGGCGGGCACCGGCTGGAATATGGACCGCTGGGTGTTGAAGCGGTGACAGGTGCTGGTGGGTGAGTAAACATGGAGAGGTGTCGATGAGCAAGCATGCGGCGGTGGAATCGGAGGACGCTCTAGCCGAGCGGACAGGTCAGGCGGCCGAAATGGTCGAGCGCCTGACCCGCTGGCGTGATGATTTCCCGTCTCCTGGCATTCGCTTCGCCGATCTCACGCCGGTCTTTGCCGATCCGGAGGGTTTCCGGGCCGTTATCGATTGCCTCGCGGCGTGCGCGCCCGATGCCGACCTGGTCGCGGGTGTCGACGCTCGCGGATTCATCATCGGGGCCGGCGTTGCCGCGACACTGGGAACCGGTGTCATGGCGGTGCGCAAGGCCGGGAAGTTGCCACCGCCGGTCATCTCGCGGGAGTACAGCCTCGAGTACGGCGTCGCATCGCTCGAGATTCCGGCCGACGGTGTCGAGCTGAAGGGGCGGCGCATTCTGCTGCTCGACGATGTGTTGGCGACGGGTGGTACGTTGGCCGCCGCCGCGGACCTGTTCCAGGCTGCCGGAGCCGAAATCGTCGCAGCCGCAGTCGTTCTGGAGTTGGGATTCCTCAACGGACGGGACCGCCAAGGCGATTACCCGTTGACCGCGGTGGTGCGAATCTAGGTCACCCGTCTGCGGTTTGCTGGTTCGGCGCCGAGTTCGCCGGCGGTGATCGATACGTCACGATGGTCGGCGAAGCTATCGCTCGAGCCACGGCGCTCGCGATGCCGTCGGTGACGAAGGTGAAGGGCGCGCGCGGAAAGGCCAGTCGGTGGGTGGCGTGTGGGTTCCCACGAAGACCGTGTGGCCGGCGCCGGGTGGGCCGTTCCAGTCGTTGGTGAGGTCGAACAGGCGGGCGACAGATGACACAGGCGCCTATGCGGGCCACGATTCGGTGAGGTATTTCGCGCGGCCGCGGTTACCTGGAACAGGCGTTCCGGATCGCCGGGCGCGATCTCGATATCGCCGTTGCCGTGCCAGTCGAATAGCGGCCGATCTGGTCGGTAGCGTGGCGATAAGGCCGTCCAGCGACATGGTGGCCGCCATGATGACCTTGCCCATGATGGTGTCGCCGCTGTCTCGATGCGCCGCCGGCGTGGCGCTGTCACCCAGAGGTAGGAGCCGCCGCGGCGTTGCGGACAGAGCGTGTGATCGAAATATCAGTGGCGCAGCATCCGCGGATGTGTTTAATCTGGACAGGTCTTATCCCCGTTGATCGGAGTCATGTAGTTGCTCTCATGAGGTAGCCACTCGGGCGGCCCGCATCCTGTGCGCCGCGTTCCCGCGCAACCTCTGGGGTTCACATGACCAATCTGTCTCTTTCCGATCTCACTTTCTCCTGGCCCGATGGCACCCCCGTCTTCGACGGTCTGGACGCGGTGCTCGGACCCGGCCATCTCGGCCTGGTCGGCGGCAACGGCGCGGGCAAGTCCACCCTGCTGCGGCTGATCGCCGGTGAGCTGACACCGGCGCGCGGTTCGATCACGGTCACCGGGCGGCTGGGATATCTGCGTCAGGACCTCGGCCTTGGCGACGGTCAGCGCGTCGATGCCGTGCTGGGCATCGCGGAAACGCGAAAAGCATTGCACCGCATTGAATCCGGCCTCGGCGACGAGTCCGACTTCGATCTCGTCGGCACGCGGTGGGACGTCGAGGAGGGTGCCATCGCGCTGCTCGGTCGACTCGGGCTGCACTACCTCGCCGACTCGACCGAACGGCTGGACCGTCGCCTCGAAACCCTCTCCGGCGGCGAGACGGTGCTGCTCGGCCTGGTGGCCGAGCTGCTGCGCGAACCGGACGTGCTGCTGCTCGACGAGCCGACCAACAACCTGGATCACGTTGCCCGCCAACGCCTCTACGAGGTCCTCGCCCAATTCTCGGGCGCCGTTCTCACGGTCAGCCACGACCGCGAGCTGCTGGAGCGCATGTCCACCATCGCCGAACTGCGTCAGGGTGAATTGCGTTTGTTCGGCGGCAATTTCAGTGAATACGAGCGGATCATCCACGTGGAACAGGAGGTGGCGCGCGCCGCGATCCGGGACGCGCGCAGTGATGTTCGCAAACAGGCACGCGAACTGGTCGAGACCCGGATCAAACTCGATCGCCGAGCGCGCTACGGGCAGAAGATGTTCGAGAACAAACGCGAGCCGAAGATCGTCATGGGCGAACGCAAGCGGGCCGCGCAGGTGTCGGCGGGCAAGCTGCGCAATAACCACATCGAAAAGCTGGACACTGCGAAGGAACAGCTGCAGCAGGCCGAGGATCTGTTGCGCGACGACCGGCAGATCCGGATCGACCTGCCGGACACGCGGCTGTATCCGGGCCAGGGCGTCATCGATCTCGAGGAGGTGGAACTGGCTTGCGGTCCGACGGTGACATTGCGGGTCTCGGGTCCGGAGCGGATCGCACTGACCGGCCGCAACGGCGCTGGCAAAACCACACTGCTGCAACGCATTGCCGCCGAACCGCCGCAGGTGCCGTGGCGGATGCTGCCGCAGCGCCTGGACATCTTCGACGAGCAGCGCACAGTCTTCGACAATGTCGCCGCGACCGCACCGCACGCCGCTGCCGAACAGATCCGAGCCCAATTGGCCCGCTTCCTGTTCCGCGGCACCGACGCCGACGTCGCGGCGTCGGCCCTGTCCGGCGGTGAACGCCTGCGCGCGGCTCTCGCCATGCTCCTGCTCGCCGATCCGGCCCCGAGGCTGCTCCTACTCGACGAGCCCACCAATAATCTCGACCTGCCCAGCCTCGACCATCTCACCCAGGCCCTGGCCAACTGCGAGGGCGCACTGATCGTCGTCAGCCACGACCCTCGTTTCCTCGACGATATCGGGGTGACCAGACGTCTCGAACTAACCGGCGACGGGCTGGTCGACGCGTGATAGCGCGCGGCGCATGAGGCCCGGATGACGAAGTAGGCGCGGTCCCAGCCGCACCGCAAGCAGGGTCAGTGGGAGCCAGGGCCGCAGGTGCGGTTCGAGTCGGCGAATGCGGCCGTCGTCGGCCAATTCGAGGATCATGGCCTCGGTCATCCGGAACGGTCCGACGGCGGCCGCGGCGAGCAGAACTCGGCGCGCGCCGTCGCCGATCTGCTCGGTCCAGCGCAGCTGACCGAGGCTGCCGTACGCCGCGGTCAGCAGGATGCGCAGATCGTCGTGACCGCGGAAGACCAACCTGCCGGAGAGCGGCGAGGTCAGCGCGGCATCGGGTGCGAGGGTCGTCATCAGCGCATCGAAATCGCTGGCCTCCGTCGCCTCACGAAACCGCGTCACAGCATCCGGCATTGTCTCCATCACTCCTCGTGCTCGATCTTCTCGATGCTTCGCAACCTATCCGAGTCACTTGCAAAAAGCAATGGACTATCATGGGCGGGTGCCCAAAGCTGCCATGTCCGACATTGTGTGCTCGATCGCGCGAACGCTCGACGTGGTCGGGGAGCGGTGGACACCGCTGATCCTGCGCGACCTTTTCGTCGGGGTGAACCGGTTCGAGGACATCCGCCGCGATCTGGGCATCGCCTCGAATGTGCTGACCGCGCGCCTGGAGGCGTTGCGGCAGTACGGGATCGTCGAGGCCAGGGCATATCAGACGAATCCGACGCGCCATGAATATGTGCTCACCGAGCAGGGGCGCGATCTGTATCCGGTGCTCACCATGCTCATCTCATGGGGCGATAAATGGCTCGCCGGGCCGGCGGGTCCGCCCGCGCTGGTCGTACACCGCGATTGCGGACATCCGACGTCCGGGGTGGTGGTCTGCCGTGACTGCGGCGCGCCGCTCACTGCCGACAATGTGTACTGGCGGCACGGTCCCGGTGCGCAGCGTGGGCCGGGAACCATGCTGATCGGTGATCATCTGGAACCGGCGCCGTAGGTCTGCCCGGTAACGCAAGTGTTTCGCTCGAGTTGATCGACGTGCTCGGCTGCAGCATCATCAATCCGATGGATCCGGTGTTACGGGCGATAGCCGATATCGATTGGGCCGAGCTGGAACATGCTTACGGCCCGGCGGTGGATGCTCCGGCGCACCTGCGGGCGCTGATCGACGGCGATGCCGAGGCCTGTGTCGACGCGGTCGGCTATCTCGATGCCGCGCTACTGCATCAGGGCAGTGTGTATTCCGCGACCGCGCCATTCGTCGCGATCGTGGCCGAATTGCTGGCGCGTCCACATACCGAGATGAAGGTAGCGGACATCCTGCCGTGGGAGCCGGGCCCGCGACCGTTGCGTGTCGCGCTACTGGACTACTTCGAGGTCTTCGCCCAGGGGTGTTGTTCGGGAATCTCCGATGAGCAACTTTATGCCGAGGCCTATCCGTCCGGCCGCACCGAGGAGGATCTGCAGCGCGTCAAGGCGAATCGGCGTGCCGGGCTACTCGAGTTGGGGCCCGATCCGGCGAATGCCCTTTTGGTGGAACATGTTCCGACCCCACCGGGCTTGCTCGCCGCCATCGATGACCATGTATTCCGCGCCGCGATGCGCGCCAGGGACGAGATCGCGTGTCGCGCCGTCATTCCCGGGGTGATCGATGTGGTCGAGCCCCTGGTCGACGATCCGGATGTGACGGTGCGCATGGCCGCGCTGCGGGCGCTGATCGAACTCACCGCGCATCCGGCCTATGCCGAGAAGCGGGTCGCGCTGCTGCGGCGGCTGGACGAGATCGCGTCGACCATGTCGGATCCGGTCGAACGAGCCACTGCCGCACGGATATCCGGGCTCAATGGCGGCCGTCCGGAGCAACTGCTGGCCGATGCCCATCCCGGCGTGCGCACCTGTGCCGCGCTCGCGCCCGCATTCGCCGCCGAGCAGTGCGCGACCGATGAGCTGCTGGCCGCGCTGGAGCATCCGGCGGTCATCGACCGGTGGTTCGATCGCCACCTGCCTGGACAGGACGGCTGGCTGCGCCACGATGTCATCCGCGAACTCGTCAGCCGCGTCGACGATTTCGAGACGCTGCTGCCCGCCGCGATCGAAGCGGCATGGGCCGCGAATCCGAGCACCGTGCACGATGACTGTATTTCCTTCCTGTGCAGGGCCTTTCCCGATCCGAACGGTATTGGATCGGAACTGTCCGTCGCCCAGTTGTCGTTCCTCGCGGTACTGGTGGAGATCGATGATCTCTGGCAGCTCGGCCAACTCGAACGCTGGCTCGATGCGGTGGGTCTGCCCGGCGGGCGGGACGGCTGTCGTCGACTCGTCCAGCAGTAGCCCGGCGCTCGCTGCGCTACAACAGGGACTGACCGCACGTTTGTGGAAGCGGGTGCACGCTCAGGCCGAGCAAGCTGGCCTTCTGAATCAACAGGAGGTTCCCTTGGCTATTGTGGTCGATACCGTTGTCGGCGTGTTCTTCCTCGGGATGGGGATATATGCCCTGGCGGCCCCCGCCGCGCTGATCCGCCCCTTCGGCATTCGCCTCGAGCACACCGTGGCACGCTACGAGATCCGTGCCGTCTATGGCGGATTCGGTCTCGCGATGGCGGCGATGCTGGCGGTCGCGGCGACCCACGACGGAGCCCTGCGCACCGGAATCATGGTCACCATCGGTATCGCACTCGGTGGAATGGCGTTCGGTCGCATCATATCCGCGGTACTCGATGACCGAATCGCCTTCTATCCCAACTGGTTCTACTGCATTCTCGAAATGGTCGCTGGCGCGGCTCTGGTGTCGGCCTGCTGAGCCGATCGTCGCTTCGCGACCAGATATCGTGCCTGGCTGGCCCGTTACCCGGTCTGTGCAGCGCCAATCAAGAACCGTGACTGCCGGATACAGCTCGAGGGCCGGAAATCCCTGGTCCAGCTGTGGCAGAGGAGGTCAGTAGCCGGTAGCCAGACCGCTGGCAAGACCTCGACCAGCAACGGGACCTCACCGCGGACCCGATCCTGACCGCCGTGCCAGTCGACCCGGTGCTGTGGCCGCACCAACTCGGTGCCCCGATAGTGCTGACCGCCAACGGCCCGCACCCCGGCCCGGGATGTCGCTGCCACTGGCAGGTTGCGCAATGGGAGATGGTGGCTCGACGGCGCGTCAGTCGGCGTGAGCCGACCGGGGTGCGGCAGGATCGGGTGGCGTGGAGCAATCCGTGGTTTCGGTTGATGTGCTGGCATTGCGGTTCTGGGCCGACGATGCCGGGGTGAGCATGGGTATCGCACCACGGGAGTTGGAGCCTTTTACCGGGCAGTTGGCGCTACCGGGGGTGCTGCTCGGGCGGGGGGAGCGGTTGGCCGCGGCGGCGCGGCGAGCGGTGCACGCCAAGTTGGGCGTGCCGGAGGCGGCGATCGGGGCGGTCGGGCAGTTGGTGACCTTCGACGAACCGAATCGTGACCCGCGTGGGCCGACGCTGTCCATTGCCATGTGGGCGGTGGTCGGGCCGCACGAAGGGGCCGCACAATGGGTTTCGTTCGATGCGGTGCCTCAATTGGCCTTCGATCACAATCGAATCGTCGCTGCCGCGCGTGGGCTGCTGGCCCGTTTGCTCTGGAAGGATATGGCCTTCACCAGAGCGCTGACCGGCGACGAATTCCCGGCGACCCGCGCGGTGGAACTCAGCTCCTCCGTCCTCGGCGCCCGCCCCGACCCGGCGAACCTGAACCGCACCCTGGCGGCCATCCCCGGCCTGGAACGGACCACCGAACGCCGCCGCGTCAAAGCCACCGGCCGCCCCGCCGCTGTCTGGGCCTTCGCTCCCTGACGAATAGCGTACCGCGCCAATGCTTTCCGCTGTTCAGTCGCGTGGAGCGTACATGATGACGGCTACGCCGAGCAGGCAGAGGGTGGCGCCGAGGTAATCCCAGCGGTCGGGGTGGAATTTGTCGACGATCATGCCCCAGGCGAGGGAGCCCGCCACGAAGACGCCACCGTAGGCGGCCAGGATGCGGCCGAAGTTCGGGTCGGGTTGGAAGGTGGCGACGAAGCCGTAGGCGCCGAGTGCGACTACGCCCGCCGCGATCCAGAGCAGCCCGCGATGTTCTCGCCAGCCCTGCCAGACCAGCCAGGCGCCGCCGATTTCGGCGAGTGCGGCAAGGGCGAACAGCAGCAGTGACCGCGCGATCGTCATGCGGAGAACGTACCGTGAGGTCCGTAGCGCGACGCTCGATGCTCTATACCTCGTAAACCGCATACGTGCGTCCGAGCCCTGGATACGACACATTCCGCACCGGCACCACGCCCGCGGTACGTCCGAATTCCGTGCCTCCGTGCGCATGGTTGTGAAACGCCCGCACCGGGCGCCCCATCCGCGGCCGCACCCAAGTCGTGACGGCCCAGTCCTGGATAGATCTCCGGCGGCTTACCCACCAGCGTGCCGATGACCGGTGCGAAATGCATCAGGGCGATACAGCGGCGATCAGAAGGGGTACGGCGGGGCATGGCGGTCAGCCGCCCACACCCTGAACGGCGTGTCAACGGGTTTCTGTTCACCTCACCGCTACGCGCCCGTGAGCATTATGAATAGCTATCGGCTATTGCTAGTTCAGTGGTTGTTCAGCAAGGCGACCGGTGACGGCGATACCGATGAAACGTCTGTGAACACTCGCTCGGTGCGCTACCCAAAAAGTACTGCCGTACCGGATCGTTCGAGATATGAGTGCGCGAACCGTAGCCACCACGTTCCTCGCACGCAGGCAACTGTTCTCCGGCGCGGTTGCCGTCGTGGCCGCTTCGACCGTCCTCGCCGCCGGCCACGCGCGGGCCGCCACCCAAGCCGACAAGGTCGTCCTCATCGGGCTCGACGGCACAATGTATCGCAAAGTCGAGGAGGTGCGGGCGCCGAACCTGTTGCGGCTCAGCGCCGAAGGCACCCTCGGCCGCACCTCCATCGCCCCGCACATCACCATCTCCGGCCCGTCCTGGGCCACCACTCTCACCGGCGTCTGGGGCAGCAAACACGGCATAACCGACAACAACTTCGACGCCACCCCGTTCGCGAGATATCCGACGATCTTCACCCGGCTCGAGCGCCACGATCCGGCCCTTAAAACCCAGTCCATCGCGACCTGGGATCAGATCGCCACCATGACGGCCAGCGGTGATCCGCGCGCCGACGTCGTCATCTCTACCCCGCTCGTCCCCGGTGACGACAACGAAAGCGCCACCGACGCCGCCACGGCCGACAGCGTCGTCACCGCCATCACCAAATACGCCCCCGACTTCCTCTTCACCCATCTCGACCAGGTCGACCGCGCCGGTCACCAGCACGGCGGCGCGTCCGGTGAATACTGCGACGCCATTATCCGCATCGACGCCCTCGTCGGCCGCATAGTCGCGGCCGTGGACGCTCGCGCCCGCGCCCACCCCGCCGAACGCTGGACCATCCTGGTCACCACCGACCATGGCCACCGCCCCAAGGGCGGCCACGGCGGTCAAACCCCGGACGAGACAGGCAGTTTCGTCATCGCCCGCGGCCCGAGCTTCCTAGCGGGCGCGACCAGTTCCAGTTTCTCCCTGGTCGATATCACCCCGACCGTGCTGGATATCTTCCACGCTCCGCTCGACCCGGACTTCGACGGGCAATCCCGCATCCGTCAGCCCGTTGAACCCTTCACCAGCCGATAAGGCGCGTTTCGCGCGCTCCGTTCGTTATCGCCACCGGTGGTCCGGCCGCGGTAATTCACCGACACAACCGGGGCATTTCCGACTCGGCAACCTCGCATCGGGCAGGTGACCTGCGCTCGGACTAAAGTTGTGGTCTGGGCGGTTGCAGCGGTCGGCTACTGTGGTCCGATCGCGGCGTGGAGAGGCGGTGGCATGACTCAGCATCTGGGCGAGGCGAATGTCGAGCAATCGGCAGGCGCCCCGCAGACAAACGGTGCGACCACCCCGGATGTGACGACGCCAAAACCGCAGGTGAGCGGCAATAGGACACCGGTGCGTCAGCCAGGTACCGCGGCCGCGGTACCGACCTCCGCCTCGCGACGGGTGCGCGCCCGCCTGGCCCGGCGCATGACCGGCCAGCGCGGTATCGCTGCGGTCAAACCGGTGCTCGAACCGCTCGCCAGCGTGCACCGCGAGCTGTATCCGAAGGCGAATCTCACGCTGCTGCAGCGTGCCTTCGACGTCGCCGACGAGCGCCACGCCCACCAGTTCCGCAAGTCCGGTGACCCCTACATCACCCACCCGCTCGCGGTGGCCAATATCCTCGCCGAACTCGGCATGGACACCACCACACTGGTCGCGGCGCTGCTGCACGACACCGTGGAGGACACCGGCTATTCGCTCGAACAGCTGACCCAGGACTTCGGCGCCGAGGTCGCGCATCTGGTCGACGGCGTCACCAAACTCGACAAGGTCAACCTGGGTGCCGCCGCGGAGGCCGAGACCATCCGCAAGATGATCATCGCCATGGCGCGCGACCCGCGTGTGCTGGTGATCAAGGTGGCCGACCGCCTGCACAACATGCGCACCATGCGCTTCCTGCCGCCGGAGAAGCAGGCGAAGAAGGCCAAGGAAACCCTCGAGGTGATCGCGCCGCTGGCGCATCGCCTCGGTATGGCCACGGTCAAATGGGAGCTCGAGGACCTCGCGTTCGCGATCCTGCACCCGAAGAAGTACGACGAGATCGTGCGCCTGGTCGCAGACCGCGCGCCATCGCGCGATACGTATCTGGCGCGGGTGCGCGCGGAGATCGTGAATACGCTTGCGGCGTCGCGGATCAACGCGATCGTCGAGGGTCGCCCGAAGCACTATTGGTCGATCTATCAGAAGATGATCGTCAAGGGTAAGGACTTCGACGATATCCACGACCTGGTCGGCATCCGCATCCTGTGCGACGAGTTGCGCGACTGCTACGCGGCGGTCGGTGTGGTGCATTCGCTGTGGCAGCCGATGGCGGGCCGGTTCAAGGACTACATCGCCCAGCCGCGCTACGGTGTCTACCAGTCGCTGCACACCACGGTCGTCGGGCCCGACGGTAAGCCGCTGGAGGTGCAGATCCGCACCCAGGACATGCACCGCACCGCCGAATTCGGCATCGCCGCGCACTGGCGCTACAAGGAGACCCGCGGCAAACATTCCAACGATTCCACCGAAGTCGACGATATGGCGTGGATGCGTCAGCTGCTCGACTGGCAGCGGGAGGCGGCCGACCCGGCCGAATTCCTGGAGTCGTTGCGTTTCGACCTGAAGTCACCGGAGATTTTCGTGTTCACCCCGAAGGGTGATGTGATCACGTTGCCGCAGAAGTCGACTCCGGTCGATTTCGCGTACGCCGTGCACACCGAGGTCGGGCACCGCTGCATCGGCGCGCGGGTCAACGGCCGGCTGGTCGCACTGGAACGTCAGCTCGAAAATGGTGAGGTCGTCGAGGTATTCACCTCGAAGGCGCAGAACGCCGGACCCAGTCGCGACTGGCAGAACTTCGTGGTCTCTCCGCGCGCCAAGGCCAAGATCCGGCAATGGTTCGCCAAGGAACGCCGCGAAGAGGCACTGGAAAGTGGTAAGGAGCAGATCTCCAAGGAGGTCCGCCGCGTCGGGCTGCCGCTGCAGCGGCTGATGAGCGTGGACGCGATGACCGCCGTCGCGCACGAGCTGCACTACACCGATATCTCCACGCTCTACACCGCTGTCGGCGAGCATCAGGTGTCCGCGCACCATGTTGTGCAGCGGTTGATGGCGCAGCTCGGTGGCATCGGTGATGTAGAGAACGAGCTCGCCGAGCGTTCTACCCCGTCGACGACGCCGAGCCGGCAGCGCGTGACCGGTGACGCGGGGGTACTGATCCCCGGCGCGACGGGCACGGTGGCCAAACTCGCCAAGTGCTGCACTCCCGTCCCCGGTGACGAGATCATGGGCTTCGTGACTCGCGGCGGCGCGGTCAGTGTGCACCGCACCGACTGCACCAACGCCGGTTCGCTGCGCGAACAGGCCGAGCGCATCATCGAGGTGGAGTGGGCGCCGTCGCCTTCCTCGGTCTTCCTGGTCGCCATTCAGATCGAGGCACTCGACCGCACCCGGCTGCTCTCGGATGTGACCAAGGTGCTCGCCGACGAGAAGGTGAATATCCTGTCCGCCTCGGTGGCCACGCACGGTGACCGCGTCGCGATCAGCAAGTTCACCTTCGAGATGGGCGATCCGAAACATCTCGGCCACCTGCTGAATGTGGTGCGCAATGTGGAGGGCGTCTACGACGTCTACCGGGTGACCTCAGCCACCTAGATCGCTCCGTCAACCGGCATTGGACGTACTCGGCGTCCGAGGCATCGGCGCACGCCGGTAGGCCGCTTGCTGTTGCGGTCGCGTGCTCGCGTGGATCAGGGTTTCGCCGGAATGCGAAGTCCAGGTTGATGATTCGAATCGCCGAAGATCGCCGATGGATTGCGGGTGATCTTCGGCGTCGGAAACTTGTCGGGTTATCCAGGATGGCACGCCGTGAACTGCCATGCGCCGCTCGGCGGTTCGCGCAAACCTTTCGTCGAAGCCGCAGTAAGAGTTGGAATCTGTTACGGTTTAGTGCGTTTCATGGCGTTTAGGTTAGCTGCGGCAACACGAATTGATTGCGGATCGCTATGGTGAGCTACACGGCACGGATCTCGGGAATGCTGACTGCGTTCGCCGCTGCTGTGGCGATCACAGGCACTGCCGCAGCGGAACCGTCCGATTCCGCAGGGCCGACGACGAGTATCGCGATCGGAACCTGTCCGGCACTGTACGCCTTGGGAATTCAGGGCACCGGCGAATCGTCACCGGATGCCGCGCCGACCACCGATACCGGCATGCTCTCCACGGTCTTCATGCCGATGTTGGCGAAGGCCGATCCCGGCCTGGTCGAGCGTGCCTATGTCCCATACGAATCCGGCTTCGGCGGCGCGACCGCCGGTGGTGCCGCGTCGTATGCGGAGTCGGTGACCGGCGGACTGTTCCGGCTGCGCTCGATGGCCCAGGATATCGCCGCCCGCTGCACCGAGACCCGCTTCGCGATCGTGGGCTATTCGCAAGGCGCGCATGTGGCCTCGATGTTCGCCCAGGAGGTCGGTCAGGGCCACGGCGTGATTCCGCCCGACAAGGTCGCTGCAGTCGCATTGTTCGCCGATCCGACCCGCAATCCCGGTGCGCCGCTCTTTCCCGGTTCGCCGGGCAAGGCAACCCCGGACCCCGCGCCCGGCGCGTCGGGGGATCGGATCGCATCGATCGTGGCATTGCCGCAGGAGCCCGCGAGCGGCGGCGGTATCGGACCGGAACGCGATAAGGCCCCCGATTTCGCCGCGCTGACCGGGCGTGTCGCGAGTTTCTGTGCCGCAGGCGATCTCGCGTGCGATGCACCCGAGGGCGCGCCGATCCTCGAGGCGGTGGCGTCCATCGCGGGCCAGTCCAAGCTGAGTGGCGGCGATCCGATCGCGTCACTGGTGTCGATATCCCAGGCGCTGGCGTACACGTCCATCAAGACCGCGACCACAGTCGTCGACGAGGACGTTCAGGGCAACTCACTCGCGAATTTGTCGATTTCGCCGAAGAAGTCGATTTCACAGCGCCTGGCCGATGCCGCCGATCCCCGCACGCCGCTGAATATTCCTGCGGCACTGCAGGCGATGCTGAAGGTCGGCATGATCGGATTGAACGCGGTCGTCGCGGTGGTCAAGTCGGTGATCAATTCGGCCGATATCAGCCAACTCGCCACCGCGGGGCTGGCCGATCCGGTCTCCGGAATCTTGTTGTTCGGCACGAAATTGCTGGGCGCGATTCCGCAGCTGGTGCCGCCGACGACCGGTGCCCGACTGGTCACCCAGGCCTTCGACGCGGTTGTACAGAACATCACCGATAACAGCGAACTGCTCAATGTAACGACCTGGGTGCGGTATTGGGATACCGTGCAGCGCCACGGCGCCTACAGCACGGTTGCGGTCACCGCCACCGGTGCCGCACCCACCCGATTCGTCGCCGACTGGTTCGCCGCGGTGGCACACGATCTGGCCGATGAATTCGGCAGCCGAGCTGTGCCTATCGGTGGCAGCACGAAATCGACCACCGGATTCTTCGGAGAGAGTTCCGGCGCGTCGACTACGCCGAATTCGTCCGGTACGGGACAATTCCCGTTCGGGACAGGAGCCGATGGCGCCTCATCCGGCGGCGCGACGTCGACTCCGCCCACCGTAGTACCCGGCACCCTGAACAACACCTACCCGTTCTCCACGAACTGATCGCAGAGAGGGTCCGATGATGCACGTGCCTCGCGCTGCGGGAATGGGGGAATGTTGAAGTCGTACAAACAGCTGTCGCGCTGGTACGGCGCACTGGAGCCGGAGACCGGAGTGGCGACTCCGCATCACGACGAGGCCGGATTGCAGGAACCCGGTGACGAGGACGGCGCGCCCCGGTATCCGCACTACATTCGCGAAGAGGATCCCGACGACATGCGTACACGCAACGAGGTGCCCGCCGATCTGGCCTCCCATCGCAGCGAATTCACCGGTGGCTGGTCGGATTGGGTGGCTGGACGTGCCCCCGGCCCCGACGACGAGTACCTCGGTCCGCGTGATGGCGAACTTGTACAGTTCCCGTGGCCGGAGGACGACCACGACAACGGACCGCGCGAACGGTCGGCACGCGCGACGCGCGCGCTGCGCCAAGAGGCGCGCGATCATCCGGCCGCGCGTCGGGCCCGGGTGATCGCGGTGCTCGTCGTGGCCGTACTGCTGTTGGTCGCGGCCGCCGCGGGTGCGCTGTTCCTGCTGCGCTCGTCCGGCGATCGCGCCGCCGCTCCGGTCGTGCCGTCGATGCAATTCACCGCGGGCAGTGTCCAATCCAATGGCATCGCCGACTGCCCGACCGAGCGTGGTGACCGCATCGTGCGCAGTGCCGAACCCGGTGGCACCGACTCCGGACCGGCCGCGATCATGGCGTTCCAATATGCCTACTACGTGGAACGCTCCGCCGAGCAGGTCCGGGCGGTGGTCGCACCGGATTCGAATATCTCCTCGGCCACGGTGATTCAGCACGGCATCGACACCATTCCGCTGGGCACCACGCATTGCGTGCGGATCCAGACGGTTACCGACAACCGGTATTCGGTCGAGGTCACCGAGTACCGCCCCGGCGGCGCGCCCGCCACGTACAACATGCAGACCGTCACCACGGCGGTGGTCGACGGCCGCACGCTCATTGCGAGCATCGCGGCCGGATGAATAGGGAGAGCTGATAGCGATGGGAGACGACTGGAGCCGCTGGCTCGATGAGACACCCGATGAGGGTGATCCGTCGGACCGGCACACGCCTTCGAAGGCTCCGGTGGTGCGTCTGCGGCGTAAGGGCGGTGCAAGTGAATCCGCGGAAACAACGCAGCGTTCGATTCTGGTGGTCGGTGGCTGTGGTGGTGCGGGAACGACGACCACGGCATTGGGCTTGGCCGGTGAACTCGGCATGACGGGCACTTCGGCGGTGGCAGTGGACGCCACGGTGGCGGGCAGCGATCTGGCGTTGCGTGGGGCCGATGAGCACCTGCATCCGATCAGCCTGCAATCGTGGTTGTACGGGCGCGGTAACGATGAACCGGCGCCATTGAAGGAGTGTCTGTCGCAGGCGAGTTCGGGCATCGGACTGCTGTGGCGCGACGCCGCGCCGCTGCGTCGGCGTGCCACATATCTCACAGTCGCGCGCGCGATCTATGACGCCGGATATACCGCTGTCTACGACGGCGGCAACCCGATTGCCGGACGGCAGCTGCGGCCCCTGCTGGATGACTCGGATGTCGCTCTGGTACTTGCCATTCCGGCGCGGGCCGATGCCGCGAATCGGCTGCGGGTGACCCTGGAATGGCTCGACGACCAGTTCGTCGACTCGGCCGATGGGCAGGGCGGCGGTATCGTTGGCGATACCACAATTGTTGTCTCACACCAACTTCCCGGTGTGGACGCGCATGTTGCCGACCATTTGCGCGAGCACCTTTCCGGCTGGGTCCGCGACATCATGGAGATTCCCTACGATCCGCATCTTGCGCGCGGTGAACTCATTCGCCACGCATCGCTGGCTCCGGAGACGCGCCGGGCTTATGGGCGGCTGCTCGCCGGAGTGGCATCATGACGGCCGCCATGAAACTTCGTCGTCAGTCCGAAGCCGCCCAGGCCGGTGTGGTCGCCCCACCGGAGTCTCGTCGCGCGCCCATCTGGGACCGTCCCGTACCCGGCGTCGGCCGGGCGCCGCTGTGGTGGCTGCTCGGCGTACATGGCGGTGCCGGAGCCAGTACTCTCGCACGTGTGCTCGCGCCCGCGGCGGATGCGGGCCGCCGCTGGCCCGGCGTCTTCGACCACGAATCGCCCTTCGTCGTCCTGGTGGCACGGGAGACCATCGCCGGACTCACCCGCGCACATGACCTTCTGCGCCAACATCATTCGGGCTTCGCCGGTTCCAGTGAAATCCTCGGACTGATCACTGTCGCGGCCCGCCCCGGTCGCATGCCCGCCGAAATCCGCCGCTATCGCGATGTGGTCGGCTCCCTGGCCGGTCAGGTCTGGCAGGTCCCGTGGTACGAGGAATGGACCCTCGTCGAACCGGAGAGCCTGCCGATCTGGAACCCGGGCGACGAGATACCGCAGAAGAAGAAAAGGATCGACCCGCTCGACGAAGTTCCGCTCGAGATCCGGGAACTCGGAGCGGATATCGTTGCGGTCGTGCGCGAAAACCTGGACAGCAGCGCATCTTTCGAGGAGGGCGACCGTTGACCACCACTACCAAGAAAGGCAGCCGATGAGCATGATTCTCCTTGCCGTACATGACACGTACGGCACTGTGCTGGCTCAGGTCGGTAACCCGACACCGGAGGCGCCTCCCGGCTCGGAGAAGATCCTGCAGCTGGTCCGCTACCTGACCTGGTTCGTGTTGCTTTCCGGTATCTGCGGAATCACCTACGCGGGTGGCAAGTTCGCGTGGGAGAAGTGGACCGGTGGTGGGCTCGAATCGCCGAAGATGGTGGCCGGAGCCATGATCGGCGGCGTCGTCGCGACGAGCGCGGGCACCATCATGAACGCCGTCATCGGAACCTGATGTACGCGATGGCTACCGTGCGACTGTCGGCGGCGGAACTGCTTGCCTACAAGCAGATGCCCGCCGAAGTGCTGCAACCGCTGATGCAGCTGCTGAACTGGCTGCTCTGGTTCGTACTGCTGGTGTGCCTGGCGTGGATGATCGTCTCCGCCGGCCGCTTGTGGATCGCCTTCCGGAGCGACCTGGCGATGAACGACGCCTCGCACGGCGTGTTGATGAGTCTGCTCGGGGCAGCGGTGGCGAGCACGGCCTCGGGGATCGCGTTGGCGTTCCTGCCGACGTGAACCGGGATGGGCCTGAGATGATTTCCATATCGCTGGCGACTGCTTGCAGGTCGCGCGAAACTGCAGAGCCGCAGGAACAAGCCGGCGTGTGGCGGCGCGGCATCCGCACGCCCGCAGCCGGAGCGTTCGGTGTAGCCCTGCTGCTGGCCGCGGTCGGCTGCGGCGGCGGTGACCGCGATTCCGGCCCGAACCCGACGGCCGCGCCGACGCATGTGCGGTGGCAGCCGTTCCAGGGGGTGGCACTGCCGACTGCTGACCAGGGGCCGAAGCGGATATCCGACGGTGCCGCAACGGGTTTCGAGCATTCGCCGATCGGCGCGGCGCTGGCGGCGATCGTGCACACGGTGCGATTGTCGGTGGCCGCCGACAGCCAATGGGCGGATATCGTGCGTCAAGAGGTGGTGCCGAACAAGGCCAGAGACGTATGGGCGGTCAACCGGGTCCAGCTCTCGATCACCGGTCCGGCCGCGCCCGAGTATGTGCCGAGAGTGCTCGGGTACAAGATCACCGGCTACACCGACGCAACCTCCGCCGTCGACGTCTATACGGCATATTCGGACAACTCGAAGGCGGTGAACCACACCACGGTCGAATGGTTCGGCAACGATTGGAGATTACGACTGCCGGATCCCGAGTCGACCGCCCGGCCCATCGAGGCGGTCGATGAATTACCCACGGACATAGTGATATTGGAGGCACCGAAGTGAGTGAGAAGGAGTCGTACGCGCGCGATCGCGTCTCCTTCGGTGTCATCGCGTCCGCCGCTGTGGTGGTACTCATCGTGATCGTCGGCATCTTCGTATACGTGAGCCGGGACGACTCGGGTTCGGGTGGCGACAAGGCCGCCGCCGCAGCGAGTTCCGGCGGTGAGGGCTTCGCGACCCCCGATGTGGATATTCTCGGCAGGCGCGTCGATATTCCGAAAAACTCTGCCGGACAACCGCTTCCGCAGGATCCGACCAAGCAGCGCAGACCGTTGGACGGGGACTGGCTGACCGCGGCACCAGAGGGCACCACCGCGCCACACGGCTGGCAGCGGGTCTACGGCGCCTCGGTCCCGTTCTCCACCTCCGACGGACCGACCCGCATCGAAGACGGTCTGGCCGTCGGGTATTCGCATACCCCGCAGGGCGCGGTGCTCGCGGCAGCCCAGATCACCTACCGCCTCAACGCGCGCCCCGCCGACCGCGACCTCTACGTCCGCCAGGTCCGCGTCTCGGCCCAGCAGATCGCCGCCTACGACAAGGCCCTGTCCCAGGACAAACTTCCGGAACAGCAGCCGGAGAAGGTGACCAAGTACTTCGTCGCCTCGGATGCGTTCAAGGTCGAGAACTATGCGGACGATTTGGCGATCATCCAGCTGGCCACTCGAGGTCCGGTGGTCGACGGCAAGCAGTTGTGGGCGGCTCTGCGCTTGGTGATGATCTGGGATGCGGGGGACTGGCGGCTCAAACCGGCCACCTCCAGCAACTCGCAGACCGCATATGTCGAGTCGCTGAACGGGTGGACCAAATGGTGACTACCGGCCCCGGATCCGGTCCGGCACACAACCGTTCGCGGGTTGCGATGCTTGGCGTCGGCGCGTTGCTCGCGGTGATCATCGCGGTGCTGGTGACCGTGATTGCCATGCGGGACAACACCGTTGGCGGCGACCAAATGTCGAAGGCGGGCACGAGTTCGGAGAATGTGCCCGGCACTGCAGCGTCGAGTTTCGGCGACCCGGAAGCCGATATGTTCGGCCGCCGAGTGGATGTGCCCGATAACGGCACCGGTATTGCGCTGGAACAGAATCCGGCGCTGCAGCAGTGGCCGGGCGCACCGACCTGGCAGACCGCGGCGCCGCAGCCCGCTGGCGACCAAGGCGTGTGGCAGCGGGTATTCGGCGGGCCTGTGGTGCGGTTTTCCACCTCCGACGGCCCGGCGCGCATCGACGGCAAAGCCGCCGTCGGATTCGCGCATACACCCCAGGGCGCGGCCCTGGCGGCCGAACAGATCTACTGGCGCACCAATGCCAACCCGCGTGACCGCGATCTGCTACTGCGGCTGGTCGCGGTCACGCCGCAATACCTGGCCGACTACGACCGACTCGTGGCCGAAGGCAAGGTCTCGGATCGGCTGCCGGACAAATTGAGGCCCTTGCTGTTCGCTTCGGATGCATTCCGAATCGAGAGCTATACCGAAGATTCCGCGAGCATCCAGTTTGCGAGAAAGGCCCGAGAAACAGCTGATGGCCAACCAACATGGGTCGGCATGCGCCTGGCAGTCATATGGCGCGACGGCGATTGGAAGCTCACGGCGGTGAGCGGACAACAGCAAGTCCAGATCGATTCCTTGCGAAGCATCGAGGGGTGGACACAATGGTGAGGCGAATAGTCACGATTTTCGCGGTCATCTTCACGGTGATGATCGCGACGCCGACGGTGGCCTACGGCCAGACATACGGTTTCGACGATACGTGCAACGAACTGCACGACGCTCTCGACAACGTCGGGCTGCCGGGCGTATCCCTCGGTGATGCCGCGTCGGCGGCATGCAAGGCGGGCAATGCCGCCTCGCACCCGGCCGGCGTGGCGAACGCGATCAAGGACAAGGCCTGGGATTCGACCTTCGGCAAGGTCGTCGATTCGCTGATGAACGGCCTCGGTGAGGCCATCATCCTCGCACTGACCTTCTGGATGAAGGTCCCCAACGAGGCGGCCAGCGATTCGGGTTCATTGTTCGTCAAGATCAACGACTACACCTATCAGGCGCAGATATTGCTGCTCATAGCCTCGGTGATATTGTCCGGCGCGAGATTGGCCGAGGCCAGACGCGGCGCCGCCATGAACGAGGCGGCCGAATCGTTCCGCATGTTCACGCGGGTGGTTTTCAGCTCCTGGATGCTCGGCGCGGTCATCGTCGCGGGCACCCAGGCCTCGGATCGCTTCTCCGAGTGGATCATCAACGACTCGACCAATGGCAATGCCAAGGACCTGGCCGAGCTGATGGTGAAAACCAGTAAGCTGCAGGCTTTTTCGCCGGGTCTGGTGCTGATCATCGCAATCGTCGGCCTGCTCGGTGCGCTGGCGCAGATCGTGCTCGCCATTGTGCGTCAGGGTCTGCTGATCATCGCGGCCGGTGTGCTGCCGTTGGCGGCGGCCGCATCCGGGATGAATGTGGGCAAGCAGTCGTATCAGAAGCTGATCGGCTGGATCATCGCGTTCATGCTCTGGAAGCCGGTGGCCGCCATCGTCTACATGATCGCGTTCACCACCGCGGGCCATGTGGATTCGCTCACCACTACCGGCGGACTGCCCGAAGGCGAACAGGCACAACGGATGCTGGTCGCGATCGTGCTGCTGTGTAGTGTCGCGTTCGTACTGCCCGCGCTGATGCGGTTGGTCACGCCCGCGGTCGCGATCGTGGGCAGCGGTGGTTCCGGTCTCACCGCGACCGGTGGAACCTTGCTCGCGGTGGGCGCTTTGGGCGCGGTGGGGACCAAGGCCGTCTCGGTCAAGGGCGCCGCGCCGGGGTCGGCGGGTTACGTCGGTGGCACCTCCACCGGACCGCGTCCACCGGGCGGCGCGGGCGGTCCGAGCGGTGGCGGTGGCGCGCCGCGTCCGGCCCCGCCGCGCGGTGGTGGTGGCGGCGGAGCGCCGGCAGGTGCACCTCCGCGCGCCTCCGCCCCGCAGGGAGGAGCGGGAGTACCGTCCGGTGCGTCGCGGGCGGCGGGTGCGCTGGGCGTGGCCCGCGCGGCGACCGCGCCGCTGAGCCGCGCCGATGAAGCCATGGGCGATGTGGCGGGCGACCGCTGGGCGAACCGTTCGCCCGACCTCGGGAGGAGCACCATTCCGCGATGACGATGACGACGAGCGATCCCTACGAGCGCCGCGCGTACGGGCTCTGGCAAAAGCCGCGCAGCGCAGGCCTTTTCGGTTTGCGCTGGGAAGAGACCGTCATCGGCTTCGTCGTCGTGATCACGGCCCTGATCTGCGCCATGATGGGCGGTTTCAAGTGGGGTCTGATCGTGGGCGGCACCGGCGTTGTCGTGATGGTTCCACTGGTGTGGCGGACGGGGGGCCGCTCCGGATACGAGAACGGATTGATGATGTTCAACTGGATGCGCTCACGCAATCGCGGCGAGCATGTGTATCGCGGTGGCCGGTTCTCGCGGATTCCGGGCGGTGTCACGCGGCTACCTGGCCTGCTCGCGCCCTCCAAGCTCTATGAGGGCATCGATGCGGGTGGCTACAGCTTCGGCATGATCCACCTGCCGCAATTCGCCCAGTACACAGTGGTTCTGCGGGCCTGGCCACAGGGGCACGAGGCGGTGGACCAGCCGGTCATCGATCGCTGGGTCTCGGCCTGGGGCACCTTCCTCGCCTCGGTCGGCCAGACCAGTGACATCGTCGCCGTCGTCCCGGTGATCGATACCGTGCCCGAGACCGGTAACCGACTGCTGACCGAGGTCGCCACCATTACCCGCCCGGAGGCGCCGGAGCTGGCGCAGCAGGTGATGTACGAACTCGCCACCGAGCTACCGCAGGAGCGGGTGCAGCTGCTGCCGCGCGTCGCGATCACCTTCAAGGCGACTACCGCGGAGCGCCGGAAGAATCCGGCCGAGGAAGCCGTCGAGATCGGACGCAGGCTTCCCGGTATCTGTGCCGCGCTGGCCGAGGCGGGCGTGCGCGCCCAACCGATGTCGGCCGATGAGGTCATCTCGTTCATCCGGCGCAGCTATGATCCGGCCGCGCAGGCCGATCTCGAGGTCGCGGCGGGCGAACCCGAAGGGCACGGGCTGGATTGGGCCGATGCCGGACCGGTTTCGCACGACGAGAAGTGGGATCACCTGGTGCACGACGGTGGCCGCTCGGTCACTTGGGAGATGGATGCCGCTCCCGAGGGCGCGGTGGACGAGCGGGTGCTGCAGCGGCTGCTCGCGCCGAATCCCGAAGTGCCACGTAAGCGCATCGCCATCGTGTACCGGCCGCATTCGGCCGCCGACGCTGCCGAAATCGTCGACGACGATTTCAAGAACGCGTTGGTGGCCCAGCAGAGCGAACGCGGTGTCGTCTCGGCGGCCGCGACCCTGCGGGTGGGTGCCACCCAGCAGGCCCGAGAAGAACAAGCCCGGGGTCACGGTGTGACCCGCTTCGGGGCGCTGGTGACCATCACCGAGCCCCTGCGCGGTGATCTGCCGCGTATCGAAGCCATTACTCGCGACCTGTCCACCCAGGCGCGGTTGAAGATCCGGCGGTGCTACCGCTACCAGGCGGCGGCCTTCGCGGCCTCGCTCGGTTGTGGGGTGATTCTGCCGGAACACGCGACAATTCCGAAAGCCTTGGCGGGGTGAGCGATACATGGCAGGTGAGTACGAGCCACCCGTGCGCG
Organism: Nocardia sp. NPDC049707; assembly: GCF_040674855.1. NCBI lineage: Bacteria > Bacillati > Actinomycetota > Actinomycetes > Mycobacteriales > Nocardiaceae > Nocardia > Nocardia sp. NPDC049707. Next base: position 186,627 of record NZ_JBFANN010000006.1, on the reverse strand, counting down.
AACGGGACGAGATGCGCCGCAGGCGGCGTCCCGAAGACGCGGCTTGGGAGCGGCCCACGGACGAACGGACTCAGCGGCTCTCCGGGAGCCGCCGGGCCGAGCGGTCGGGCATCGAAGAGATGCCCGACCGGGATCGGCGGGCCTTGCGGGGCCAGGCGCGGGTGAGCGGCGGCGAGCGGACCGGCATCGGCGAAACGTCCGATCGGGAGCGGCGACCGTCGCGCAATGCGGATCGCGACCGCCCCAGGCCGGAAAACGTCCGGGGTGAACGGACTTCGGCCGAACGTGGACGTCCAGACGGCGCCAGGACCGCTCGCCCGCGAGATGGCGCACCGCAACGACCGGCACGGGGGGAACGCGTGGCACGACCGGAACGCAACGGCTCGCGAACGAGTCGCGAGGCACAGCGCGCGGCCAAGGTCGACTACACCGCCGACCGTGCCATGGGAACCCCGCAGATGGATAAGGCCGCCCGTCGCGCGAAGGCCAGGTCGGACAAGCGCAAACAGTCCGGCCCACCGTTGCTCGACGATGCGACCAGGGCCAAACTCGAGCAGATCAGCCGTGAGGGCACTGGCCTGCGGGCGGCCTTCGCGACCTTCCGGATCCGCACCGACGATATCCGCCGCCGCAACTACGCGGCCCGCGCCGAACAGGTCTTCGAGGACGGATTCGACCGCAGCACAGCGCAACTCACCGATCGCGGCTACATGGGTCCCGGCGGCGGCCGGATGAATGTCGTGGGCCGCCCGGTCGAATACCGGGCAACCACCGCCCAGGTGGCCGGTCTGTGGCCGTGGTCGGTCGGCGCGGGTGCGCCCTTGATCGGCACCCCGCTCGGTTCGCATCTGCATACCGGCGCCCCGGTCTGCTTCGACCCGATGAACTGGTTCCTGCGCGGCAGCTTCATCACCGCGCCCAGCCTTTTCGTGTTGGGGCTCAACGGTTTCGGTAAGTCCTCGCTGGTGCGCCGGATCGTGCTCGGCGGTATCGCACAGGGCATCACGCCACTGATCCTGGCCGACGTGAAACCGGACTACCGCAAATTGGTCGAACTGGTCGGCGGCCAGGTGATCGACCTCGGTTACGGGCACGGCAAGCTCAACCCGCTCGCCGCCGGTGTGCTCGGTTCGGTCGTGCCGATGCTGGACGAGTTTCCGGCGCTGCAACTTCAGGTGCTGCAGGATATGCGCGCCCGCCAGGTCACGCTCATCGCCGGCCTGGTCGAACTGGTCCGTGGTGCCCGGGTGCGCGACTACGAGGAGACACTGATCTCCACCGCGCTGCGCATCCTCTATCGGCCGGGCAGCGGCTACACACCCGACCAACCGCCCATCATGGAGAACCTGCTCGAGGTAATCGTCGCCGGCGGTGACGAATTGCAACTCGACGCCGGCGCCGATGATCCGAACGATTACCAGGTGGCCATCAAGGGTCTGCGCCGCTCGCTGCGCGCCTTGACCCAGGGCCCGTTCGGCGCGATCTTCAACGGGCAGACCAGCGTTCCGATCGATACCAGCGCGGTCGCGGTCTGCATCGACGTATCCCATATCCCTACCGGCGATAAGAAGCTCAAGGCCGCCGTGATGCTGGCCTGCTGGGCCGATGGTTTTGCCTCGGTGGAGGCCGCGCATGTGCTCGCCGATGCGAAACTCGGCCAGCAGCGCTATTTCCAGGTGGTGATGGACGAGCTGTGGCAGGTGCTCGGCCTCGGCGACTTCATGGTCGACCGGGTCGATGAGCTGACCCGTCTGCAGCGCACCATCGCCACCGCGCTGATCATGATCAGCCACACCATCAAGGACCTGCAAGCACTGGGATCGGAAGCCGCCATCGCGAAGGCCCTCGGCTTTCTCGAACGCGCGCGCGCCAAGATATTCGGCGCGCTGCCCGGCGAGGAGATCAAGCGCCTGGACAGCGTGGTTCCGTTCACGTCCGCCGAGGAGGAGATGGTGACCGGATGGTCCGCACCGCAGGCGTTGACGGGCGAGGCGCTCAAACCCGGTCAGCTTCGCCCGTCGCCACCGGGTACCGGCAAATTCCTACTGAAGATCGGTGAGGATCGCCGTCCCGGTATCCCGTTCCATATGGAATTCACCTTGTCCGAGAAGGAGAGTGGGATCCACGAAACCAACCAGCGCTTCTCCGAGTTCACCGAGTCGACTTCGCGTGGTGGCGATTCCCCCAGTGGGAGTGCCGCATGAGCGGGCTGCTCGCACTGTTATCGAGACCGGCGGACGGCCGTGGGAGGTGGGGCGCATGATGCCGCACCGGTCCTATCGGAGAGTGTCGCCGGAAGTGCGCAAAGCCGCGGTCGAGCAAGTCATCGCACTTACCGGCAAACTACGCAGCGAATCCGAGGCATGCCGGGTAGTCGCCGACCAGATCGGCGTGCATACCAACTCGGTGCGCAACTGGGTCCGCGCCGCCGAGGGGCCGAGTCTGGAGCGCCTGGACGCGACGGCGCTGCGCCGCAAAGTCGCGCTGCTACAACAACAACTGGCCGCCGCCGCGGAGATGAACCGCACCCTGGCCGACACCCTCAACGAATCTCGGCGGCAATCATGAGCGAGCGTCGGCGAGTGAAC
>NZ_JBFANN010000006.1:0-183940 GCF_040674855.1 Nocardia sp. NPDC049707 | reverse complement strand
CGATGGACACAGCCTGCTGAGGGGGATGGCGGAGTTGAGCGTCAGCGAGGCGGAGTCGGTGAGCGAGCGTCGGCGAGTGAACGATGGACACAGCCTGCTGAGGGGGATGGCGGAGTTGAGCGTCAGCGAGGCGGAGTCGGTGAGCGAGCGTCGGCGAGTGAACGATGGACACAGCCCGCTGAGGGGCACGACGGAGCCGAGCGTCAGCGAGGCGGAGTCGTGAACCTCCTGGGTTCGCCCCGCGGTTGTTCGGCGTTGCCGGGGATCCGGTGACCGGGCGGACCATCCTCTACCTGGCGCTGGCGAGCGTGCTCGGGCTGATGACCCTGGTGGTCGTCATTGTGATGCCTACCGTGGACGACGCCTGCGAGGGCACCTCGGTGCTCGTATCGTCGAGTGTGCTGGCGCCACTCGGCGGTTATGCGTCCGGTGGTTCACGGGTCACCGGTACGCCGACGCCCGCGAATACGACCGGCAATCCGACTGCCACCCAAGCTCATTCGACCGCCACCGGTGCGCCGTCGCTGGCCGCGGGCGTCGGCCCGATCCGCCGGACGCTGCCGCTGGCCGCTGGTACCTTCACTGTGTCGGATGTATTCGGCGCGCGCGGCGGCACGCATAAGGGCATCGACTTCGCCGCATCCGACGGCACCACCATCTACTCGGTCTCCGACGGACGGGTCGTGGCCGCTGGTCCCGCTTCCGGTTTCGGCAACTGGGTCGTCGTCGATTCCGTCGATACCAACGGCCGTGCCTATTCAGCGGTGTACGGCCATATGTGGGACAGCGGCGTGCATGTGCGCGTCGGCGATACCGTCGTCGCCGGGCAGCCCATCGCGCAGGTCGGCTCGGCGGGCGAATCCAGTGGCCCGCACCTGCATTTCGAAATCGTTCCCGGCGGACGCTTCACCGGCGGTCGGCAAATCGACCCGATGCCCTGGCTCGGCGGCGCGCCGACCCCGGATGTCGGTGGTGCGCAGGCCTTCTCGACCGATCCGCGCTGCAATCGCGGCTTCGGCACCGCGGGCGGTGCGCTGGCCGCGGGTAAGGTGCCGCAAGAACTCGAAATCTGGTACCGCCGAGCGGGTTCCATCTGTACGCAGATCACCCCGTCGCTGCTGGCCGCACAGGGTAGGCAGGAGTCCGGATTCCGGCGCGGAGCCGCCTCGCCCGCCGGTGCGCAGGGTCTGGCACAGTTCCTGCCCGGTACCGCGGCCAGTATCAATCCCGATGACGGTCGGCCCTACGTCATCGATGCCGACGGCAATGGCGTCGCGAGCGTATGGGACGACGGCGACGCGATCATCGGTCAGGGTCGCTATATGTGTGCGCTCGCGCACAAGATCATGGCGTGGGAGTCCGAGGGGCGCGTGCAGGGCGATGTCGTCGCGCTGACCCTGGCCGCCTACAACGCCGGTGAGGGCGCGGTACTCGCCTCCGGCGGTATGCCGAACCAGGTGGCCGCGCACTATGCCGAAACCCAGCCGTACGTCGCGAATATCCTTGCGATGGAACCGCAATACCGTGCGCAGGGTTCCAATGGCCGCTTCACCCCGCAGGAGGGTGCGGGCGGTGTTCAGGTCGTCCAGGCGGCTCAGCAATGGCTCGGCACCCCGTATGTCTGGGGTGGCGGCGGCCCGCAGGGCCCGAGCGGCGGCGGTATGGACGGTCCCGGCCTCACGTCGGCGGCGGTGTTCGCGGCGTCGTCGGGGACGGTGACACTGCCACGCACCGCTGAACAGCAGTGGGAGGCGGGCGTCGAAGTCCCGCTGAGCAAGCTGCAACCCGGTGATCTGGTGTTCAGCTCATTCGGCCCACGCGGCCCAGCCATGGTCGGCATCTATGCCGGCAACGGCCGAATGATCCAATCCATGCCCGCCGCATACGGGCAATCCAGTGGCGTGACCCAGGTCGCTGTTCCAGGTGACGGCCGCGGGCGGAGGGTGCTGTGACGACAACCGATACCGCGGCAGGCGAATACGCCACAACAGGTCCGGCGATTGGACCACACAAGTGCCGGTCCCGGCAGCTAGCCTTAACTAACAATGCACGCGCGAACCTGGTGGTGATGCTGGTGGTGAGCGTTGCGATGTTGGGTGCGGGGTGTGCCAGCTCGAATCGGGAGTCGGGTTCCGGTGCGCCGCAGCCGTCCACGTCCACGACCCGATTGCTGGAGGGTGTGCCCGCACCCGATCCGGTGACGCCCGACGGCGTCGCGGTGGCCGCGCTGAAGGAGATCTACTCCTGGCAGCCCGCCACCGAGGCTCCGGGTGCCTCACTGTCGCGTGCGCGGAAATGGCTGGGCCCCAGCCTGATCCGCATGCTGGACAGCACGCCGACCGGGATCGAGACACCGAAAGCGACACTGCAGTGGGCGGACTGGGCCAAGGCGCAGGCACATATCGAGGCTTTCGCCTTCGCTTCGGGGGAGCGCCCGCCCGCGAGCGCCGATCCGAATGTCCAGCAGTTCAAGATCGGGATCGAGCAAACGGTCGTCTACCCGAACGGGCGCAAGGAATCCCTGCCGCCCGCGACGGTCATCGCGACTGTGGTGCGCACATCGGAAGGTTGGCGGCTCGATGCGTTCCGCTGAACCCCACCAGCGACAACCGCATAGCTAGGTCCTAACAGGAGGCAGACATGGCGAAAAAGAAGAAGGTGCAGGATCCGGCCGTGGTCGGACCCGATATCACCCTCTATATGATCTATGCCGGTTTCGCGACTCTCGGAACCCTGTGGATCGCCCTGCATATCGGCAACGCGATGGCTGTCACCCCGCAGGACATTCCGATCAACCCGATCGCGATCGTCGCCGATCTGGTCAAGGGCAAATTGCACTGGCCGCGCGCTTCCACGGTGATCGTGCTGCTGGTGATCGCGGCGATTGTGGCCTATGTGGTGGTGCGCAAGCGGCTCGCCGCGCGCCGGTCCGTCGGGCGACTTGCCGTGGACGACAAGGCCGATGTGATGGGTAGCGGTGGCGCCATCAAATCGCTGACCGAGGCCGGGGTGCGGTCGAAGGCCGAAATGCTCGGCGTCCGGCTCGGCTACAATGACAGTCCGGGTGTGCCGATCGGCATCGGCGTCGCCGACGGAGTGATGCTTTACGGCTCCTATGAGGATCTGCACCTGGACATCTGGGGTCCACGACAGGGCAAATCGACCTCCCGAGTGATCCCAGCCATCCTGACCGCGATCGGCCCGGTGCTGTCCACCTCGAATAAGCGTGATGTGGTCGATGCGACTCGAGATGTGCGCGAGGCCAAGGGAAGTCGCACCTTCGTCTTCGATCCGCAGGGTGTCGCGGGGGAGGAGCCCACCTGGTTCTGGGATCCACTGGCTTGGGTGGACGCCCACCACGACGGTGCGGAGATGCGGGCCGCGCGGCTGGCCGGACACTTCGCCGACGCCGACAACGGTTCGGATGCCAAGAGCGATATGTTCTTCGATCCCGAAGCCGAGGACCTCCTCGCGGGGCTGTTCCTCGCCGCGGCCCTCGGTGGTCGACCGATCGTCCAGGTCTGGGAATGGGTGACCAACCCCAACGACTCCGAGCCCATCGAGTTGTTGCGCAATGCGAGCAAGCACTACACCGCCTCGGGCCTCGCGATGCAGTACAACGCCGATCCGCGCACCAAGAGCGGCATTTTCGGCACCGCGAAGAAAATGATCCGCTGCCTGCAGTTGTCGAATGTGCACCCGTGGATCCTGCCGGGCGAGAACCGCATGCAATTCGACGAACTCGAATTCATCGACAACAACGGCACTCTCTACAGCCTCTCGCTGGAGGGCCGCGGTTCGGCGGCGCCGCTGGTCAGTGCCCTCACCGAGGCTGTGGTCGATGTGGCCATGCGCAAGGCCACGCATTCGCCGGGCGGACGACTGCCGATCCCGATGCTCGCGGTCCTGGACGAGGCGGCGAATGTGGTGCGCTGGAAGGATTTGCCCAAGCAGTACAGTCACTTCGGTTCGCGCGGCATCGTGGTGATGACGGTGCTGCAGTCCTGGGCCCAGGGTGCACGCTGCTGGGGTGATGACGGCATGCTGGCGCTGTGGTCGGCGGCCAATATCAAGGTGCTCGGTCCGGGCGTCGACGATATGAACTTCCTGCGCGACCGCTCCGAGGCGATCGGCGAATACGACTCGATTTCGTCGTCGGTCTCGGAATCCAAAGGCGGCAAGAGTTATTCGCGCTCGCTCGGCTCGTCCAAAACGTTCACCGTGAACGCGCTGGCGACACTGCCACAGGGCCGCGCGATCGTCTTCACCTCCGGCCAGCCCGCGGTGCTCGTGCGTACCGTGCCCTGGTGGGAGGGCGACTACGCTGACGACGTGAAGAAGTCGATCTCGCACCATCTTCCGGGGCGTAAGACCGAGATTGCCGACCTGTTCGGCTCGCCTAACCTGACCAAGGCTGCTCCGCCACCCGAATACGGTCAAATCGAGGAGGTCCGGCCGCTGTGACCGAACAGCAGCAAGAGCCACTGATCTACACCAATGTGGTGGAGTTCGTCGAGAACTACCTCAGTGTGGTGTACCGGCGTCAGGTCACCGATATCAGTGAAACGGTATGGTGCCCGGAGTGGTGGAAACATGCCGAGGCGGTGGCACGACTCGATGCGCTCTGGCGCGCATGGGAGCACTACCGACTCGAGCCGAGCACCGGATTGAGCGTCTGGTTCCTCGATCACGCGGATCCGCATATGACCAAACTCTTCGATCCTCGCGGACCGTTCAAGTACTGCAGTGTCCGCAACGGGCACAAGGACATGCTGAGCCCGCTGCCGCTGAAGTCCCCCACCCAGGGGCTCTTCGGCGATCCGACCGTCGGTGACTTCCGCATCTGAGGAGCCCGAAAACGTCGAAACGCCCGCTGCTTCAGCGGGCGTTTTCGGTTTACGACTCTGGATCCAGCTACTGCCGGACGCGTTCCAAACCGCGTGCTTCCTGTTCCCGACCTCGTGCGGAGGCTGCGCGGGCGGCTTCGTCGCGAATGCGTACCGCTTCTTCCGGCGGTTGCCCCTGGCCTACTTCGATGAGCATCCGCACCGCCGCCAGTTCCGGTGCGATGCCGATCCGGGCGAGATGCGTCGCGATCGCATGCCTACGCTCCTGGGAGTCGTAGCGGATGAGCGGTTTGGACTGAGCGGAGGTCGCCGCTGCCATTCGGCTGGCCTCGGCCTGCGCGGAGAATCGATCCTTCTCCAGTGAAATCCCATTGGCCGGAACCGATTTCTCGACCATCCGGGCAAGTTCGAGATTGCGTGGGTCCTTCGCCTTGGCGTCACGGGCCTCGCGGATCTGAAGTTCCCGTGCCTCTTTGATGCGGGCCTCGGTGACCTTGACGCGGGCTTCGGCTTCCTTCTGACCACGCTCCCGGGTCCGCAGTGCGACCAGAGTCGCAAGCTGCAACATAGTCTTCATCATGGCCGCGGTTTCCCGGCCGATGTCGTCCAATTCCTCGGACATGGCTGCTCCCCGATGCTGCAGTGATCACTATGGATGTTGTGGTGCTTCGTCACGGACGCCGCCACGTCGAACTGTAGTCCGCCGCGCCGGTGCCCCGCCTGCAAACGTGGACACCCAGAGGACTCGTCGCGTCGCATTCCTGGTTTGGGGATGGTCCAGCCAGAGGATGACTACGCTACGCGTTCTCCTTCATTCGAGATTACCTGAGAAGCTCGGCAACAACCGTGCGGGCGTGCCGCTCGAGAGCATATAACGCACAATTTCGGCGGGTAGGGGAATGCTTCGGAGGATCTCCGGTCATAGCGCACCCTTACCGAATGATGAGGGTCGCCTACCCTGGCTTGTTCGCGGATGCAGTTCGGGCGCACCACCCACTGTGCGGTGGGCCCGAACGAAGCGAGCATCCGGATCGGGCGTGTCGTGGCGATTGCTTGCAGGTCGCTCGAAAGGGTCGGCTCAGTCGATGCGGACCGACTGGATGGTCACCGGGAGATTGGGCTTGCCGTCGCCTTGGCCGTTGGAGTTGTCCTGACCGCCCGCGGCGATCTTGTCCAGCGTGCCCATGCTGTCCGGATCGACGGTGCCGAAGATGGTGTAGTTCGGCGGCAGTTGCGAATCGCCGTAGACGATGAAGAACTGACTGCCGTTGGTGCCACCACCGTCGACGGGATCCGGTCCCGCGTTGGCCATGGCGAGCGTGCCGCGCTTGTAGTCCATGGGCTTCTGCAGTGCGGGGTCGGCGGGGTTGTAGCGGTTGGTCGGGTACTCGTTGTCGAACTGATAGCCGGGACCCCCGGTGCCGGTGCCGGTCGGGTCACCGCACTGCAATACCTTCAGGCCCTCGTCCGCGGTCATGCGGTGGCAGGTGGTGTTGTCGAAGTAGCCCTGACCGGCGAGGCTGGCGAAGCTGTTCACGGTGCACGGCGCCTTGGCGTTGTCCAGGGTCAGGCCGATGGGGCCCTGGGTGGTCTCCATGCTGACGCTGAGACTCGCATTGTCGCCGGTGTTCTCGATGCCGCTGGTGCGCGGCTTCTTCACCTGCTTGTCGGCGGGCTTCTGACTGTCGCGGTAGTCGCAGCTGATGGCTGCCGGCTTCTCATCACTCTTGGTCAGGAAGTAGACGCCGACGGCGGCCGCCGCCACGATCACCACGCCGAGCGCAGATCCGGCGATCGTGAGTCGCTTCCGCTTGCGGGCCCGGTCGGCTCGGTTGGCCAGCTGGCGTTCCAGCTTGCGTTTCGCCGCGGCCCGTCGCTGTTCGTTGCTCGGCACTACCACGTTCCTCCCGTATCCGTTACGTACGGCACAGGATTGTGCCATCTATTCCTGAGACTGCTCAGCAGGCCATTTCGACCAGTCGTGACGCTGTACAAACGGCTGGCGGCAAACCGGTTGGACTTGACGGGCCGTAGTGGTGGAAACTGGACCATCGTGACCAAGACCAGCAGCTTCTCCGCCCCGAAGGGGGTTCCGGATTACGTACCACCCGGTTCGGCCGAGTTCGTCGCGGTGCGTGACGGATTGATCCGTGCCGCTCGCTTGGCCGGGTACGGGCATGTGGAGCTGCCGATATTCGAGGACACCGCCTTGTTCGCGCGGGGCGTCGGTGAATCCACCGATGTGGTGACCAAGGAGATGTACACCTTCGCCGACCGCGGCGAGCGCAGTGTCACGCTGCGGCCGGAGGGTACCGCGGGTGTTATGCGTGCGGTCATCGAACACGGGCTCGACCGGGGGCAATTGCCGGTGAAGCTGCTCTATTCGGGGCCGTTCTTCCGTTATGAGCGTCCGCAGGCCGGTCGGTACCGGCAGTTGCAGCAGGTCGGTGTCGAGGCGATCGGTATCGATGATCCGGCACTGGATGCCGAGGTGATCGCGATCGCCGACGCCGGATATCGCGGAGTCGGGCTCGATGGTTTCCGGCTGGAGATCACCTCCCTCGGTGACGAGACCTGTCGTCCGCAATATCGCGAATTGCTGCAGGAGTTCCTGTTCGGGCTGCCGCTGGACGAGGAGACCAAGCGGCGCGCGCAGCTGAATCCGTTGCGGGTGCTCGACGACAAGCGACCCGAGGTGCGCGAGATGACCGCGAATGCACCGTTGATGATCGATCACCTGTCGGAGTCGGCGAAGACGCACTTCGAGCAGGTGCTCGGGTATCTCGACGCGCTCGGCGTGCCCTACGTCGTGAACCCGCGGATGGTGCGTGGCCTGGACTACTACACGAAGACGACCTTCGAATTCGTACACGACGGGCTCGGGGCGCAGTCGGGTATCGGCGGCGGCGGACGCTACGACGGGCTGATGGCCGAATTGGGCGGACAACCGTTGTCCGGCATCGGATTCGGGCTCGGTGTTGACCGCACCATCCTGGCGCTGGAGGCCGAGGGCAAGTCGGCGGGCGATCCGGCGCGGTGTGAGGTCTACGGCGTGTCACTCGGTGATGCGGCCAAGCAGCGGTTGGTCGTGCTCGCGGCGCAGTTGCGGGCGGCGGGTATCCGGGTCGATCTGGCCTATGGTGGTCGCGGCGTCAAAGGGTCGCTGAAGGCCGCGGATAAGTCCGGTGCCGAATTCACCCTGGTCCTCGGTGATCGTGACCTGGCCGAGAACACCATCGGCCTGAAGGATATGGCCACCGGTGAACAGCGGCAGATCCCACTGGACGAGACGGTTGCCGCCGTCGTCGCCGCGTTGCGTCCGGGCGGGTAGTACGGTGCCGGGGTACACCCGCATCGCGACGAATGGGCAGCCGTGCCTGTAGAACCCACCAATCCCAGCGCAGCCCATCCGGTTCCGACGGTCGGGCTCGATCTCGTCGCGCCCGAAACCTACGCACCCATGCTGCGACGACTCGCCCTCGCCGCGGTGGGGGTGGGCATCGGCGCGGCATTACTCGCGGCGCTGCTGGTGCCGTGGCAGGTCGCGATCTCGATCGGTCTCGTCGTCGGTGCACCCACCGTCGCCTACGCCATCGCGTTGCGCCGACGGCGGATGTGGTTGGCCGGTACCACGATTCACGCGCGGCGGGTGATCGGTGAGCGTCAGGTCGATATCGCCGCGGCCAACGGTGTCGAAATCCTCGTTTTTCCGGCCCGTTTGAGCCGGATCGTCCTGCGGGTGACCGCGGGCGCCGATTCCCAGGTCGTCCCGCTCGCGATGTATACCGACGCCGGCAGCGGTCGCGAACTCCACCTGCTCGGCCTCCGCAAGCTGGCCGACGCCCTGGCCGCGAGCGAACTCGCTGCGGCCGTCGCGGTTTCGACCATGCTCGTCCATCAGCTGCGGGCCGAGGCACGGGATGCCGGGCTGGAAGAGCGGCCGCTGTACCGTGCTGTTCGGCTGGCGAGGGCGAAGGATTACGTTTCGCCGATCGTCTTGACCGATCAAGAGATCGCCGGGCTGTGCTGAGACACGAGTCGAGTTGCGCGACACGCGAATCGGCCTGTCCTACGCGATTGCATTCGACGCACGGTTGCGTGCTGCGCTGAACAGACGGACTCTCTGTCGGGATTCGCACCCGCTATGGGTGCCGCTATGGAATGTCGACAAGGAGTGCGGGGGCGCTTGTCGTTAGCTGGGCCGGTTGGATGGGTGCGGCGTGGGGATTGTCGCGTAGCTCACCACTGCGGTTCCGAGGCCGTGAGAGTCGTTAGGGTGGGATCGAGTGTCCGCCTATCACAAGGAGTTTCTCGTGAGCACCGCTGCTCGGACCGCGCCCGTGACCGTCGCCGTGACCGGCGGCGCGGGGCAGATCGCCTACGGTCTGCTGTTCCGGATCGCATCCGGGGCGCTGCTCGGGTCCGAGACGCCGGTACGGCTGCGGTTGCTGGAGATTCCGGCGGCGGTAGCGTCGCTGGAGGGGGTGGCGATGGAACTCGAGGATGGTGCGTTCCCGCTGCTCGAGTCGATCGACATCAGCGACGATCCGTGGGTCGGGTTCGCGGGCGCGAATGTCGCGTTGCTGGTTGGTGCCCGGCCGCGCACCGCGGGGATGGAGCGCTCGGACCTGCTGGCCGCCAACGGTCCGATCTTCACCGAACAGGGCCAAGCGATCAACGCCAGCGCCGCCGACGACGTCAAGGTGCTCGTAGTCGGCAATCCGGCCAATACCAACGCCTTCATCGCCATGAGCAATGCCCCGGACGTCCCGGCCGCGCGCTTCACCGCGATGACCCGCCTCGACCACAACCGCGCCCTCGCGCAACTGGCCAAGAAGACCGGTGCGCCCGCCGCCGATATCGCCCGCGTCGCCATCTGGGGCAACCACTCCGCGACCCAGTATCCGGACATTACCCACGCCACCATCGCGGGCCGCCCCGCCCTCGACCTCGTCGACCAGGACTGGGTACGGGAGGAGTTCATCCCCACCGTCCAGCAGCGCGGCACCGCCATCATCCAGGCCCGCGGCGCATCCTCGGCCGCCAGCGCGGCCAGCGCTGCCATCGACCATATCCACGACTGGTCACTCGGCACCCACGCCGACGACTGGACCTCCATGGCGGTCCCCTCCGACGGCTCGTACGGCATTCCTGAAGGCCTTATCGCCTCGTTCCCCGTCACCTGCGCGGGTGGCGAATACTCGATCGTCCAGGGCCTGGAATTCGACGAATTCTCCCGCGCCCGCATCGACGCCAGCGTGGCGGAACTCGAACAGGAACGCGACACCGTCATCGACCTCGGATTCGCCAAGCACATCTGATACCTGTCCGAAGTCGCAGCTCGAGGCTGCGGCCGTCGCGGATTCGCTCCTCCGAGGGCCAGCTGCCCCGCGGTGGCGAGCGAGTTCCTTCCGGCTCGGATTGCTGGGTGCGTTCCTGACCAACGGCTTCACTGCCGATGTGTCGGGTCTCGGGCTCGAGCCGAAACATACCGGGATGTTGCACGTGTTGGCGGCCAACAGCCCGACATCGCAGGCGGAGATGGCGCAGATACTGCGAGCAGCGCCGAGCCTGGTCGTCGCGCTGGCCGACCGCCTGGAGTCCCGCGGGGCATCGAACGGCTGCGGATCCGGAGGACCGCCACCGTCAGAACCTGAGCCTGACCTCGCACGGCCGCGTACTAGTGCGCAAATGCCTCGACATCGCCGATACGGTCGACGCCGAGACCACGGATCTCACCGCCACCGAGTGTGCCGACCGACATCGCATTCTCGGCCCGCTCGCCGATCGGCTGGGTCTGTCTAGGTGATGGTCCAGGTTTCCGAACCGTTGAGCAGGGATTGCAACGAATCCTCATGTACCGGTTTGCGCTCGCGCGCGATGGCGGTTTGGGTGCGGACCGCATCGTCATAGGTGGGCCTGGTGACATTGCGGAAGATACCGGTGACCACGTGGCCGAGGTCCTGGTCGGACAGGCGCGAGAGCGCGAAGGCGTACTCCGGATTGTCGGTGTAGGCGTCGTGCACGATGATCTCGGACTCTTCGACGTCATCGGTGCGTACCACCGCGAGCCCGAAACCGGAACGCACCACGGCGAATTCGCCATCGGCGCCGAAACGGATCGGTTGACCGTGATGCAGCGGGATGAGGCGGGATTCGACATCGCCTTTGCGCAGCACGTCGAAGGAGCCGTCATTGAAGATCGGGCAGTCCTGCAGGATCTCCACGAACGAGGTCCCGCGATGTTCGGCGGCGGCGCGCAGCACCTCGGTGAGCCCGGCACGATCGGAATCCAATGCGCGCGCGGCGAAGCTGGCTTCCGCGCCGAGCGCGACCGAGAGCGTATTGAACGGGTGGTCGACCGAGCCCATCGGTGTCGACTTGGTGATCTTGCCCGCTTCCGAGGTGGGGGAGTATTGCCCCTTGGTGAGTCCGTAGATCCGATTGTTGAACAGCAGGATCGTCATATTCACATTGCGGCGCAGGGCATGGATCAGGTGGTTGCCGCCGATCGACAGCACGTCACCGTCACCGGTCACCACCCACACCGACAGATCCGGCCGGGTCACCGCGAGCCCGGTCGCGATGGCGGGCGCGCGGCCGTGGATGGAGTGGATGCCGTAGGCCTCGAGGTAGTACGGGAACCGGCTCGAGCAGCCGATCCCGGAGACGAACATCAGGTTCTCCCTGCGCAATCCGAGTTCGGCGAGGAAGCCGCGTACGGTCGCCAGGATCACGTAGTCACCGCAGCCGGGGCACCAGCGCACCTCCTGATCGGAGGTGAAGTCCTTGACCTTCTGCGGTCCGTCTGCGGACGGCACTCCGGAAAGGCCGGTGAGACCCAGATCGGTTCCGACGAGCGAGGTTTCGACCATGGTCATCAGTTACCCCCAGTCGAGTACGTGGCCCGCGCCCGTGCCGCGAAGGCCTTATCGTGTTCCATATCCCCGATCGACCCGTCGAGTGCCGCATCGATCACCCCGACGAGTTCCTGTGCGGAGAATGCCGTGCCCGCGATCTTCGTCCACGGTTGCACATCCACCAGATACTTCGCGCGCAGCAGCATGGCCAGCTGGCCGCCGTTCATTTCCGGCGCGACCACCGTCCGATAGCTACGCAGCACGGCACCGAGGTTGGCGGGCAAGGGATTCAGATGGCGCAGATGCGCCTGCGCGACCGGGACACCGCGACGGCGGGCGCGGCGGCAGGCCTCGCCGATCGGCCCGAAGGAACTGCCCCAGCCGATCAGCAACAGTTCGGCCCGTCCCTCCGGATCGTCGATCTCGAGGTCGGGGACGGTGATGCCATCGATCTTGGCCTGCCGCAGCCGCACCATCAGTTCGTGATTGCCGGGCTCATAGGAGATATTGCCGCTGCCGTCGGCCTTCTCCAGTCCGCCGATCCGATGCGCGCGACCGGCGGTGCCGGGCACGGCGAGCGGTCTGGCGAGCGTGTCGGGATCACGCGAGTAGGGCTGGAACGGCGTGCCCTCCTCGGCCCCGGGTTCGAAGCGCGGATCGATCGGCTCCAAGTCGGCGACACGCGGAACCGACCATGGCTCAGAGCCATTGGCGATCGAGCCGTCGGAGAGCAACAGCACCGGCGTGCGGTAGGTGAGTGCGATGCGGGCCGCTTCCACCGCGGTGGCGAAGCAGTCGGCGGGGGAGCGCGGCGCGAGTACGGCGACCGGCGATTCCCCGTTGCGGCCATAGAGCGCCTGCAGCAGGTCGGCCTGTTCGGTCTTGGTCGGCAGTCCGGTCGATGGACCGCCGCGTTGCACGTCGACGATCACCAACGGCAGTTCCGTCATCACCGCGAGCCCGATGGTTTCGCTCTTGAGCGCCAGTCCGGGGCCGGATGTACTCGTGACGCCGAGCGCGCCGCCGAGCGAAGCGCCGAGGGCGGCGCCGATGCCCGCGATCTCGTCCTCGGCCTGGAAGGTGGTGACGCCGAAGTTCTTGTGCTTGCTGAGTTCGTGCAGGATGTCGGAGGCGGGCGTGATCGGGTACGTGCCGAGAAATACCGGCAATCCGGACAACTGCCCCGCGGTGACGAGGCCGTAGGCGAGCGCGGTATTACCGGTGATCTGGCGGTAGGTGCCCGGGGGCAGCTCGGCCGGTGCCACCTCGAAGGTGGTTGCGAAGCTCTCGGTGGTCTCGCCGTAGTTCCAGCCCGCGCGGAAGGCGAGCAGATTCGCCTCGGCAATATCGGGTTTCGCGCCGAACTTCTCGCGTAGGAAGCGTTCGGTGCCGCCGATCGGACGTCCGTACATCCAGGACAGCAGCCCGAGCGCGAACATATTCTTCGCGCGCTGACCGTCTTTCTTGCCGACACCGGTGGGTTCGGTCGCGCCGAGGGTGAGTGAGGTCATCGGCACGCGGTGAACTACGAAATCGCTCAGCGTGTCGTCGTCGAGCGGATCGGTGGTGTAGCCGACCTTGCTCAGATTGCGTTTGGTGAACTCGTCGGTGTTCACGATGAGGGTGGCGCCGCGCGGCAGATCCTCCAGGTTGGACTTGAGCGCGGCCGGGTTCATCGCGACCAGCACGTCCGGTTGGTCGCCCGCGGTCAAGATGTCGTAGTCGGCGATCTGGATCTGGAAGGACGAGACGCCGGGAAGTGTGCCCTGCGGCGCCCGGATCTCGGCCGGGAAGTTGGGCTGGGTGGCCAGGTCGTTGCCGAATGCGGCCGCCTCGTGCGTGAAGCGATCACCGGTGAGCTGCATTCCGTCACCGGAGTCACCGGCGAACCGAATTACGACCTTTTCCAATTTCGCTGTGCCGACATCACTTTGGTCGGAAACCATATGCCTGCTTCACTTCCTCGTCCGATGGGAGGTGCCACTGGCCAACGTACTCCGCCGTGTGCGGGAATTGCTTGTGAAATGCTCTACGCGAAGAGCGCCAGCTGCGTGTCGTTCGGCTGCGGTGTCGAGAGTCTGGGCTCGGGCTCCGGGGTGTGCTCGCGGGTGAGGCCGTGCCGCTGGAGCAGTGGCTGCACACGCTCGCGTAGCCAGGACGCATATTCCGGTGTCACATAGGCGCCGCGGCCATAGAGCTGGCGGTAGCGGCGCACCAGTGCGGGATGCGCCTCGGCCAGCCAACTCAGGAACCAGCCACGGGTGGCGCCGCGCAGATGCATCGGGAAGGCGACCACCGATACCGCCCCGGCCTCGGCGATCGCGGCGAAGAGTGCGTCGAGATGGGCGCGGCCGTCGGTGAGATACGGAATCACCGGCGCGACCATGACGTTCACCTCGAATCCGGCGTCGGTCAGCGCCCGCACCAGCTCCAACCGCGCCTCGGGTGACGGGGTACCCGATTCCAGGCTGCGGTGCAGATCCATATCCAGGATCGCGATGGAGACGGCGATGCTCACCCGGACCTGGTGGGCCGCGGCGGTGAGTAGCGGCAGATCCCGCCGCAGCAGGGTGCCCTTGGTGAGAATGGAGAACGGCGTGCCGGAATCGGTCAGCGCGCGAATGATGCCGGGCATCAACCGATATCGCCCCTCGGCCCGTTGATACGGATCGGTATTGGTGCCCAGCGCGACGGGTTCGTGATGCCAAGACCGCCGGCCGAGTTGTTTGCGCAGCACCGCGGCGATATTGGTCTTCACCACGATCTGCGAATCGAAGTCCCGGCCCGCATCCAGATCCAGATACTCGTGGGTGGGTCGCGCGAAACAGTAGCGGCAGGCGTGTGAACAGCCGCGCATCGGATTGATCGTCCAATGGAACGGCAGGTTCGACGCCTCCGGCATCTTGTTCAGCGCGGTCTTGCACAGCACCTCATGGAATGTGATGCCCTCGAATTCGGGGGTCTGCACAGTACGCACGAAGCCTGCCCGGTCGAGACCGGGCAGGGCACCGTCGTCGGCATCCAGGGTTTGGTTTTGCCACCGCACTCCTTCAGTCGAACATGTGTTCTAAGAGGTGTCAAGCAATCTGTCGGCTGTCGGGTGAGTTGAGCTGCTTCGGATCGGTGAAGAACGTGACCAGATCGCGCACTGTCGTCTCGATGGGCCGTGGCTGATAACCGATTTCGCGCTCCGCCTTGCCGTGATCGACGATCGGAGCCGAGACCAGCGCGCCGAGTGCGGCCTTCGACACGATATCGGTTTTGAACATTTTGCCGATCGGTTCGAGCACTGGAATCAGGCCGTTGACGACCTTGGGGGAGATCGAGAACTTCGGCCCCTTCTTGCCGCTGCATTCGGCCGCGGTGCGACACAGGTCGAGCATCGAGATCATCGAACCGCCGAGCAAGTAGTTCTCGCCGGTCCGCCCGTGCTCCCCGGCCAGGATCAGACCCTTCGCGACGTCGCGCACGTCGACCAGATCGAAGCCGCCGCCGATCATCGCGGGCACTCGGCCGCGGGCCGCGTCCTTGAGGGTGCGATTGATCCTGGACAGTGGGGTGCTGTAGTCGAGCGGGCCGAAGACGCCGGTGGGATTGCAGATCACCGCGTCCAGGCCCTGTTCGATCACCTTGCGCAGTTCGACCTCGCCCGCCCATTTGGAGCGGTCGTAGACGGGCAGGCTGGGATCGGTTGAGCGCACCGAGGTCTCATCGATGCGGCCGCCGCAGGTGTACTGGTTGAAGGCGTGGATGGAGCTGGCGTGCACCATACGGCGCACGCCGAGGGCCAGCGCCGCCTCGGCGACGACCCGCACGCCCTCGGTATTGACTCGCCATGCGAGGTCGTGCTGCTCGGCCAGGGTGATCACGGCAACCAGGTGATAGACGATCTCCGCGCCGGCAAGCACGGTGCGCATGGATTCGGGGTCGAGCACGTTGCCGGAGACCCAGCTGACGTTCGGGTCTGCTCGCTGTTCCGGAATCACGCGATCGATTGCCGTGACCTCGTGTCCTTGTTCGACCAGCAGGCTGAGCAGATTTGTGCCAAGGTAGCCGGCTGCGCCGGTCACTGCGACCTTCATGCGATCGAGAATATAGAACTTGTTCTAATTTGCAACATGTTCCAGTTCCTTTCCGGTGGCCTCGCTTGGCTCGAAACTTGCCGGTGGGGTCCGCTATATTGGGCGCAACCGCAGTGGCGCCGGAACCGATTCGCGACTGCGCAGGGGCTCGGTCGCAGCCGAGCTGCCGGGGCGGGCAGGGAGTAGATGTTGATCGACGCTATGAACACTGAACTGCAGTTCACGACGATTTGGGGGGTGCAACTCGATGGCTGATCTCTCGGTGGAGACCGATGCGGTCCGAGTGTTCGCGACGACCAATGCCGGGGTCGCTGGCGAGATCGCGGGCGCGGCGAATTTCGATGCCGTGCAGAACGTTGCCGCGCTCACGCCGGTTTTCGGCTTGATCGGCGGCGACTATCTGTTGGCGTTCGCCGCGGCACAGGTGTTGCAGGCCAAAGATATCAATGAGCTATCGGCCAAGTATGACAAACTGTCGAAGTCCGCATTCACCGCCGCCGCCGCGTTCGACACCACCGACTCCGGCAACGCGAGCGTGCTGAGCGCCCTCGCCAACGAGGTCGGAGGTGGGGCATGAAGCCGATGGATTCGGGCGTGACCGGCGTGATCGCACCTGACCAGCAGAGCGTCGCCATCGAAGAGGCCATCATCGCGACGCAGAACACCGCGGTTGATGCGCTGCAGAACGCGTCGCAGGGATTGAGCGATCTGTCGCTGCCGCAGTTGCCCGCGGATCTGCCGCCGATCGAGGCGCCGGAATTCGTGCTCGCGCGCAAGATCACCGAGGAATCGCCGCAGCTGGGAACCATGCCCGGCGGGCTGTCGGGGCTCAACGGCAATTCGACCCCGGACGCGAGCGCGATTCTCTCCGGTGCGGTCCCGCCCGATGTATCGCAGGCACTCACCGATGCGCAGACCGCGATCAGCCATGCGGCGGCGCCGGTCGTGCAGGCGGCGCAGGGCGTGGCGCAGCAGGCACAGAGCGCGGTGAGCGGTGCGCTCGGTGGAGCGAGCGGCCAGGGCGCGGCCTCGGCCGTGACGAATATTCCGTCCGATCCGGTCGCGGCGCTGATGCAGGGGCTGTCGATTCCCGGGATTCCCGGCATCGACACGTTGTTCCAGCCGATCCTCGAGCTGCTCAACAGCTTCGGCACCGGTGTCATCGGTGCCTTCGACCCGACCGCGATCCTCAGCCAGTCCTCCAAGATCATCGAGGCCGCGGTATCGGTCGGTAAGGGCGGTCTGCAGACCGTTGAGCAGGTCTGGCAGGGCCAGTCGTCTCGTGAGGCGCAGGCCGCGAGCCAGACCGCGCAGAACCAGGGGCAGGACACCAGTCAGCGCGGTATCGATATCTCCGAACTCACCCAGCGGGCCGCGGCTGTGGTGCAGCAGGGCAATGCGCAGTTGCTCGGGATCGCGAGCGAATTCGCCACGCAGGCAACCGCACTCGTGCCGGTGGCACTGACGCCGCCCGGTCAGGCCGCGCTCATCGCGACGGCGACCGAACATCTCGGGTCGGCGGTCTCGGTAGCCAATGCGACCCGCGGTGATCTGGCCGGGAAGACGGCCGAGCTGACCGGTATGGTGAACCAGCTGCTCGGGACCAGTGGTCTTCCCTCGCCGCAGGAGGTCGCGCAGGCAGCCATGCAGAATCTCGGTGAGCCGATCATGTCGCAGGCGCAGGAGGTCGCGCAGAATGCGTCGACCAATGCGGCCGGCCTGTTGGACGGCTCCAGTACCTCCGGTTCGCCGAGCACGTCCACGTCGGCGGCATCGATCAATACGGGCCACACCACTACGGGCACCCCGGGCATCACCGGCATCGGAAGCCATGCCGGTTCGCCGAGGACATCGGGCTCGCCGTCGACGCAGAAGTTGGCCGGCACGCCGGGCAGCACGGTCGCGCCCATCAGCCGGGTCTCGGGCCTGTCCGGCACATCCTTCGGCACGGGCACGTCGACCGGCGCGGCGAGCTCGGGGAACTCCTTCATGGGCGGCAGCCCCGGTGCCACCGGCCAACGCGGCGCCAACGACGACGAGCACGCGCGCAATGTGGAGCCGTACCAGAGCCGTACCGGCAACGATGACCTCACCGGCCCCCTCGGTGAATCCACTCCGGACGTTATCGGCGCGACCCATCCTGATGAATTGGTCAGCTCGGACTACGAACAGGACCAGTTCTAGTCCGAAAGCAGTTCGCCAGTGCCCCGCTCGGTTTCGAGCGGGGCACTGGCGTTCTCGGGTTGTGGTGGACGGCTGCGCGACCTTTTGTGTTGCGATCGCCGATTTCGTGGTGGCGCAGCAGTTTGTCGGGCTGCTGCAATGCCGCACCCCACGCGCGAGTGGGAGGGCGTTGGCTGCGGGATCGGCTCAGTGGTCTTTGGTGAAGGCGTCGATGAGTTTGCGGTAGAGGTCGGTGAAGCGTTTGCGGTTCGATTGTTGATCGGGGGTGAGGTTCTCGGTCGCGTCGGGGGCGTACATGAGCAGATGGACGTCTTGGTCGGGTGGGGTGGGCATGAGATCGATGATCTGGGTCCCCTGGTCGGTGGCGCTGGGCATGCCGAGGTCGAGGGCGGCGAGTGCTTTGGTTTCCGCCAGTGCCGCATTCAGAACATCGACGGGGATGGTGCCGGTGAGTCGCTGCGGTGGGACTTCGGCGGCGCGGGTGGTGGATGCGGCGTCGGGTTGTTGGACCGCGCGGCCGTCGGCGTAAATCTGCAGGAGCGGACGCAGGTCGACCCGCTCGGACCAGCCGCTCGGGATGGTGGTGAGTGTGAGCAGCGCGGTGACAGGCGGTTGTGGTGTGTCGGCGGTCGGTTGGGCCGAGGCGACACCCCAGCCACCCGCGAGTGCGACGACGAGAACCAGCAATACCGACTTTGTTATCCGCATGAAATCCCTATCTACGCTGTGCCACAGTCCAATTGGTCTCGACGACCGAGGCCATCGATCATCCCGGCGCGCGGGTCCGCATCCGTACCGCGCCGTTGTGTCGCTCGAATTCCTGGCGCCGAGCTGTTGATCATCTGTTGGTGATCAGCGCAAGGCCGATGGGTTGTTCAGGTCGGCGGCCGAGTACGTGTCGCATGCTCGGACCTGGCCGGTCTTGTAGCCGGTGAGGAACCATTTCTGGCGTTCGCTCGAGGAGCCGTGGGTCCACGCCTCCGGGTTGACGCGGCCCTGGGCGGCACGCTGGATTCGGTCGTCGCCGACGGCGGAGGCTGCGGAGAGGGCATCGCGAATATCGTTGTCGGACAGAGGTTTCAAAAAAGGCTGGTTGGTGCCGGGAGCAGGCAGTTTGTCGGCGAAATGGGCCCAGATGCCCGCATAGCAGTCGGCCTGGAGTTCGGTGCGCACCGCGCCGGATTCCGGTCCGCGCGGATCCTTTTGCGCCCGGCCGATATCGCCGAGCAGATTCTGGATGTGGTGACCGACCTCGTGTGCCACCACATACTCCTGGGCGAGCGGGCCGCCGCTGGCGCCGAATCGGTCGACGAGTTCGCGGAAGAAGCTGATGTCGAAGTAGGCGGTCATATCGGCCGGGCAGTAGAACGGGCCGACCGCGCTGGTTGCATTGCCGCACCCGGTCGAGACCGCACCGGAGAACGGCCGCACCTTCGGCTCGACGTACTGTTCGCCGGTCTGCTTCGGCAGTTCGGTGCCCCACACCGCGTCCAGGCTCTGGATGGTGAGGGCGACCCGGCAGTCGGCGTACTTGTTGGCGCTCGCGCCGTCGGTGCAGTGTTCAGGCAGGGTGCCGGTGCCCGGCTGCTCCACCATGGTGCCCCCGACGCCGTTGAAATTTCCGAGCACCGAGCCGGGATCGCCGCCCAGCAGCAGCGCCAGCAGCAGCAGGATGATGCCACCGGCGCCGCCGCCCAGCGCGATCTTGCCGCCCATGCCCGGTCCGCCACCCCACGAAACTCGATTCGGATCGATCTGCATGCCCTCGTTGAAGGTCATCGTCGTCGCTCCCTGTGTGTCGGCCGCACGGCTCCGCGTTGTCTAGAGCTTGGCATGGGCGGGTCCTGTGTTTCCACTCGGCGGATGTGTCTCATCATCACGATCCGTGATTTCTCGCCGGATCATCGGACCGGCCCGTTGTGGTGCCGTTCGTCACCGGACACGGACGCGGCGCCGTTCGCCATTGCGGATGTCGTTGCCGGACAGTGGTTTCGGGAAATGCCCGGTGGTGGATGAGCCACCGCGAACTCTTGTGCGTGGTCGGCGCAATTGCTAAAGTCACCTCCAGAGGGATGATTCATTCGCCGGGGGGTGTAGATATGCGCTGTCCGATGGATCTTATTTTGGGGAAAGTGAGTCCACCATGACTTTCAACGATGGCATAGGCGTAGAGCCCTGCAGGGCAGGTGTGTCCGGCTGGTCCTGTACACCCACACCCATTGATGGCGACCGAATGGGCGAGACCTGGTGCCGCCACGACACGGGGGAATGTTATGGCAGGCCGTGCTGCAGTATCCCGCAGCCCATTGCGTATGCATCCGCCTCCACAAACCTGCAGCCCGATAGCGTTTCCACGTTTGCCCTGGTGGGGATCCTGATCGCATTTCTTATTCGCCGTACCGTCTGGAGATTTCTTTCCGCGTTCGGTGGATCCAGAATTTTTACCCGGCGCCGAACAGTGTGAGGCACCGACGCACCTGTGAATTGGTGTCGTCGTGATTATCGACCGAGATTATTTCCTGATCGTCCGATTCCGCTGCGGCTGTTCATGTCCGTGTAATTGACTACTCATCCGGTCGTGCCGACATCACCGGTTCCGCTCGGTGATGTCGGGTTCCGGGTCCGCTGCGGGACTGGCTACGATGGCTACCGCATCTGGTCATTGCCTGCCGGTGCGGAAAGTCGTCGAAAGGAATCCCGTGCTGCGCACCCACTTGGCTGGTTCGCTGCGAAGCGAGCACGCCGGTCAGACCGTCACCCTCACCGGCTGGGTGGCCCGGCGTCGTGACCACGGTGGCGTGATCTTCATCGATCTGCGCGATGCGTCGGGTGTGGCGCAGGCGGTGTTCCGCGAGGGCGAGCCCGCGGCGCAGGCGCACAAGTTGCGCGCCGAATTCTGTGTGCAGGTCACCGGGCTGGTCGAACGGCGGCCCGATGGCAACGAGAACCCGGAGCTGCCGACCGGTTCGATCGAGGTCAACGTCACCGAACTCGAGGTGCTCAACGAGAGTGCGCCGCTGCCGTTCCAGCTCGACGAGCAGCCCGGTGACGAGGCCCGCCTCAAGTACCGCTACCTCGACCTACGCCGCGAGGCGCCGGGTAAGGCCATCCGGCTGCGCTCGAAGGTCAACGCCGCCGCCCGCACGGTGCTGGCCCGTCATGAGTTCGTCGAGGTCGAGACCCCGACGATGACCCGCTCGACGCCCGAGGGCGCCCGTGACTTCTTGGTGCCCGCGCGCCTGCAGCCGGGCAGTTTCTATGCGTTGCCGCAGAGTCCGCAGCTGTTCAAGCAGCTGCTGATGGTCGCCGGTATCGAGCGGTACTACCAGATCGCGCGCTGCTACCGCGACGAGGACTTCCGCGCCGACCGTCAGCCCGAGTTCACCCAGCTCGACCTCGAGATGAGCTTCGTGCGCCAGGAGGACGTGATCCTGGTCGCCGAGGAGATCCTGGATGCGCTGTGGAAGCTGGTCGGCTATGAGATCCCGTTCCCGATTCCGCACATGACCTATGCCGAGGCGATGCGCCGCTTCGGTAGCGACAAGCCGGACCTGCGGTTCGGCGTAGAAATCACCGAATGCACCGAGTATTTCACGGAGACCCCGTTCCGGGTGTTCCAGGCGGAGTACGTGGGTGCGGTCGTGATGCCGGGCGGTGCGAGCCAGCCGCGGCGTCAGCTCGACGCCTGGCAGGAGTGGGCCAAGCAGCGCGGCGCCAAGGGGCTGGCGTATGTGCTGGTGCAGGAGGACGGCACGCTCGGCGGTCCGGTCGCCAAGAATCTCAGCGAATCCGAGCGTGAGGGCCTGGCAAAGCACGTCGGTGCGGTACCGGGTGACTGCGTGTTCTTCGCTGCGGGCCCGACCAAGGCGCAGCGCGCGCTGCTCGGTGCGGCGCGTGGCGAGATCGCGCGCAAATGCGGTCTGATCGACGAGAACGCGTGGGCGTTCGTGTGGATCGTGGATGCGCCGATGTTCGAACCCGCCGCCGAGGCCACCGCGAGTGGCGAGGTGGCACTTGGTCATTCGGCATGGACCGCGGTGCACCACGCGTTCACCTCGCCCAAGCCGGAGTCGCTGGACACCTTCGACACCGACCCGGGCTCGGCCCTGGCCTACGCGTACGACATCGTCTGCAACGGAAATGAGATCGGCGGCGGCAGTATCCGTATCCATCGCCGCGATGTGCAGGAGCGCGTCTTCAATGTGATGGGCATCGGGCACGACGAAGCGCAGGAGAAGTTCGGCTTCCTGCTCGACGCGTTCTCCTACGGCGCCCCGCCGCATGGCGGTATCGCCTTCGGCTGGGACCGGATCACCGCGCTGCTGGCCGGAATGGATTCCATCCGTGAGGTCATCGCCTTCCCGAAGACGGGTGGCGGTGTGGATCCGCTGACCGATGCGCCCGCGCCGATCACCGCGCAGCAACGCAAGGAAGCCGGACTGGACTTCAAGCCCGAGAAGAAGAAGGACGAGGCCGGCGCGGGTCGCCCTTCGGAATAGCGTGGGCCGTCGCTGGAACGGTACTTTCTGGTCAGTCTCATCGATGTTGACCACGAGAGGTTCCAGTGCTGCACTTACGCATGATCAGCCCGCCCGAAGTCACCGAGAAGGTGATGGCGGTGCTGAGTGCCGATCCCGGCGTCACCCATGTGACATTGGCGCCGGGTGCCGCCATCGAACCCGTCGGTGATCTGATCCAGGCCGATATCGCGCGTGAGGCTGCCAACGATGTGCTCGCCGATCTGACCTCGCTCGGCATCAAACACACCGGCGGTATCACGCTCGTCCCCGTCGAGACGGTGATCTCCGACGCGGGCGAGCGGGCGATCGAGGAGGCGCCCGGCGATCCGACCGACGCGGTCGTGTGGGAGGAACTGCTCGCGCAGACGCATGAGGAGTCCGAGCTCACCCTGAGCTTCGTCGCCTTCCTCACCATCGCCTGCCTGCTCGCGGCCGTCGGCGTGGCCACCGACTCATCGGTGACGATTGTCGGCGCCATGGTGGTCGGGCCGGAATTCGGGCCGCTGGCCGCCTTTTCGGCGGGGCTGTGGCGGCGCGATTTCCGACTCGCCCGCAAGTCGGCGGTCGTGTTGCTGGTGGCATTTCCGGTGGCGATGGTCATCACACTGTTGGCGACCTTGCTGTGGGAGCAGTTCGGCTGGATCACCATGACCGGTGTGGAAGCCGTCCAGAACGTCGACTTCATCTATGAGGTCGGGCCGTTTTCGCTGGTAGTCGCACTGCTGGCGGGTGCGGCGGGCATGCTCGCGCTGGTGACGGCGAAATCGGCGGCGCTGGTCGGGGTGTTCATTTCGGTGACGACTGTGCCCGCGGCCGGATTCGCGGTGATCGCGGCAACTTTGGGCCAGTGGCATATCGCGTTCATGTCGGTGGGGCAGCTTGCGGTGAACCTCGCCGGCATCGTCACGGCCGGGGTGCTCGTGCTGGCGCTGCGCCCGCCGACGGGCCGTGAGGGCGGCCCCATCGCACGTTTCAGGCAGTGGTGGTGGACGCGGTCACTGTCCTCGAAGTGACCGCCAATTCTGTTGCGGGGCTGGACGCTAGGAAACGGACGTGGTGCCGCCGGTGAGTGCCCGGTAGGCGTAGGTCACCGCGATCGTGCAGACCGGTCCGGCGACGAGTAGTCCGAAGCCGCACAGCAGGGTGGCGACAAAGGTGATGACCAGCACCGCGAGGGCGAGTAGCAGCACCTGCCCGATATTGGTGATGACCAGCGTCGCGCTGGATTTGATCGCGGCGAACGGACCCTGTTCCTGATCGACAACGAAATGCAGTGAGAACATGCACAGGAATCCGGCGATCAGACCGGGTACGAAGCACAGCGCCGCACCGATCCAGGTGAGCGTGAAAGCGAGCAGGGCCGTCAAGAGGGCATTGCCCGCATTCACGAAATTGAAGTAGGAAGCGAAAGTCTGTTTGTTGCCGTCGGTTTCGTAGAGGGCGCCGCGGATCATCGCGGCCTGTAGCAGCCAGATCGCGACCATGACCACCAGGAAGACCAGCAACAGACTGAACAGCGAATTCGGTTGCACGACTTGGACGATGAGCACGAAGGCGAGATAGATGATCACGCCGAGCGCGGCAACCGCCAGCCAGGGGCCGAAATTCGCGCGGAACTTCTCCCAGCCGTAGCTCAGGGCGTTGCCGACATCGAGGGTGATCGGTGTGCCGGGGGCGGATTGGTAGCCATAGGTCGGTGCGTCGGGCCGGGAGCCTGGGGTCATGGTGCCGGGGGGCGGCATGGTGCCAGGGGGCGGCATAGTGCCAGGGGGCGGCATGGTGCCGGGAGGCGGCATGGTGCCGGGCTGTGTAGCGCCGGGCGGCATTGCGCCGGGAGGTACGGCACCGGGCGGCATGGTGGCAGGTTTCGCCAGACCGGGTGCTACTGCGTCAGCAGGTTCGAAGCCGGGCTGCATTGCGCCCGACGGGACCGCACCGGCAGGCGTCGCGGCAGCTGCAGGAGGCATTGCGCCGGGGGGCATTGTCACGGGCTGCGCCGAGCTGGGACCGGTTCCCGGTGGACCGTAGGTCGGCTGCCCCGGTTGGCCGGGCGCGCCGACCGGTGGCGGCGGCTCCAGCGGTGCACTGCCGTATTGCGCCGCGCCGGGACCCTCGAACTGTGGGTAGCCCGCGGGCCCGGCCATCTCGTGCCTGGCGGGTTCGGTGCCCGCTTCCGTCGGTTGCGGATCGGCACTTTTGTGCTGCCTTGGACGTGCGGCGAACTGTTCGCCACCATCTTCGTCGGGCGCGCCGCCGCTCGGTTCGGGCGAGCCGGTCGGCTCGTTCGGCGTGGGCGACGGTGAGTCGGTCATTGTCTGCAGACCTTTCGACGCAACTGGTTTGCGGTGTGGCGCACGGCAGTTGACGATGAGAAAACCGGACAGCCGCAATAGTGTCAAGCACGCGGCGCCCGTTCCGCGACCTTGACGCAGACACGCCGAACGACGCGGAAAGGTTGTGTAACCGCTCGCTAGAAGTGACCCGGTGCGAGTAGCTTGATTAACGATGACCGCACTATTGGCCGAACGCGCCGCCGAAGTCGTGTCCGCAGCACAGCAGTTGCTCACAAAGCGAATGGGTGCTCCGGTAAAGCTGAGCGATCCGATGGAACTCAGCGGTAGTGGTAGGACGACAGTCCTACGCGTGCGTGTTTCAGAGAACGCCTACTCCCTGCCACGGACGCTCATCGTCAAGCAGGTTCGCGGATCCGCGGCGGACCGCAGGACGGGTGGTCTGGCGCCCGGCGTCGTCAGCATCGACTCCGCGTTTCTGCGCGAAGCCGTGTCGTATCAGTTCACCACGGCGCTCAGCCGCGAACAGCGGCCCGGCGCCTATCTGATTGCGCACAGCCTCCCGGACCGGTTGCTCGTCCTGAGTGATCTCGGGGAGAACGCCCGGCTGACGCAGGTGCTGCAATCCCGTGCGGAGCCGACGACACGCAATGCGCTCATGGCCTTCGCCCAGGCGCTCGGCCGGATGCATGCGGCAACCGTCGGGCGCGAGGCGGATTTCGTCGCGTTGCTGCGCCGGGTGGATGTGGTGCACCGGGTCGACGGCATCGCGCAACAGGCCGAGGCGGCCATCTCCGAGGTGCCCGGCATGCTGCAGCGTGAACTCGGCATCGAGGTGCCCGGTGAGATCGCCGAGCGGATCGTGCGAGGTAATCGCCTGTTCTCCGCGGGTCGCTTCCGGGCATTCAGCCCCTCGGACCTGTGCCCCGACAATGTGATCCTCAATGACGAGGGCGCCCGCTTCCTCGACTACGAATGGGGCGGCTACCGCGACGCCACCCTCGACATCGCCTACGCACTGGTGTCTTCCCCGGGCTGCCTCTGCGACTTCGAACTGTCCCGCGAGCGTGCCCAGCACATGGTCGAGGCATGGCGCGCCGAGGTCGTCGGTGTCTGGCCCGCCCTGGCCGACGACGCCGTACTCGCCGAACGCATCCTGGAAGCCCGCCTCATCTGGGTCTGGCTCAGCACTTACTGGTTCCTGCCCGCCGACCACACCCGCATCGCCTCCGCCCGCGAACACGGCCTCTCCGTTCCGCGCTCGGAAGCCCTCATCAACCGGTGGGCCGCCCTGGCCGAAGACGCGCGCTGCACTGGTGACGACGCCGTCGGTGATTTCGCCGAGGATGTGTCGGCGATGCTCGAAGAGCGCTGGGCGGAATAGGTTTCGGGCTCCTCGCTGTCGCGCCGGGAGACCTCGCACTGCTTGTCGGTGGGGTCAGAGCGAGAGGTCGGACCGGCGGGCTTCGAGGTGGGCTCGTTCGATGGCGTTTTCGGTCAGGAGTAGGGCGGATTCGTAGGCTCGGGCGGCTTCGGTGGTGCGTCCCAACTGGGTGAGGAAGGCGGCGCGGGCGGCTTCGAAGTAGCCGTAGGTGGCGAGGGAGGGTTCGCCCGCGAGGGCGTCGAGGAGCGCGAGGGCTCGCGCCGGGTTGCCGGAAAGGCCAACTGCCACCGCGTGATTGAGGCGCACGACCGGTGACGGCCAGATTCGGAGTAGCAGTACGTAGAGGCCGGTGATCTCGCGCCAGTCGGTTTCCGCCCAGGACGGTGCCTCGTCGTGGACGGCGGCGATGGCGGCTTGCAGGGTGTATCGATCCGTATGTGGCAGAGCGGTTTTCACCAGAGCGATGCCCTCGCTGATGGCCGCGCGATCCCAGCGGGAGCGGTCTTGGTGTTCGAGGGTGCACAGGCGGCCTTCGGCATCCACGCGGGCGGCGCGACGCGCGTCGGTGAGCAGAATCAGGGCCAAGAGGCCAGTGACAGCGGGGTCGTCCGGGACGAGCGCATGCATCATTCGCGCAAGTTGCAGCGCCCGGTCGACCAGATCGGCACGCACCAGCGCGTCACCCGAGGGCGCGGTGTGACCCGTGGTGAACTGCAGATGGATGACCGCGCAGATGGCATCGAGCCGGTCCGGGAGTTCGCGCACCGACGGCACCCGATATGGGATGCGCGCCACCGCGATCTTCTTCTTGGCGCGCGTGATTCGGGCTGCCATGGTCGATTCGCTGATGAGGAAGGCGCGGGCGACCTCGGCGGTGGTGACACCACAGACCAGACGCAGGGTCAGCGCGACCTGAGCCTCGCGCGCCAGGGCCGGATGGCAGCAGGTGCTGATCAGGCGCAACCGGTCATCGGGGATGGCGGCGGCCGAATCCAGTTCCGCGAGTGCGAGATCGGCGGTGTCCTCGGCTTGATCGGTGATCAGCATGGGCAGTGCGCGCTGCATGGTGGAGTCGCGGCGCAGCAGGTCGAGGCCACGGCGGCGGGCGACGGTGGTCAGCCAGGCGCCGGGTTTGGCGGGAACGCCGTGCGCGGCCCATTCGGTGAGTGCGCGTGTGTAGGCGTCCTGGACGCATTCCTCGGCGAGGTCGAAGTCGCGGACGAGCCGCACCGTCGCGGCGAGCACGAAGGCCCATTCGCGACGGTGCGCCTGGTCGACGGCCGCGGCCGCTTCGGTGTCGCTCGGCACAGGGCTAGTCGAAGGTCATGATCGGGCGCACCTCGACGCCGCCGAACCGGGCCGGCACCTGCTTGGCCACCGCGATCGCGGCGTCCAGATCCGCGGCCTCGATCAGGTAGTAGCCGCCGAGCGCCTCCTTGGCCTCGGCGAACGGGGCATCGGTCACGGTGAAATCGCCGTTATCGGTCTGCCGGATGGAGGTGGCGGTGGAAGTCGGCTGGAGTGCGCTACCACCGCGCACCGCATCGCCCGCGATCTCCTGGAAAGCCACGTGCGCTTGGTAGACCTCGCCCATGACCTGCTCCGATGCGGTTGTGTACGCGTTCTCGTCCTCGTAGATCAGCACCAGGTACTGGCTCATGTTCTCGCTCCTTCGGGTTGCGCCGGCCCGCCGATCGGGCCGTCGTATTCGTTCCGACGAGCGAGCTCGACGGAAATCGACAATCTGTCGCGAGAAAAATTCTGCTCCTTGAATCGCGTGGAGTCTCGCGAGTCGACACACATCCCGGACCTGTCGGCCCTGCTCGGTAACGTGCTCGGTGTGAGCGAAGGCCTATTCGACGTGCCCGGCGACGACGCGCCGACCGGACACTCCATCGACAGTGTGGTGCGCCGCGATGCCGGTGCGCCGCTGGCGGTGCGGCTGCGGCCCGCGACATTGGACGAGGTGGTCGGTCAACAGCATCTGCTCGGCCCCGGCTCACCGTTGCGGCGGCTGATCGAGGGTTCGGGTGCGGCGTCGGTGCTGTTGTACGGGCCGCCAGGAACCGGCAAGACCACGCTGGCCTCGCTGATTTCGCAGGCCACCGGTCGTCGCTTCGAGGCGCTGTCGGCCTTGTCGGCCGGTGTGAAGGAAGTGCGCGCGGTCATCGATGTGGCCCGCCGCCGTCTCACCGGGGGCGAGCAGACCGTGCTGTTCATCGATGAGGTGCACCGCTTCTCGAAAACTCAGCAGGACGCGTTGCTGGCCGCAGTGGAGAACCGGATTGTGCTGCTGGTCGGCGCGACGACCGAGAATCCGTCGTTCTCGGTGGTCTCGCCGCTGCTGTCGCGCTCATTGGTGCTGCAATTGCAGTCGCTCACCGCGGCCGATATCCGGCTGGTGCTCGACCGTGCGCTCACGGACCCGCGTGGCTACGACGGCGCGTACACGGTGACCGAGGCCGCGCTGGAGCACATCGTGCGGATCGCGGGTGGTGACGCCCGCCGGGCGCTCACCGCGCTGGAGGCGTCGGCGGAATCCTCGTTGAACGGCACGGTCGATGTGGATCTTGTCGAGGCCAGTGTGGACAAGGCCGCCGTCCGCTACGACCGTGCCGGTGACCAGCACTACGACGTGGTGAGCGCCTTCATCAAATCCATCCGCGGCTCGGATGTCGATGCGGCCCTGCACTATCTGGCCCGCATGCTCAGCGCAGGTGAGGATCCCCGCTTCATTGCCCGCCGCCTGGTGATCTCGGCGAGCGAGGACATCGGCATGGCCGATCCGATGGCGCTGCAGACCGCGGTCGCGGCGGCGCACGTCGTGCAGCTGATCGGCATGCCCGAGGCTCAGCTCACCCTGACCCACGCGACAATTCACCTGGCCACGGCCCCCAAATCCGGTGCCGTACCCGCCGCACTCGGCGCCGCGCTCGCCGATATTTCGGGAGGCAAGGCGGGTGCGGTTCCGGCACATCTACGCGACGGCCACTACGCGGGAGCCGCCGCACTCGGTAACGCCAAGGGGTACAAATACCCGCACGACGACCCGGATGGCGTACTGACCCAACAGTATCCACCCGACGAAATCATCGGCCGCGACTACTACACCCCGACCGACCACGGCGGCGAACGCGATATCCAACGCCGTGTCGAGAAGTTGCGCCGAATCGTGCGAGGCCGATAGCTCGACGCATCGTGGCTGTATCGGTGTATCGACCGTCCGGCCGAGCAGAACGGGAGGACTTGGTGATGGCCATGGCGGCTCGACCCCAATGCTGCTTACGGAGTTCGAAGAACTCGCCAGACATTCAGGGGAGACGGTGACGTTTGAGTTTCTGTACGGGAAGCTGGGGAAAGGCGGTGCCGGATGGGAATGCTGGGTCGACCCAGATCCGGCGCTGCTGGTCGTCGAGTGACGTCCGATGACTCCGATACCGACCGGCGTGACCGTGTCGAGAAGCCGTGCGCAGATACGAAGCCGGTATCCCGGTCGACCTGCTGATCGACCGCGACAGCGGAGAATCCATCGCGTTCAGTCGTCCCGAGGATGGTGTCTACGCCAGCACCATCCGGCACCGATTCGGCAAGACGGTCGTGCCGCCGGACCCGGTCGCCTCACGTGGACACCGAGGCCCTCGAGTCCTGGGTCCGCTGACCGCCTCGTGAGTGTTCGACACAACCCTGGTCGCTGAAAAAGGGGATGTGGGACACCGGTAAGCTGGATATTTGTGCAGACCCACGAGATCCGACGGCGATTCCTGGACCATTTCGTCCGTGCCGGACACACCGAGGTGCCCAGTGCCTCGCTGATCCTGGCCGACCCGACCCTGCTGTTCGTCAACGCGGGCATGGTTCAGTTCAAGCCGTATTTCTTGGGCCAGGAGGCGCCGCCGTTCCCACGCGCGACCAGTGTGCAGAAATGCGTCCGCACCGGCGATATCGAAGAGGTCGGTGTCACCACCCGGCACAACACCTTCTTCCAGATGGCGGGCAACTTCTCCTTCGGTGACTACTTCAAGGAGGATGCCATCACCCTCGCCTGGGAGTTGATCACCACATCGCAGGAGGACGGCGGCTACGGCTTCGATCCCGAGCGGATCTGGGTGACGGCCTACGAATCGGATCCGGAGGCCGCCGAGATCTGGCACCGGGTCGCGGGCATTCCGAAGGAGCGGATCCAGTTCCGCGACGGCAAGGACAACTACTGGGATATGGGTGTGCCCGGCCCGGGCGGCCCGTGTTCGGAGATCTACTACGACCGCGGCGCCGAATACGGCAAGGACGGTGGTCCGGTCGCCGACGAGGACCGCTACCTGGAGATCTGGAATCTGGTCTTCATGCAGGACATCCGCGGTGAGCAGAGCCCCAAGCTCGGCTACCCGCCGATCGGATCGCTGCCCAAGAAGAACATCGATACCGGTATGGGCGTCGAGCGCATCGCGCTGCTGCTGCAGGGCGTCGACAACGTCTACGAGACCGACCTGCTGCGCCCGATCATCGATAAGGCCGAGGAATTGACCGGCCGGTCCTACGGTGTCGAACACGAGGACGACCGCCGCTTCCGCGTCATCGCCGACCATGCCCGCACCTCGGCCATGCTGATCGCCGACGGCGTCAACCCGGGTAATGAGGGCCGTGGCTATGTGCTGCGCCGCCTGCTGCGCCGGATCGTGCGCTCGGCCCGGCTGCTCGGCGCGGATAAGCCGGTGATCGGCGAATTCATGAAGGTCGTCAGCGAGCTGATGTCGCCGTCGTATCCGGAACTGGCTACCGACTTCGCGCGGATCGAGAATGTCGCGGTGGGTGAGGAGACCGCGTTCCTCAAGACCTTGAATACCGGCTCCCGGTTGTTCGCCGACGCCGTCGACGAGGTTGCGGCCAAGGGCGGCAAGACAATTCCGGGTTCGGATGCCTTCAAATTGCACGACACCTATGGCTTCCCGATCGAGCTGACCCTGGAGATGGCGGCCGAGGCCGGACTGTCGGTCGACGAGGAGGGCTTCCGCTCGCTCATGGCCGAGCAGCGCAAGATGGCCAAGGAGGATGCGCAGGCGCGCAAGCACGGACATGCCGACCTGTCCATCTACAAGGAGTTGGTCGATCGTGGCGCAACGGAATTCACTGGTTTCGACGAGCTGACCTCCGAGGCGCACGTCCTCGCGCTGATCGCCGATGGCGTCCGGGTGCCGGCCGCGACCGCCGGTCAGGACGTCGAGGTCATCCTGGACCGCAGTCCGTTATACGCGGAGTCCGGCGGTCAGATCGCTGATCGCGGCACCATTACGGCGCAGGGCCTCAAGCTGCGGATCAACGATGTGCAGAAGATCGCCAAGAAGCTGTGGGTGCACAAGACCACGGTCGAACAGGGCCAGATCACCGAGGGCGATGTCGTTCTCGCCCAAGCCGATCCGGCCTGGCGTCACGGTGCTACCCAGGGCCACTCCGGCACGCATATGGTGCACGCCGCGCTGCGCCAGGTACTCGGCCCGAATGCCGTGCAGGCCGGTTCGCTGAACAAGCCCGGCTATCTGCGCTTCGACTTCAACTGGCAGGGCCAGCTCACCGAGCAGCAAAAGGCCGATATCGAGGCCGTCTCCAATGACGCTGTCGGCGCGGACTTCCCGGTGAATACCTTTGTCACCGATCTGCCCAAGGCCAAGCAGATGGGCGCGCTCGCGCTGTTCGGCGAGAACTACGGCGACGAGGTGCGCGTGGTGGAGATCGGCGGACCGTTCTCGATGGAGCTGTGCGGTGGTACGCACGTACAGCATTCCTCGCAGATCGGCCCGATCACCGTGCTCGGCGAATCGGCGATCGGTTCCGGTAAGCGCCGCGTGGAGGCCTTCGTCGGCCTGGACTCCTATAAGTATCTGGCGAAGGAGCGTGCGCTGCTGGCCGGTGTCGCGTCCGCGCTGAAGGTGCCTTCGGAAGAGGTGCCCGCACGCGTCGAGCAGCTCGTGGAGCGGCTGAAGGTGGCCGAGAAGGAGCTCGAGCGCACCAAGATCGCCACGGTACTCGCTTCGGCGGCCACGTTCGTCGACGAGGCTGAGCGGGTCGGTACGGTGCTGCTGGTGGCCGCCGCCGCGCCCGAAGGTGTCGCCGCGGGTGACCTGCGCACCCTCGCCACCGATATCCGTGGCCGGTTCGGCACCGAACCGGCGGTCGTCGTGCTGCTCGGCAATGCCGATGGCAAGGTGCCGTTCGTCGTAACGGTCAATAAGAGCGCGCAGGATCTCGGCTTCAAGGCCGGAGATCTGGTCGCCAGCTTCGGCCCGAGCATTTCCGGTCGCGGCGGCGGCAAGCCGGAGATGGCGCAGGGCGCGGGTTCGGACCCCTCGGGTATCGAGGTGGGCCTGGCCGCGGTCCGTGCCCGGGTGGCCGAACTGGCCGGGTGATGGGCGACTCGGAGGGTCATCGTCCTTCGCCCGTCACCGATCCCGGCCGCGGCAGGCGGATCGGCATCGATGTCGGCAGCGTCCGAATCGGGGTCGCCTCCAGCGACCCGGACGGCATGCTCGCCACGCCTGTGGAAACGGTGGCGCGCGCGAAGCCGAATAAGCGCGCGTCCGAACCGGCCAGCGATATCGCCAGGATTGCCGAAATTGTGCGGGAGTACGAAGCTGTCGAGGTCATCGTCGGTCTGCCACGGACATTGCGCGGGGAAAAAGGGACCGCCGCCGATGCGGCGCTGGCATTCGCGGAGCGTTTGCGCGCAGTCATAGCGCCGGTGCCTATCCGACTTTCCGACGAACGTTTGACTACGGTGTCAGCTGCACGTGCATTGCGGGACAGTGGAGTTCGCGCGCGTGGCCAGCGGCACGTGATCGATCAGGCGGCCGCCGTAGCGATCCTGCAGGGATGGTTGGACGAACGGAGTGCGGTGTTGAAGTCGGCCGAGGCAGCGTCTGAGTGCGGAGACGGTGCATGACGGATCGATGGGCGCAAGCCGAGGAACGTTTCCGTCAGCGCGAGGCTGAGCGGCGTTACCGGCGAAACGACCAGGCATGGGAGGAATACGAGGACGACACGACGGTTATCCCGCGCTATATCGACGAAGATTACGATGAGCCGGTCGATGCCGGGGCTTCGCAGCG
The DNA here is from genome assembly GCF_040674855.1 of Nocardia sp. NPDC049707. Taxonomy (NCBI): domain Bacteria; kingdom Bacillati; phylum Actinomycetota; class Actinomycetes; order Mycobacteriales; family Nocardiaceae; genus Nocardia; species Nocardia sp. NPDC049707. Next base: position 150,675 of record NZ_JBFANN010000006.1, on the reverse strand, counting down.
TGCTGCTCCGCAGCGTGCCGAGCGTGGGGAACCGCGGCGCGGGCGTCGCCAGCGGGCCGAGGGTGCGCAGCCGCGCCGGTCCCGCGATGACGGGTTGGATGATGGACGCTCCGGTGCCGCGGCCGAGCGGTCCGGTCGCGGCCGGTCCGAGCGCGGCGGAAGTCGGACCGAGGAGCGTGTGGAGTCCCGCTCGGAGCGTCGGCGCAGTGCGCCCGCGCGCGGCCGACGGTCCCGGGCGGCCTCCCGCAAGGCCGCCGAGCGGAAGAAGCGCCGCCGGAATCTGTGGCTCATGGGTGCGCTGTTCGTGGCGTTGTTCGCCGGCGCCGCGGTGTTCGCTGGGTTGAAAGTCGTCAAGATGTTCGGCGCGCCCGAGGATTTCGCGGGCCCAGTCGGACCGCTGGTGGTGGTGCAGGTGCATCCGGGCGACACGTCGAACCAGATCGCGGAGGAGATGCAGAAGAAGGGCGTCGTCGCGAGCAGTCAGGCCTTCTTTCAAGCGGCCATGCGCAATTCGAATATGAGTTCGGTGCAGCCTGGCTACTACGCGATCCCGAGCCACAGCCCGTCCACGCAGGCGGTGGTGGCGCTGCTCGGCAAGAGTTCGCGGGTCGGCAATCTGGTCGTCTCGGAGGGACGGCAGCTACACGACCAGCACGACGTGAATACCGGCTCGCGTAAGGACGGCATCTACCGCAAGATCGCCGACGCCAGCTGCGTCGGCACCGGCACGAATCAGAAGTGCATCACCTACGAGCAGCTCGACACCGCCGGGGCGGGTGCGGATCTGACCGCCCTCGGCGTGCCGAGCTGGGCCGAGCAGCGGGTGCGTGACGTGCCGGACCGCGGCAGGCAGCTGGAGGGCCTGATCGCCGCGGGCACCTGGGATTTCGATCCGAGTGGTACACCTGAGCAGATCCTGAAGCAGCTGGTCAGCGCGAGTGCGCAGGGCTACGAGTCGACCGGTCTGCTGCAGTCGGGCGCCGAAACGAAGCTGAATCCGTACCAGACTCTGATCGCCGCCTCGCTGGTGGAACGCGAAGCGCTGCCGCAGGATATGGGCAAGGTGGCGCGGGTGATCGTGAACCGGCTCGCGGACAGCCAGCCGCTGCAGTTCGACTCGACGGTGAACTACGCATTGGACCGCACCGAGGTCGCGACCACCGACACCGACCGCACCAAGCGCACGCCGTGGAACACCTACGCCATGCCGGGATTGCCTGCGACCCCGATCTCCGCGCCGTCGTTGAATGCGTTGCGCGCGATGGAGAATCCGGAGCAAGGGACCTGGTTGTACTTCGTGACCATCGATAAGCAGGGGACCACCTTGTTCACCGAGAGCTACAACGAACATCTGCGCAATATCGAAAAGGCCAGGCAGAGCGGAATTCTCGACAGTGGGCGGTGAGGCGATGCCGGAAACGCGCAAGGCGGCCGTGCTCGGTAAGCCGATCGCGCATTCGCGTTCGCCGCAGCTGCATTTGGCGGCCTACCGTGCGCTCGGCCTCGATTGGACCTATGAGCGGATCGAATGTTCGGCCGAGGAGCTGCCCGGTCTGGTCGATGGGCTCGGTCCGGAATGGGTCGGGCTTTCGGTGACGATGCCGGGCAAAGAGGCCGCGCTGGCATATGCGAGCGAACGCACGGAGCGTGCGGTGCTGGTGGGCTCGGCGAACACTCTGGTTCGGATCGGTTCGGGAACGGTCGGCGGCTGGCGTGCCGATTGCACCGATGTCGACGGGGTGCTCGGCGCGTTGCGTGGTGGTGGTGTCGGCGAGCTGACCAAGGCCGTTGTACTCGGTGCGGGCGGGACCGCACGTCCGGCGTTGCTCGCGTTATCCGAACTCGGCGCGAAGACGGTAACCGTTGTCGCCCGCGATGCCGGAAGGGCGCGTGGCGCGGTCGATCTCGCGGAGCGGCTGGGTATGACCACCGCCGTGATTGCCTTCGACAAGGACATATTGCGCGCGGTGTGCACGGATGCCGGTGCCGTGGTCAGCACGATCCCGGCCGAGGCCGCCGCCGTTGTCGCCGAGGCGGTGGCGACGGCCCCGGTGGTACTCGACGCGATCTACAATCCCTGGCCGACGCCGCTGGCCGTTGCGGTCGCGCGGGCGGGGCACACCGTGGTGAGCGGGCTGGAGATGCTACTGAATCAGGCCTACGGGCAGGTCGAACAGTTCACCGGCCGCGCGGCGCCGCACGCGGAAATGGCCGCGGCGATAAATCTGTAACCGGTTCTCGTTTGGATCCGGCCGGCTCGAGGCTATCGTGTTGACCATGAATGGTTGGGTGTTGCGGGCCACAGTGCTCGGCGCGCTGGTCGTTTCCCTGCGTGCCGCGCTGGGATTCGCGATGGTGTACTGGCCGACCGAGGGCAGTTGGATGCGGCCGCTGTGTCTGGTGGTGCTGCTCGCGGCCGTCGTGTATTGGGGTGTGGTCGATGGCCGCAAGGACCGTGTGGTCCATCCGGATCCGGAGCACGGCTCGGACCTCACCATCCTGTGGCTGAAGACCGCGGCTGCCGCGGGCCTGGGTAGTGGCGCGGTCTCGTGGCTGCTCGACTGGCTGCCTCGGTTCGATCTCGGCGACAACGCTCTGCTCTTCGAACTGACCGCGGGCGCGTCCTTCATCGTCCTGCTGGTCTTCATTCCGGGCCTGATCGGAGTCGGCATCGGCCGCATCATCGCCGACCGCCGGATCAACAAGTCCGCGAACCGGCCCGCACCCCAGGCACCGGGATCCGCTGCGACTCCCGCGTAGCCGCTCACGAATTCGACCGCAGGCGACCCTTTCATCGACTGGAGGGTCGCCTGCGCTTTTCCGGACAGGTCGCAGTCCGGTTCGCGACTACAGGAGGATCGCGCCGCTGTTCGGACTGTCCTCGCGGGCGATGGCCGAATAGGCGGCGGCCAACAGAGTGGGGTCCGGGCCTTCGAGGCGGCCGGGTTTGGCGAGGCCGTCGAGGACCACGAAGCGCAGCACGCCGGAGCGGGTCTTCTTATCGGTCTGCATGGTGTCGAGGAGTTGGGGGAGGGCGTCGGCGTCGTAGCTGGTCGGCAAGCCGATGCTGGCCAGGACGGTGCGATGGCGGTCGGCGGTGGCGTCGTCGAGGCGACCGGCGAGGCGGCCGAGTTCGGCGGCGAAGACCAGACCGACCGAGACGGCCGCACCGTGCCGCCACCGGTAGCGCTCGCGCCGCTCGATGGCGTGGCCGAGGGTGTGGCCGTAGTTGAGGATCTCGCGCAGGCTGGCTTCCTTGAGATCAGCGGCGACGACATCGGCCTTGACCTGGATGGCGCGGCGGACCAGTTCGGGCAGCACATCGCCGGTGGGGTCGAGTGCGGCCTCCGGATCGCGCTCCACCAACTCCAGGATCACCGGGTCGGCGATGAAACCGGCCTTGATGATCTCGGCCATACCCGCGACGATCTCGTTGCGCGGCACCGTTTCCAGGGTCGCCAGATCCACCAGCACCGCGGCCGGTTCGTGGAAGCTGCCGACGAGATTCTTACCCGCTTCGGTATTGATACCGGTCTTACCGCCGACGGCCGCGTCGACCATGGCCAGCAGCGTGGTTGGCACATGCACGATGCGCACCCCGCGCATCCACGTGGCGGCGACGAATCCGGCCAGATCGGTCGCCGCGCCGCCGCCGAGGGATACCACGACATCATTGCGGGTCAGACCGATGCGGCCGAGTACCTCCCAGCAGAAGCCGGCCACGGCCAGATCCTTACCCGCCTCGGCATCCGGGATTTCGACGCGGTGCGCATCGATGCCCTTGTCGGCCAACGCCTTGCGCACCACCTCGGCGGTTTCGGCCAGCGGCGGCTGATGGAAGATCGCGACGGTACGCACACCGGTGGTGGCGCCGGCGACCGACTCGACGAGCTCACCGAGCAGGCCGCGGCCGATGATCACCGGATACGGATCGGCGGTGCGGACCTCGATGCGACTCGGCTCGTTCGGGCTGGTCGGGTGCTGCTCGGCTGGGCTGATAGGCCGCTCGCTTCGCTCACTCATGGGTACTCGGCTCCGATTCTGTGCGTGCTGTTTGTTTGAGCGTTCGCGCGCGGGCGCGACGGGCCCGGGTGCGCCGGGACCGGCTTCTGGGTGTTGCCCCCTCACCGGATACTTCGGAACCAGCGGGGCCACTGCCGATTTTGCCGGTGGGCTTGGAACGGTCGACCGTCGCGTTATCGGTCGTGCTCCGGTTGGCCGCGGTGATCTTGCCGGCGGGCTCGATCCGGTCGGTCGCCGCGGATTCGGCGCTATCGCCCTGTGCCGCGGCGGCCCTGCGCCGGGCCGCTGCACGGGCCCTGGCGGCGCGCCGGGCTCGGGATCTACTGCTGCCCTGCGGTTTCGACGCTACGACCTCCGGCGCACCGCTGGAATCGGGCTCCGCTTCTTGCGGCAGCACCGATTCCATGCCCAGCTTCGCCATGATCATCCGTACGACGCGGCCCGGACTGCGGCCGTCGGTGCGCACCCGCACCGTGGCGACCTCCCGGTAGAGCGGTCGACGCTTGCGCATGAGCTCGCGATACTTCGCACCCGGATCGGCACCGTTGAGCAGCGGTCGCTGCGTACTCGCGCCGGTGCGCCGAAGCCCTTCGGCCACACTGATTTCCAGATACACCACGGTGCGATTGCGCAGCAGGGCCCTGGTGTCCTCGGACAGCACGGCTCCGCCACCGAGCGACACCACACCGCGCTCGGCGAGGATGGCGCGGCGCACCACCTGCTCCTCGATTCGGCGGAACTCCGGTTCGCCATTCTCGGTGAAGATCTCCGGGATGGTGCGCCCGGTCTCGCGCTCGATTCCGGCATCGGTGTCGTAGAGCTCGACCCCGAGTTCCTTGGCGAGTTTGCGGCCGATCGTCGATTTCCCCGCCCCCGGCGGTCCGACCAGCACCACGCGCGGTGCGCGCGGATCGGACTGCACGATCATTGCGGCACGTGTGGTCGGGTGCCGACGCGCTTGACATAGCTCGTGATGTTGTCGACGGTCTCGACCAGCGAATCGCCGCCGAACTTCTCCAGCGCGGCCTGCGCGACGACCAGCGCGACCATGGTCTCGGCGACCACACCCGCGGCGGGCACCGCACAGACATCCGAGCGCTGGTGGATGGCGACGGCCTCCTCGCCGGTGGTCATATCTACCGTGGCCAGCGCACGCGGCACCGTCGAGATCGGCTTCATCGCGGCGCGCACGCGCAGCGGCTCGCCATTGGTCATACCGCCCTCGAGACCACCCGCACGGTTGGTCGAGCGCAGCACGCCGTCCGGTCCCGGCTTCATCTCGTCATGTGCCTGGCTGCCGCGGCGGCGCGCGGTTTCGAAACCGTCGCCGACCTCGACGCCCTTGATCGCCTGAATTCCCATGAGCGCGCCTGCGAGTCGCGAATCCAGCCGATCCGCGCCGCTGATGAATGAACCCAAACCGACGGGCAGCCCCGCCACGACCACCTCGACCACACCGCCGAGGGTGTCGCCGTCCTTCTTGGCGGCCTCGATCTCGGCGATCATCGCGGCCTCGGCGTCCTTGTCGAAGGCACGCACCGGGCTTTCATCGATAGCGGCCAGGTCGGCGGCGGTCGGCACGATACCGGTGGTGTTGGCGGCGGTGCCGATCGAAACGACATGCGAGACGACCTCGACGCCTAATGCCTGCCGCAGGAAGTTCCTGGCGACCGTGCCCGCCGCGACGCGCGCGGCAGTCTCGCGGGCGCTGGCCCGCTCCAATACGTTGCGGGCGTCGTTGAAGTTGTACTTGAGCATGCCCGAGTAGTCGGCATGGCCGGGCCGCGGCCGGGTCAGCGGTGCGTTGCGAGCCAGATCGGCGAGTTCACTCTCGTCCACCGGGTCCGCGGCCATGACCGTCGTCCACTTCGACCATTCGGAGTTCGCGATCTCGATGGCCACCGGTCCGCCCATGGTGCGTCCATGTCGCACCCCGCCGATGACGGTGACCTTGTCGGCCTCGAACTTCATCCGGGCCCCGCGCCCATACCCGAGCCGACGGCGCGCCAACTGTGCGGAGATCTCGTCGGACGTCACCTCGACACCGGCCACCATCCCCTCGAGGATGGTGACGAGAGCGGGACCATGGGATTCTCCGGCAGTTATCCAGCGCAACACGCCGTCCATCTTCCCATGTCGGCGCGGGTGCTCCGGCACGCGGCCCGCCGTGATCATCGGCACGGCCGCGCCACGGTATCGGCTAGCCATACGCCGCCGCCAGGCTCAGTACCGTCGCGAGGCACATGGCGGGCCCATGGGGTAGCGCATGCGGTCCGGCCCGATCAGCACCGGATCGAATCCGCCAGTGGGCCAACACAGCGAGTCCGAATGTCGCGGTCAGAATCGGTGCGAGGAGTGCCGCTCGCACCCAGACCTGCGCACCGCCGAGTGCGGCGACCGCGCCGAGTCCGACAGCCAGCTTCACATCACCCGCCCCGAGTGTGGCGGGTGCGATCAAGTGCACCAATAAATATGGCGTCGCCAACCACACCGAACCGACGACCGCGGCTGTGAATTGTGTTGTGAACAGCGCATATCCGAAGATGATCAGCGCGCCGGAGGCGGTGAGCACATTGGGCAGTCGGCGCTGCCGGAGATCGCAGGTGGTGAGCACCGAGCACCAGAGCACCAGCAGGGCAAATGCGGTGGGGGACATGACTTTCAGCCTCGTCCGCGCCGGTCGTGGAACCAGCCCCTATTTCCGGATTGGGGATAACCGATCGGTATGTGAACATCGATCGCCTCGCTCGAATACCGCGATACCGGTGTTTTATGCGGATCTACACGTGTCGGCGGTAGTTTTGACACATGTCTGCTGATCACGCGGGCCCTTGGCCCGACTACGCGGCGCGCCGTGGCGCACTGCGCAGTCTGCTGGTGGAGAACGAGGTCGACGCGCTGTTGATCACCGATCTGGTGAACATCAGGTACCTGACCGGCTTCACCGGGTCCAATGCCGCATTGCTGGTGAACTCCTGGGATGTGCGTAATTCCGAGGAGCGCACCGTGATCGGCACCGACGGGCGCTATCTGAGCCAGGTCGCCGAGCAGGTGCCGGATCTGCGTGCCGAAATCGCCAGGGCCACCGCCCGCAGAATCGTGGAGCTCGCGGGGGAGTGGCAGCTCGGCCGGGTCGGTTACGAGAGCCATATCGTCACGGTCGACCAGCATCGCGGATTCATCGAGCAGAAGACCGGTTTGGAGTTCGTCGCCACTCCGGGGCTGGTCGAACAGCTGCGGATGGTCAAGGACGATTACGAGATCGAACAGTTGCGCGCCGCCTGCGCCGTCGGTGACGCCGGGCTGGCGACCCTGCTGGAACGCGGCGGTCTCCGCCCCGGCCGTACGGAACGCCAGGTGGCCAGGGATCTCGAGTGGGCGATGTTCGAACACGGTGCCGATGCGGTCGCCTTCGAGACCATCGTGGCGACAGGTGCGAACTCCGCCATCCCGCATCACCGGCCCACCGAAGCCGTCCTGGCCACCGGCGATTTCGTCAAGATCGACTTCGGCGCCGTTGTCGGCGGCTACCACTCCGATATGACCCGCACCTTCGTGCTCGGTACCGCATCCGACTGGCATCGGGAGGTGTATGCGCTGGTCGAGGCGGCGCAGCGGGCCGGACGTGCAGCGCTGCACCCCGGCGCGCAGGTCAGGGACGTGGATGCGGCGGCGCGCGCGGTGATCGAGGAAGCCGGGCACGGGAAGCTGTTCGTGCACGGTCTCGGGCACGGTGTCGGACTGCAGATCCACGAAGCGCCGGGAATCGCCAAAACCGGAACCGGTACACTTCTGTCTGGCGTGGCGGTGACCGTCGAACCAGGTGTGTACTTCCCCGGCCGCGGCGGCGTCCGGATCGAGGACACGCTCGTGGTGCGCGAGGGGGGCCCGGATCTGCTCACCAACACAAGCAAAGACCTGACCGTCGTCGGCTGACGCCGGTTGCCTGAACATTCATGAACTTAGGAGATCCGAGAACAGTGGCGGACACCAGCGACTTCAAGAACGGCCTCGTGCTGAAGATCGACGGTCAGCTCCAGCAGATCGTCGAATTCCAGCATGTCAAGCCGGGTAAGGGCCCTGCGTTCGTGCGGACCAAGCTGAAGAACGTGCTGTCCGGCAAGGTCGTCGACAAGACCTTCAACGCGGGCGTCAAAGTGGAGACCGCCACGGTCGACCGTCGCGATATGACCTACCTGTACCACGACGGCTCGGATTACGTCTTCATGGACGGCGAGACCTTCGACCAGATCTCCATCGGCGAGGACACCATCGGCCCCGGCGCCCGCTTCCTGCTGGAGAACATGGTCGTGCAGGTCGCCACGCATGAGGGCGCGCCGCTCTACGTCGAGCTGCCGGTCACTGTCGAGCTCGTGGTGCAGCACACCGATATCGGTCTGCAGGGCGACCGCTCCACCGGCGGCACCAAGCCCGCCACCCTGGAGACCGGCGCCGAGGTGCAGGTCCCGCTGTTCATCAACACCGGTGACAAGCTGCGCATCGATTCGCGCGACGGCAGCTACCTCGGTCGCGTGAACGCCTGATCGCCCGCCCTTCGCGGCTGTAGCGACGGGCCCGGAGGAGGTAGCGGAGCCGTAACCACGGTGGGACCCGCTACTGCCGCCATCAAACAAGTGACAGGGATAATGACTGCTGTGGCGGAACAGCCCGTAGACAAGAAGTCCACGTTCAAGAAACTCGGCGCGCGCCACAAGGCCCGCCGCCGGGCAGTCGATCTGCTCTTCGAGGCCGAGGCCCGCGACGTGGACGCGGCCGACCTGCTCACCGAGCGGGCCGAGCTGGCCACCCAGGATCAGGCGGTCGCCCCGCTGCATGCCTACACCCGCACTCTGGTCGAGGGCGTTGCCGACGATCTGGATCGGGTGGACGGCACCATCGAGTCCTACCTCAAGGATTGGGAGCTGTCCCGGCTGCCCGCCGTCGACCGGGCCATCCTGCGGATCGCGGTGTGGGAGCTGTTCCACGCCAACGATGTTCCGCCGGTCGTCGCGGTCGACGAGGCGGTGGAGTTGGCCAAGGAGCTGTCCACCGACGATTCGCCCGGCTTCGTCAACGGTGTGCTCGGTCAGGTCGTGCTGGTTGCCCCGCAGGTGCGCGCGGCCGCCGCGGCCACCCGCGCACCACGTCCGGAGTCGCAGGCGTGAGCAACAAGTACCTGGTCATGGCGATGCGCAAGCCGTCGTTCGACCCGGCAGTGATCGAACCGCACCGGCAGTTCCTGAACGAGCTGCTCGAGCGCGGGCAGTTGGTGGAGAGCGGACGGTTCACCGACGGCACCGGCGGTGCATATGTGATCCACGCCGAAAGTCTCGAAGCCGCAAGGAAAATCGCGTTCACCGATCCGGTGCATACCACCGATTCCTCGGAACTCATCGTGTACGAGTGGGAGATCGCGGTCTCCGCCTGACCGACACCGAAAGCAGTCGCACAGCGAAATGGTGTGCGACTGTTGTCGTTTCAGGACATATCGCGATCCGCAGCAAGGGGCACCCGTGCTCCCGCTGGTGGGTGTAGTTGCCCAGCGGGAGCGAACCGCGAGCCGCCGACAGTGACGGGCTCACGGACTCGGGTGTGCCCGGCCCTGCGGTGCGCACCGACGGATGGTGTGCACCGCATGCGGTGAACCTGGGCACGGTGAGATCCTGGTTCCTCAACCGCACTCGAGGTCAAGGGCTCGGTGCGTGACCTTGGTCACTCGCAGGGGGCTAGGCGTGTGTACGACGCTGTCGCCGCATCGCGCCGAGACCGGTTGCGGCTCCACGAAACCACCATCGCAGAGGGCATCAATCTCGGCGAGGTCGCCCCCGATAGCGAGCCCGCCGATCTCGCCTTCGAACTCGATGCCACCGGCACGCACCGTGGCTCAGGACGCGCTGCTGTTCGGCGAATCGGTGCCCTACGAACGAGCCCGCCACATCCTCGCCGCGCGACTCGTCGCCGTGTCCATACACCGGTCCGCCAGTGAGACTTGACGGTTCGCTCGTTGCGTCCACATCAATGCACCTATCCTGGGTAGAAACCCTAGGGGAGGCCGAAAACACATGGCACGGGTGCTGATCTGGCTGCGGAACAATATCGACGGTCTCGTCGCCTTGGTTCTCGCGGCCATCTTCGGTGTGATCTCGCTGATCGATATCGGCTTCTTCGATGCGGATCTGATCAACGCGGTCATCCTGCTGGTGCTCGGTCTGCTGGCCACCACGCTGCTGCGTGATCGGCACCTGTCGGCCAAGGCCATTCGGGATTCGAATTCAGTGCAGCTGCTCTACGGTCCGGAGATCGGGCACGCGCATACGCTCGCGCGGCGCGGCACCGAACAGTGGCTGTTCAAGGGGGGAACCGGAACCTATCTGCGGGCCGTCACACTGCGCGAATGCGTCGAAAACGCCCGCCGCGACCAGCGTCCGCTGCGCATCCAGGTCGAGGTCCTCGACCCGACCAATGAGCAGCTGTGCAAGACCTATGCGCAATTCCGCTCGTCGCTGGTGCCGGAGGCCGACCGCACCGGCGAAATGTGGACCACCGAACGCACTCGCAAGGAATCCTTCGCGACGGTGCTGGCCGCCTGCTGGTACCGGCAGCGCTTCACCTTCCTGACCATCGATGTCGGTCTGTCGACGGTGATGACGACCTTCCGCTGGGACTTGTCGTCGAGTTGCGTCATTGTCACCCAGGACAATCCGAATACTCCGGCCCTGATGTTCGAACGGGACAAGCCCTATTACCGGGACTTCAACCGGGAGCTGGTGGCAAGTTTCAAGCAGGCCAGGCAGGTGCCGCTCAGCCGAAGCGAGGAGTTGTCGCTGGCCGACGAGCCGTCCGTCGATCAGACCCGCGGACTGTTCGATGCGCTCGGTCTCGCGCTACCGGCCTCCTATACCGATCGCGACGTCGCCGATATCGTGCGCCGCGCGCTACAGCCGAGGAATCCGTACTGAATGAACGACTATGCCCGACTACGAAGGCTGATCGGCTCCGATGCGGCAGGTCCTGCGGTGCGACGATGGGCTCGAGATCTCATGACCGGGGTGCTGGCCGGTCGCGTCGATGTCGGCGCGGTCCGGCATCCGTTGGGGTTCTTGTGTTTTCCCGCATGGCGTGACGGCGGACTCGGCGTCTGCGTGCATGTCTGGACCGACGGTCTGCGGTCGTATCCGACGACCTCGGCGATGCACGCGCACAGCTGGGATCTGCTCAGCGTGGTGTTGTACGGCGAGGTCGGCAACGAGATACTCGAAGTGGAGAACACCAGCGACCGGCCGACCCATCGTATCTTCGAAATCGACAGTGGCGTAGACGGTGATGTGGTGCGGGCGACCGAGCGATTGGTCCGCTATCGGACTCGATCCAGTCGGCATTTCCGCACCGGTGAGGTGTACACCCTGCCGCATGGGGTATTTCACCTCTCCGATGTGCAGGATGAGGCGGCGACCGTGGTGCTCGGCGAGGTGCGGCGCGGCGGACCGGACCGATCACTCGGCACGCTCGCCACCACCGACCACCGGGTGCACCGAACCGGTTGCACCCCGACCGAAACCCGCCGTGCCGCGCAAACGGTGCTGGACCACCTGTGTTTACCCACCCCGCCGGCTGCCATCCCCCAGCGGGAACCGAACCTGCTGGAACAACTGGAGGACCGATGCGAGCAGGCGACGTAGCGAACCTGGCGCTGTCACCGGATGGTCCGGCGCTCACCGATCCGGCTCCGATCAGCCCCTTCGACCGGATGGACACCTGGCTGATGACCGCCGCCGAGGTCGCCAGAGAAGCGGCGATCGAGGCGGGGCGGGCGATTCGGGAGGGGCTGGCCGGATCACTCACCGTCCGCATGAAGGACGCCAGCGGCGATCTGGTCACCGACCTGGACCTGCGCGCCGAACATATCATCGTCGGCCATATCCGCCGCGCCTTCCCGCACCATCGCATCCTCGCCGAGGAATCCGGGCTGCAGGGCATCGACGATTCCTGGTGCTGGGTCGTCGATCCGCTGGACGGCACCAATAACATCGCCATCGGTCTTCCTGTGTGCACGATCGGTATCGCCCTGTGCCACAACGGAGTTCCGATACTCGGCCTGGTCCACGAACCATTGGCCGACCGCACCTGGTCCGCCGTGCGCGGATCCGGCGCAACGGGTCCGGACGGCCCGCTCCGGCGACCGCCGCACCGTCGCGTCGAATCCGCACCGACCCTGGCCTGGCTGCAGGGCTATCCGGTGACCCGCTCCGACAACACGGCACGCGCCCTGCGCCTAGCCCTGGAATCCGGTTCCCGTCGGCTGATTCAACTGTGGTCTCCGCTGCTGTGCTGGGTCATGCTGAGCCGCGGCGATATCGACGGGTTCGTCGGTTATCGAGCGGGTTTGGTAGACCTGCCCGCGGGCGCCCTGCTGGCCCGCGAATCCGGGATCCACATCACTGATTTCGACGGTGCACCGCTTGACGACCACCTCGATCTCCCCGGCGGCGAGGTGAACTTCATTGCCACCAGCACTGAAATGTTGCCCGAGTTGGCCTTGCTGGTGAAGGCCGCCGCCGAGGTTACCGTGACGGGGCTGCCGGGCTGAGGGGCGATCGAGCCGATCGTTTCGGTTATCCCGTTGCCAACAGCGCAGCTACGGCACCGGTCGTGGCGACGACCGCGAGCCCGAGTCCGGTGAGCACGAACCGCGGCATCGGCACCCGAACACCATGGGTGCGGCAGAACTCCAGGCACAGCAGCGTTGCCAGCGATGCCCATGGCGTCACGATCGGCCCTACGTTGGTGCCGATGAGCAAGGCCAGCAACTGATTTCGATTCTCCTCGGGCAGCACCGCCTCACCGGCGGTGTAAGCCGGAAGATTGTTGGCCAGATTGGACAATCCGGCACCTGCGCCCGCCGCCCGGTACGCACCGACAACGCCGGAGTCGTGCCCGATCAGCGCTTGCATGACATCACTGAGTCCGAACCTGCTCAACGTCGGTACCACCAGGAACAATCCGACCACGAAAACCAGCAATTGCCACGGGATCAGCGAAAGTCGCAGCGACGAACGGTCGACGATCGCGAAGGCTGCCACCGCAATGGCGGCGGCGAGGGTGGCGGCAATGCCGATCCGGTCACCCACGATCGGAATCGCCAGGATGAACAGCAGACACGCGCCGGCCGTCGTGTAGAGCAGCGTGCGTTCCCTGGCGTTCTTCGGGTGAATCGGTTCCGGCGGTATATACCGGTCGGTTTCACGGCGGCCGCGCCGCCAGTACCAGACCCATAGGCACACCATGGTCGCCGCGATCGAGACCAGCTGCGGCGCCCACATCCGTGCTGCGAAATCCGTGGCACGCAGCGCAACCCGGTCGGCGGCCAGGAGATTGGTGAGATTCGAGACCGGCAGCAGCAGACTCGCCGTATTGGCCAGCCAGAGCGTGGTCATCGCCAATGGCAGTGGCGGAATGCGGGCCGGCACCGCCAGCGCCAGCATGACCGGGGTGAGCAATACGGCGGTGGTATCGAGATTGAGCAGAATCGTTGTCGCCGCCGCGAAAAGCACGCAGAGCAGGAACAACGCCGGGTAGTAGCCACGCCCGAGAATGGCCAGCCGGTGTGCGATCACATCGAACACCTTCGCCTGCCGCGTCAGCTCCGCGAGAATGATCACACTGCACAGGAACAGCAGCAGCGGACCGATCCGGCGCATATTGTCGGCGGCCTCGGCGCGCGGCAGCAATCCGGTCGCCACACATAGCAGTCCGGCCGCGAAGAGTCCGAGCCGGACCCAATCCAGCCTGCTCAGCGCCCATCTCTGCGGCGCGGACACCAGGGCACTCGACGGCGGGTTCTCCGCAGCGGAATCGACCTGTTGCTCGGACACATGCCTATCATGCAGCATATCGGCTGGGCCACTTCCGGATTCGGTCCGCACAACGATCTTTCTCTGTTTGGCGTGGCGCCCCCTCGGGGCATACTGATGCTGTGACTTCGGGCGGGCGGCGGGACTTCTTTATCAGTTATTCACCGGCCGACGAGCGGTGGGCGACCTGGTTGGCCTGGCAGTTGGAGACCGTGGGTTACCGCACCCTCATCCAGGCCTGGGATTTCGTGCCCGGTACCAACTTCATCGATTTCATGGACCGCGGTGTGCGCGATTCGGCGGTTGTGCTGGTGGTGCTATCGGAGAATTATCTCGGTTCCTACTACGGAACCATGGAATGGCAGGCGGCCTACCGCACAGATCCCGGCAAGCTGATGCCGGTGCGCATCGCCGAATGCACGCTCGAGGGGCTACTCGCCACGATCACCTATCTCGACCTGGTGCGGGTGTCCACTGCCGATGAAGCGCGCCGAATCCTGCTGGAGCGGGTCGGACATCTGCTCGCGGGGCGGGCGAAGCCGCAGTCGGAACCGGGCTTTCCGCAGGCGGGTCCCGAGCGGTTCGCCGCCGAAACCATCTCGGACACACCAGGATCCGTGCTGCCGCGCCGCACGCCTGTTGCGGCCCCTGCCTTTCCGGGCGCCAGCGATCATGGCGAGCCACGTACCAGTGTCTCCGTACTGCATGTCGCGGGTCCGCGCTTCGGTCGCGGGCTCCTCGCGCCGGACGAGCCGAGCACCGCGGCCGAATTACAGGCGCGCATCTACGCCAATGTCACCCATCTGGTGAATCAGGGTGTGGCCAAACCAGATTTGATCGTGGTGTCCGGGGATATGACCGAATCCGGCCGCCCACGTGAGGTCGAGGAGGCGCTGACCTTCCTGAGTGGATTGCGCACGCTACTCGGCCTCGGTCCGGAGCGGCTGATCGTGGTGCCGGGCAATCACGATGTCTCCAAACCGGCCTGTCACGCGTACTTCCTGAGCTGCGAGGCTCACGATCGCAAACCACAGCCGCCGTACTTCCCGAAGCTCGAGCAGTATGCGCGGCTGTTCGGTGCGCTGTACCAGGGGCTGGATCACCTCGTCTTCGATATCGGTCAGCCGTGGACGCTGTTCCCGATTCCCGAATTGCGGGTGGTGGTAGCCGGACTGAATTCGACCATGGCCGCGACCCATCTGCCCGAGGACGATTACGGCCGGATCGGCGAACCGCAGGCGTCCTGGTTCGCCGAGCGGCTGCGCCCGTTCGAGGAGAACGGCTGGTTGCGCCTCGGTGTCGTCCGGCATGATCCGCTGCCCGGCGCGGGTACTCCCGCCCATGATCCGGACCTGCTGCGCGACGCGGATACGCTGTCCCGGCTGCTCGGCGGCCGGTTGAATCTGTTGCTGCACGGTCCGGGACCCGGTGGGCCGCATCTGGATCGGATCGACGACACGTTGCCTGTGCTGCCCGCGACCGCACCGGGGCGCGACGAGATCATCCAGCTCACCGCCGCAGGTCTGGCCCGGTTCGCTGGACGCGGCGAGTCCACCAGACAAGTCGAATTCGACTGGCTGAAGGTGTCCGCGGCGCTGCCGACGGCCAAACAGCCCGAACTACTCGGACCGGAGGAGCCCGAGCTCCCGGAACCGCCGGCCGAAACTCCGGCGGTCGATCCGCACGGGCGGCTGCTCGAGCGCGTCGCCGAGGTATGCGAAACCCGTTATCCCGGTGCGAAGATCCGGCACATCGAGGTTGCGCCGCCACATTTGCTGATCACCAGGGAGGACGACGAGGTGATCGGCCAGTGGCGCGTCGGTGTGCACGTCGGTGATATGACCCGGCAGGTCGTCGAGGATTTCCTCGGCCACGATCCGGAGTACGGTTCCGAACTCGTGTATCGCGGTGCGCCGCCGCCACGTTCGCTGCGTGAGGAGGCGGCCAGCCACGGTCTGCGGGTGCGCAGCTTCACCGAATTCCAGGGCCTGCTCGATCTGGACGACTATCTCGCGCACCAGGCGGCACGGTTGCGCGCGGATCGCACCTATCCGCCGGATCTGTATGTGCCGCAGCGCTTCCGGATCCTCGAACACGACGACCAGCAGATCCGCGACGATCTCGTGGGCGAACTGATGAAGGTGATCGCGGCCGACCACGGCCGATTCATCCTGATACTCGGTGATTTCGGACGCGGAAAAACCTTCGCGCTGCGCGAATTGGCTCGCCGCATCACCGAAACCATGCCCGCGCTGGTTCCGATCCTGATCGACCTACGGGCCTTGGATAAAACCCATTCGGTGGATGGTCTGGTCGCCGCGCATCTGGCCAATCACGGCGAGGATCGGATCGACCTGAAGGCGCTGCACTACATGTTGCGCGAGGGCCGGGTGGTATTGCTGTTCGACGGCTTCGACGAACTCGTCACCCGGATCAGTTACGACTTCGCTGCCGACCATCTGGAAACCCTGCTGCAGGCCGCCGTCGGCAAGGCCAAGATCATCGTGGCCAGCCGCACCCAGCACTTCGCATCCCGCGCCCAAGTGCTCACCGCCCTCGGCGAACGCGTCGGTCTGCTGCAGGATCGGCGCATCGTGGGCATCGAGGATTTCGCGCCGGCGCAGATCCACGCCTTCTTGACCAACCGCTACGGCGGCGATATCCGCCGCGCGGACGCCAGAATGGGGTTGATCACCGGTATCGAGGATTTGCTCGGACTGGCACAGAATCCCCGGATGCTCGGCTTTATCGCCGATCTGGACGAGCGGCGGCTACGGGCCGCGGCGGGCGCCAAACAGGCGGTGGGGCCGGCCGGGCTGTACCGGGAGATCCTGGAGTCCTGGCTGACCCACGAGGCCGACCGGACCGCGGGCATCGCCGGCGCGCCGCCAGGGTTGCGCCTGCACGAATTGTGGCTCGGGGTCACGGCATTCGCGCTACGCGCCTGGGGAACCGGCGAGCCATATCTGCGGCTGTCCGAATTGACCGAGGTGGCAGCGGGTTTGGCCGAGCTGACCGGATCGAGCCGGATGTCGGTGCAGCAGTCGGCACATGCCATCGGCTCCGGCAGCCTCCTGGTGCGCACCGAGGACAACCTATTCGGCTTCATCCATTCGTCGGTAATGGAATGGCTGGTGGCCAACCATATTGCCGAGCAGTTCGAGGTCGGCACGATCGCGCCCGCCCAACTGAACCAATCGCCGCTATCTCAACTTTCGATCGACTTCCTGTGCGATCTCGCCGACAACCGGGCGCTGCGCACCTGGGCCGACGGAGTGCTCGCCGAGCAGGCGGCCGAGGAAGTGACGCGCACCAATGCGATTCGGGTGGCGACGCGACTGCGCACCGCACCGACCGCGGATCTGCGCGGTGCGAGTCTGGCGGGGGAGGATCTGTCGTATCGGGATCTGCGCGATGTCGATCTCACCGGAGCCGACCTCAGCGGCGCCCGATTGGTCGGCACGAACCTCGACCGCGCTGTGCTGCACGGTGCGCGGTTGGTCGGCGCCCGACTCGACGAGGCCAGCCTGGTCGGAGCTGATCTCGGCGAGGCTGATCTGACTCGCGCCCGACTGGTGCACACCGATCTGACCGGATCGCGGGCGAGCGGCAGCCGCTGGTCTCGCGCGGCACTCATCGATGTCACCGGCATCCCCACCGGTACCGATCTGCATGGCGCGGCGTGGGTGCCCGGGGGCGCGGCGCAGACCGAATTCGCACCTGCCGCAATCGGCGTCCGGCACGGCTTCCACGCCAGACACGGCCGACTGCCGCAGCCGGTCGCCTACAACCCGGACGGCGGCACGCTCGCCATCGGCAGTGATGACGGTGGTGTGCTCATCTGCGACGCCGAAACCGGAAGGCCGCTGCGCACCTTGCAGACCCACCGTGCCCGTGCCTTCGCGGTGGCGTTCACCGATACGGTGTTGGTGACCGGGTCCGGCGACGGCACCGTGGCCATCTGGGATGCCGCCACCGGTGAACTGCGCCGAATCCTGTTGGGGCACAAGAGCTGGCCGTGGCCGGTGGTGCTGAGTCCCGCCGGTGATCTGCTTGCCACCGGTGATGCCGATGGTGTGCTGCGGCTGTGGACATTGCCGAGCGGCGAATTATGGCACGAATGCCGTCCCGCGGGTGGCGGTGGCGGGGAACTCATCTACAGCTTGGATATTCGCGGGCGGCTTGTCGCAGCCTCGTATCGGGACGGCACTGTACGTCTGTGGGATATCGAAAATGGCAGGGAGAGTGGCGAATTCAGAGGTGCGTTGGGATCGGTGTTCCGGGTGGCGTTCAATCCGACCGGTGAACTACTCGCGGTCGGTGGCGTGGACGGCACGCTGGCGCTGTGGGATCCGTTGAGCTGCCGCAAGGTTCGCGATCTGCCCGGACACACCGGGCGGGTCTATTCCGTGGCCTTCCATCCCAGCCTCCCGATCGTGGCGAGCGGGGACACCGATGGCGGATTGCGACTGTGGGATGCGGACACCGGTGCGCAACGGCAGTCGCTCACTGAACACGCCGCGGCCATCTACTGGCTCACCTTCGATCCGTCGGGTGAACTGCTCGCCTCGGGCGATAGCGCCGGACTGGTCTGTCTGCGCGATAGCAAAACCGGGGAGTTGCGACATCGGCTCACCGCGCATACCGGCTCGATCTGGCCGTTCGCCTTTCGCCCGGACGGTACCCAATTGGCCGTTACCGACGACCAATTCACCACCCGGCTCTGGGATCCGGTAACCGGCACCTGCAAACACACGCTCACCGGCCACGGTCGCCAGGTCCGCACGGTCAGCTTCAATGCGGACGGCACCCTGCTTTCCGGCGTGGGTAACGACGGGGTGGTTCGACTGTGGGATCCAGTGACCGGACGGATGGTGCGCCGACTGGTGGGCAGCGAAGACCGTCTGCTCACCTTCGAATCGGCGATATTCAGCATGCTGGGCCGCCATCAGCTCGGTCTCGTCGTCAATGACGGGCGGCTCAGCCTGTTCAACCTCGACGCCGACCTGTACGAACGCCATATCACTATCGAATCCGCACCGATCTGGGCGGCCGCCTTCGACCCGACCGGCGAATATGTGGCCACTGCCAATGACGACGACACGGTGATCATCTGGGTGCGCACGACCGGCGCACTGCATGCCGTCTGCGCGGAACATCGCGGCCGGGTGCGCTCCATCGCATTCAGTGCCGACGGTGCGCTGATGGCCACCGGCTGCGACGATTCCGTGGTGCGATTGTGGGATGTGCGCTCCGGACGGTTCCTGCGGGCACTGCACGGACATCGCGACCGGGTGTACGCCGTCGCCTTTCATGAGGGCCGCCTAGCCAGCGTGTCCTGGGATACCACCGCCCGTATTTGGGATATCGAATCCGGTGATGCGCTGCATACGCTGACCAGGCATACCGGCAGGCTGTGGACGGCCGCGGTCGACCCGTGCACCGGCACCTTGGCAACCGGGGGCGATGATCTGGTCGTTCGGTTGTGGGATATGGCCTCGGGACGTCATCTGCATACGCTCGAGGGCCATAAGCGCCGGGTATGGTCGCTGAGCTTCGACCCGTCCGGCAAGCTGCTGGCCAGCGGCGGTGATGACGGCAACATCCTGTTGTGGTCACGGCCGGAGGATGACGCGCCGTCGATCCGCGCGATCCTGCTCGGTCTGCCCGAAGGGTGGGCGGCAATCGCGCCCGATGGTCGGTACAAATTCGAGGGCAATATCGCCGGGCAGTTCTGGCATGTCATCGGCATGTCGCGGTTCGAATCCGGTGAACTCGATCCCTACCTGCCGGAAGTGGGTCAGCTGGCGGCCGATGCACCTTTCTGAGGTGTGCGCCTTCTTTGTTCAGCGTCACTGATCTGATCTGATCTGATCTGATCTGATCGCAGCGCAACGTTGCGGGCCTGGTGCTCGGCTGCGCGGCATACCATTGAAGTCGGCCCAGAGAAACGTTACATCCGCGCCCGCGGAATGTCCGTCCGGCGCGTGCGCACGGAGGGAGGTCGGGGCAATGGAAAGCACGACGTGTCTGGTGGTCGGTGGTGGACCGGCCGGCATGGTGCTGGGACTGCTGCTGGCCCGCGCCGGCATCGATGTCACCGTTTTGGAGAAACATCAGGACTTCCTGCGGGACTTCCGGGGCGACACAGTGCATCCCACGACCCTGGACCTGCTCGACGAACTGGGTCTCGGTGAGGAATTCGCGAAACTGCCCTCGCGCAAACTGGAGCAGGTCCTGCTGCCGATCCGGGGGGCGGTGCAGACGGTGTTCACTCTGGAACATCTGCCCGGTACGCATAAATACATCGCGATGGTGCCCCAGTGGGATCTGCTGGACCTCTTGGCCGGTGTGGCCGATCGAGAGCCGAGCTTCCGGCTGCGCATGAACACCGAAGCGACAGCGGTGATTTGGGATGACCGCCGGGTCGCCGGTGTCGCCTACCGGACCAGCGACGGCGAAACGGGCGAGATCCGCGCCGACCTGACGGTGGCCTGCGATGGCCGTGACTCGGTGTTGCGTGCCGAGGTCGGACTCGGCTCACGCAGTTGGCCGACACCGATGGATGTGTGGTGGTTCCGGCTGCCGCGGACCGATGTCGACCCCGCTGGTTTGCTCGCACTGCTCAGCGCCAACCGCGTCGCGGTCATGTTCGATCGCGGTGACTACTGGCAGGTCGCGACCCTCATCGCCAAGGGCAGCGATGCAGCGGCCCGCCGCGGTCCGGTCACCGAAATCGTGCGGAGCATGGCTGATTCCGCGCCGTGGCTGCGTGACCGGGAGGGTGCGCTCCGGGACTGGGACGATGTGAAACTGCTCGACGTGAAATTGGACCGCCTGACGAAGTGGTACACCGACGGTCTGCTCTGTATCGGCGACGCCGCGCACGCGATGTCCCCCGCCGGCGGCGTCGGCATCAACCTCGCCGTCCAGGACGCCGTCGCCACCGCGAGAATCCTTGCCCCACTACTGACTTCGGGCACCCTGACCACCCGCGACCTGGTCAGGGTGCAGCGTCGCCGCACTCTCCCAACCGTTGTCACCCAGGACCTGCAACGCGTCCTCCACGCCACGGTAATCCGCCCCGCCCTATCCGGCCGAATCGATATCGCCAACGCCACAACGACTCCCTTGCCGCTACGCATCCTGCGCCGAACCCCTGTCCTGCGCACCGTCCCGCCTTTTCTGATCGCCCGAGGAATACTCCCCGAGCACGCCCCGGCTTTCGCCCGCCGCCCTTGACGCGCCCGCTAGATGCACTCGGTGCAACAGTGAGCGCGACTCATGATTCATGGGAAACATCAACGACCACATGGTGTTTCATCACTTGTGCACGGTGCTTCGGCGATACGAATGCCCGAGCGGTGTGAGTTCCGCAAAGGTGTACGGCCCTTCGCGCTACGACGGGGGAGAGGGTGGCGACCCGGCCTGCGTTGACTGCGAGGCGGTGGCAGTGAGAAATGCGAAGGGGCGGACGAGGTTTGCGCCGATACTCGGCGTCAGGGGCGCAGCACGATCTTGCCGATAGGAGAGCGCTCCTCGATGAGCCGGTGGGCCTTGGCGGCCGCGTCGAGGGGGAGGACGGAATCGACTTGGGGAGTGAGGGTTCCGGTGGTGGCTCGGTCGAGGGCGGCGGCGCGGGAGCGGGATACTTCGGCGAGCCAGGCCGGTCCGGCGCAGGCGGTGAGGGTGAGGCCGTGGGGGAGCAGGTCGGTCGTGGAGATCTGGGCCGGCGCTCCGGAGAGCCAGCCGTAACTGAGGATCCGGCCGCGTACCGGGGTCATCACTGCCAGTAGGTCTCGGGCGGTGGTGCCGCCGATGGAATCGAAGACGACATCGAGCGTGGTGCCGTCGAGGGTTTCGCGCAGTCGGGTAGGCCAGTCCGGTGCGTTGTGGTCGATGACCTCATCCGCGCCCAATGCCTTTGCCCGCGCGGACTTCTCGGAACCGCCAGCGGTCGCGATGACGCGCGCGGCACCGAATTCCTTGGCGAGTTGGGTGAGTGCGCTGCCGACTCCGGTCGCGGCGGCTTCGATCAGAACCGTTTCGGAGCCGGTGAGTGCGGCGGTCGCGAGCAGGGGCAGTGCCACCGATCCGTCCATCAGGACGGCGGCCGCATCGACGGACGAGAGGGCGTCCGGGATCGTGGTCACGGAAGCTGCCGGCGCGCAGACGAATTCGGCGTAGGAACCGAAGCCCGTGGTGGCCACCGCGACTCGTCGGCCCAGCAATACCGGGTCGACCCCGTCCCCGATCTCGACGACCACTCCGGCGGCCTGGAAACCGAAGACCACCGGTGGTTCGGTAGGCATCGGAAACTCACCCGAGCGCAGTTTGGTCTCCGGGAACAGCACCGGAATCGCCTCGGCGCGGATCACCAGCTCGCCGGGGCCTGGATGTGGTGCGGCGACATCCTGCGCGACCAGGACCTCGGGGCCGCCGATGCCCGTCATTACGATTGCTTGCATTGTCAACTCCATAACTTGACTGTCGGTCCACATGGTTTTTCAGAATCATATGGACCGGCGGTCAAGTTGTCAATAAAGGTGGTGGAATGACCGACGAACGCCCGAGGGAACGGGCGGATGCCGCGCGTAATCGGGAGGCGATCCTGGCCGCGACCGCTGCATTGCTCGCCGAACACGGTGCCGACGCATTAACCATGGATCGGGTCGCGGCGGCCGCCGGTGTCGGCAAGGGCACGATCTTCCACCGCTTCGGCAATCGCGCCGGATTACTGCACGAGATGATCGCCGAGAGCACCTTCGCATTGATGGATACGGTCCGCAGTGGTCCGCCGCCGCTGGGCCCCGGGGCGCCGGCGGGGGAGCGATTGCTGGCCTTCTTCGACGCCTTCCTGCGAATGATGACAGACAACATCGAGGTGACGGTCGCCTATATGCAGGGCCCGCCGCACCCGCGTACCGCCGAGATCCACGAATTCTGGGACGCGCACATCACCGCATTGCTGCGGGAGGCCCGTCCGGACCTGGATGCCGAGGTCGTCGGCAGGCTGCTGCTGGGCGCACTGGGCGGCGAACAGGTGCCGCGACTCGCGCGTGCGGGGGAGACCGAACGGCTGCTCACGGCGGTCCGTCAACTCGTCGAATCGGTGCTGCGCGCGCCCCGGTCGTAGTGCCCTGAGAGGTACTGGCTGGTGGTGTGCCCCGAGCGCGGTGTGCCCTCATGCTCCCGAGCAGATCACTCGAAGGACGCCTGATCTCTGGCGAGAATGGCGTCGAAGCGTTCGTCGGCGCTGTCGAGTTGGTGCAGGATGCGCCGCTTGACGTGCTCGGCGAGCGGAGTGTCGGCCCGGGTGACGAGGTCGCGGTAGATGTCGGTGAGCGGGCGGTACTTGGTGGCGAGTCTGCGCATCGCCGGTCCGTCGGCGTAGAGGATCCCGACGCCGTTATCGGTGAAGTCGGAGAATTTTACGATCCGAGCCCACGGCGCGCGATCGAGATTTGCCGCCACGTGTTCGCGGTATTGTGCGTGTCGATCGATCTCCGGATCGGGTTCCGGATTGGTGACGGCGGCGACGAGTTCGGCGACCCTGGCGCCGAACCGGGCCGCGATTTCCGCGAGTGCGGCATCGGTCGGCGAACCGGGACGCGCGCCGGCCAGTTCGACCGGGTGGTCCTCGACGGAATCGTGCAGCAGCCCGGCCGCGACGACATCCGGATCCCGCACTTCGTAGTGGCTGACGATCCGAATCGCAACGCGCAGTAGATGACTCAGATACGGTTCGCGGCCGTAACGATCGTCGCGGTGCAGTTCGGTAGCCAGGTCCAATGCCTCGGTGAGCCGTTCGGTATCGGACAGTTCGGCGATTTCCAGCAGTAGTCGTTCGCGCAGTCCGCTTTCGCCGTAGACCTCGCTGATCGTATGCAGCGGCATCACGGCCAAAACCCCCGCCCCAGGGTTGCTCATATGGCCAATCTATCGGGGGCGGCCGCGCACCGCTGTAGATGGACCATTGTTCAACTTCGTGACAATAAATCCGTTGCCGCGCGCCGGCGGCCATGGTCCCCTGGAATGCACGCGAGGCAGAACTGGAGGTGAACGTGGCCGCGCAGTACAAACGGCCGCGCCCAGGTTCGGCCACCGACACTATGGCGAAACTGCATCGACGCACCATGGTGCTCGACGGGCGGGTATATACCGTGCTGACCCTGCGCCCCGGCAGCGATTTCCGCTTCGCCACCAACTATTTCCATGAGACCTGGCATGTGCTCTCCGATTGGCGCGGAGCGCGGATGCTGGCTCGGCTGCTGTGGGGTCTGGCCTATCAGCGGCGGCCGGACACGCTTGTCGTCATCGACCCGGCGCATCTGGATCCCAATCCGTTCGACGCCGCGCCATCGGATCCGATCGTGCTCGTGCCCGCGGACCTGACCGTCTTCACCCGCGCCGCCGCCGTCGCATTGCGGAGGCGATTGCCGTTTCGCGACAGCTCACAGGGCACGGTGCGCTGGCAGACCTTCGGTCTGGATGCCGCGGTGGCAGAGCTCCAGGAATGGCGCGCGAAGGGGCCGGGGGAGCGGGACTGGAATTTCGTCGGGGTGCCCACCGGTTGGGAACGGATCGACCGCATCGGCGGCATGGTCACGATTTTCGGTGCGCGCGAGCAGTTGCGATCCTGGGGAACCTCGCTTGCGACACTCGGGAACTACGCCTACTACGGCATGGACTACGAGTACCTGGACGACGACCGCAATGGCGAGGTGCAGATCTTCCGTCAGTACCGGCGGAAGGTGAACATCGCTCGCCAGGCCCGCGCCGAAGTGCTCGTCCGATTCGATGAACAGGTTTCGACGGAGGAGGTTCAGTGGGCAATCTGGTCGCATGGCGCGACAGTTCGCCGCCGTCGCTTCCCGACGCGCGAGGAACGGCTCGCCACGCCCTGAGCTGCGGCTACTTCGCCTGCGGGATCAGTGTGTTCTGCCGCGCCGCGGTCCACCACCGACCGTTCTCTTTGACCAGAACGTACAGCGCGATCATCGCGTGATCGATATCGATGAGCTCGCCCTCGGCCGTCGTCGCCCGGGCGAGTTTGTGCGCGATTGCGATATCGGGCCGCAGGAATACGATGTCGGCGACCTCGTAGCGGACATACTGATCCTTCAAGAATCCCGCCAGTCCCTGTCGATTGGCCGCCAGCAGTGCGTCTTTCCCGACCATGAGCGCACCGACCGCATTGACCACCGCCGCGTTGGCCGTGAAATCGGCGGTCATGAGTTCGGCGTCATTGGTGTTGTATGCGGTTTCGACAGTGGCGATGATCTGCTCGATTGCCGTGATGTCCGCGGTGTGGTCGACGGTGGTGTCGGCGACCACGGGCTGAATTGTTGTTGCGCTCATGGCCATCAGCCTCTTATCTCAACCTTGGTTCAGGTCAACAGGCTGTCGGCTTCGTCACAAGCGTTGGCGAGGTCAGCGCACGCCCCGCGGTCGAAATTGAATGCTGATTCGCGGCCCGGTCGGCCTGCGCGTCTTCGGTACGGCGTGTTCCCAGGTGCGCTGGCAAGAGCCGCCCATGACCAGCAGATCGCCATATCCGACCTGAAACCGAAGACTCGCGCCGCCGCCGCGCGGTCGCAGCAGGAGTGCGCGCGGCGCGCCGATCGAAATGATGGCGACCATGGTGTCATCGGTCGCCCCGCGCCCGACGGTATCGCCGTGCCAGGCCACGCTGTCGCGTCCGTCGCGGTAGAAGCACAACCCGGCCGTGCGGAACGGTTCGCCGAGTTCCGCGCGATAGTGTGCGGTCAGTGCCTCCCGTGCCGCGTCCAGCGCCGGGTCCGGCAACTGCGCGCCCTCCTCGTAGAAACACAGCAGCCGTGGCACATCAACCACCCGGTCGTACATCGGCCGCCGCTCCGCCTGCCACGGCACCCCGTCCACCAGGCGTTCGAACAGTATGTCCGCCCCCGACAACCACCCGGGCAGCACATCCACCCAGGCACTATGACTCAATGTCGTTCGGCGCACACCACCGAATTCGCCCACCTCGATATCCCCGAACCCGTCGAGCAATGATCCCTGCAGCGGTGTCGACATGCCGCCGAATCTACGCCTTATCGAACATATGTGCTAGCGAGAAACGGTCATTCAATTCTTGGTGAGTATGTCGCACGCGATATCGACCCGGCCGTGTAGCGCTCGTCGTCGGAGCGCGGGAGATCGCCCATCATTGCGGTGCTCCAGCTGGTTCGACATCGATCTGCCGGAGCTGTTCGCGTTCAAGGAACCGGTCCTCACCGCGGCACATGCGCAACCTTGCTGTGACCGCGCGGTGCTTGCCATCGATGTGCGCGAGGATTGGGCAAAGCTGCTCGGGGAGTACGGATTTCGGCCGGACGAGCCGACGCACCGGGTGGACGAGGGCGTCCTGGGCTACCTGGCTCACGAACATGCATTGCACGTGGTCGCGACACTGCCGAATTCCGGTCTCCGGGAAGCCGTTTCGGCGTCAGCGCTTCGTCGTCGACGAAAACGCCCGGCCGTATACCGAACTCGAACGCCTGGTCCATGGTGTCGAAGGAGCGGATCGTCCGCGCACCGGCCTCGGTGCGGACGCCAGAGCCTGGCTGGACGAACACGGCTGGCGCACCGAATTCCGTCGCTGGGACGATATGGTCGCCACCCTCGAGCGGCCCGCCGCCTTGAACGATCCCGACGTCGGAGTCGTCATCGCGGTTCGCGAACCGTAGGCGCACCTGCCGAACACGGAGTGTCCGAATCGCACGTGGCCCCGCTCACAGCAGGATATGCCTGGTTAAAGCGGTGCAAACAGCGCTGCTAGGCTGCATGCCGTAAGACATCCTTTAACGGACCGTCCGGTGAGGCGGGGAAGGAGGTCGGCATGGCCGTGCCCGAGGAACGGGCCGCCAAGTCCGGCGCTGCCGAAACGTCGCAGCGACACACCCCCGATTGGGTGAGCGCGGGACGCGAGTTGCTGTCTCCTTCCGACGTCGGCCGGACCATTGCGCGCATCGCGCATCAGATCATCGAAAAGACCGCCCTGGATGCGGGCGATCCGGACGCACCGCGCGTGGTGCTGATCGGCATTCCCACCCGCGGTACCACCCTGGCCGCGCGTCTCACCGACAAGATCGAGGAATTCTCCGGCGTCCGCCCGGCCCTCGGCTCGCTCGACATCACCCTCTATCGCGACGATCTGCGCAGCCGCCCGCACCGCCCGCTCGAGCGCACCTCGGTACCCGAGGGCGGCATCGAGGATGCACTCGTGGTCCTGGTCGATGACGTGCTCTTCTCCGGCCGCACCGTGCGTTCTGCCCTCGACGGTCTGCGCGATCTGGGCCGCCCCCGCGCCGTCCAACTCGCGGTGCTCATCGACCGCGGCCATCGTGAACTCCCGATCCGCGCGGATTTCGTCGGCAAGAATGTGCCGACCTCCCGCAGCGAGGACATCTGCGTACTACTCACCGAACACGACGGCCGCGACGGCGTCTATTTGCATCAGGAGGAAGCGCAGTGAACCGGCTGGCCGGAGCGAGTGTCAGCGAGGTGGAGTCGTGAGGCATCTGCTGACGGTGACCGATCTCGATCGTGCCACTGCCACCGAATTGCTCGACGAGGCAGAACGTTTCGAGCAGGCGCTGCTCGGCCGTGAGGTGAAGAAGCTGCCGACGCTGCGCGGCCGCACCGTGATGACGGTCTTCTATGAGAACTCCACCCGTACCCGGGTGTCGTTCGAGGTCGCGGGCAAGTGGATGAGTGCCGATGTGATCAATGTCAGCGCGAGCAGCTCCTCGGTTTCCAAGGGCGAATCACTGCGCGATACCGCGCTGACTCTGCACGCGGCAGGCGCGGACGCGCTGATCGTCCGGCACCCGGCCTCGGGTGCGGCCCATCAGATCGCGCGTTGGATGGATGCCTGGGCGGTTTCCGAGGGGCGTCGGGGCCCAGCCATCATCAATGCCGGTGACGGCACGCACCAGCATCCGACGCAGGCGCTGCTGGACGCGCTGACCCTGCGGCAGCGCCTCGGCGATATCGAGGGCAAGCGGATCGTCATCGTCGGCGATATCCTGCACAGCCGGGTCGCGCGCTCGAATGTCTTCCTGCTCAACACCCTTGGCGCCGAGGTGGTGCTGGTCGCGCCGCGCACGCTGCTGCCGGTCGGCGCGGATCTGTGGCCCGCCCGGATCTCGGCGTCGCTCGATGCCGAATTGCCCGGCGCCGATGCGGTGCTGATGCTGCGGGTTCAACAAGAGCGGATGAACGGCGGTTTCTTCCCGTCGGCCCGCGAATATTCGGTCAACTACGGACTTTCCGAGCGCAGGCTCGCAATGCTGGACGAGAACGCGGTCGTCCTGCATCCGGGGCCGATGCTGCGCGGTATGGAGATCGCCTCGCCGGTGGCGGATTCCTCGCAGGCGGCGGTTCTGCAACAGGTGACGAACGGAGTACATATGCGGATGGCCGTGCTCTTCCGGCTGCTGGTCGGTACCCAGGAGGCTGCCGCATGAGCCTGCTGCTCAAGAGTGTTCGGCCGTACGGCGAGGGCGAGCCGGTCGACGTGCTCGTGCGCGACGGTGTAATCGCCGCCATCGGAACGGATCTGGGCATTGCCGACGCCGAGGTCATCGACGCGCGGGGTCAGATCCTGCTGCCCGGCTTCGTCGATCTGCACACCCATCTGCGCGAACCCGGCCGCGAGGACACCGAAACCATCGAAACCGGTTCCGCCGCCGCGGCACTCGGTGGCTATACCGCTGTCTTCGCCATGGCAAATACCAGCCCGGTCGCCGATTCGGTGGTCGTCACCGATCATGTATGGCGCCGCGGCCAGGAGATCGGCCTGGTCGATGTGTATCCGGTGGGTGCGGTCACGGTCGGCCTGGAAGGTAAGCAGCTCGCCGAAATGGGCACCATGGCCGCCGGCGTCGGCGCGGTGCGCATGTTCTCCGATGACGGCCACTGCGTCTATGACCCGCTGCTCATGCGCCGCGCACTGGAGTACTCGAACTCCCTCGGTGTGTTGATCGCCCAGCACGCCGAGGAGCCACGCCTGACCAAAGGCGCTGTCGCGCACGAAGGTCCGACCGCCGCCCGCCTCGGCTTGGCCGGTTGGCCGCGCGCCGCGGAGGAGTCGATCGTTGCCCGGGACGCACTGCTGGCCCGGGACGCGGGCGCCCGCGTGCACATCTGCCACGCATCCACCGCCGGCACCGTCGAATTGGTGAAATGGGCCAAGGCGCAGGGGATTTCGATCACTGCCGAGGTCACCCCGCACCATCTGCTGCTCGATGACTCGCGCCTCGAGACCTACGACGCGGTCAACAAGGTGAACCCGCCGCTGCGCGAGGTCTCCGACACCATCGCACTGCGGCAGGCACTCGCCGAGGGCATCCTCGACTGTGTCGCCACCGACCATGCCCCGCACGCCGAACAGGACAAGTGCTGCGAATTCGCCGCCGCCCGCCCCGGTATGCTCGGGCTGGAAACCGCGCTGTCGATCATCGTGCAGACCATGGTCGAACCCGGCCTGTTGGACTGGCGCGGTGTGGCCCGCGTGATGAGCGAGCGTCCGGCCGAAATCGTCGGTCTCGACGGCCACGGCCGCCCGATCGAGGTCGGTGAACCGGCCAACCTGACACTGGTCGATCCGGATGCGACCTGGACGGTGCGGGCAGCGGAGCTCGCCAGCATTTCCAATAACACGCCGTTCGAGGACATGACGTTCCCGGCCCGGGTGACAGCGACGTTGCTCCGCGGCCGGGTAACCGCCCGTGAGGGCAAGGCGGTGGGAGGTTCGTAAGTGGAAAGAACGCTGTGGGTGGTCGGACTGCTCGCACTGTTCGCCTTGTGCATCTGGTTGATGTACCGAGGTTGGCAGAATCGTGCCGCGCGGCAGGCGGCACGGATCGGCGAACTACCGCATGTGCCGGGTGATCTCGGTGCTCAGGTGCTCGAGCCGACCACCGGAGTGTATCTCGGCAGCACCATCGCACCCAGCTGGCAGGACCGAATCGCGGTAGGCGACTTGGGTTTCCGGGCCACGGCGGAACTCACGCGGTTCGAACGGGGGATTCTGCTCGAGCGCGACGGTGCGACGGTGATCTGGATTCCGCATGAATCCATTACCGCGGTGCGGACCGAACGCGGACATGCGGGCAAGGTGATGACCGAAGATGGTGTGCTGGTAATTCGCTGGAAGCTGCCGACCGGAACCGAGATAGATACCGGTTTCCGAGGTGACGACAAGACGGTGTACCCGGCGTGGGCCAGGACGATGACGGGAGACGACGAGGGATGAAACAAGAAGTAGCAGCGTTGGTACTGGAGGACGGCCGGGTTTTCCGCGGCACGGCCTTCGGCGCCGTCGGCGAAACACTCGGTGAGGCGGTGTTCTGCACCGCGATGACCGGGTACCAGGAGACCCTCACCGACCCCAGCTACCACCGCCAGATCGTGGTGGCCACGGCCCCGCAGATCGGCAATACCGGCTGGAACGACGAGGATGACGAATCCGGCAAGATCTGGGTCGCCGGATACGCGGTCCGCGACGCCTCGCGCGTCGCGTCGAACTGGCGCTCGAGCGGCACTCTGCAGGACCAGTTGGACCGCCAGCGGATCGTCGGCATCGCGGGTATCGACACCCGCGCGCTGGTACGCCACCTGCGCACCCGCGGTTCGATGAAGGCGGGCATCTTCTCGGGTTCGGCGCTCGCCGAGGCCGACGAACTGCTGGCCCGGGTCAACGGACAGCCCTCGATGCTCGGCGCGGATCTGGCCGAAGAGGTCAGCACCAACGCGCTGTACACGATCGAACCGAACGGCGACCCGCGCTTCACCGTCGTCGCGGTCGACCTCGGCATCAAGACCAATACCCCGCGCATGTTCGCCCAGCGCGGCATGCGGGTGCATGTGGTGCCGTCGACCGTCTCGCTCGACCAGATCCTGGAGCTGAAGCCGGACGGTGTCTTCCTGTCCAACGGTCCGGGCGACCCAGCCACCCAGGACGGCGCGGTCGCCATCACCCAGGGTGTGCTGGAGCAGGGGCTGCCGCTGTTCGGCATCTGCTTCGGCAATCAGATCCTCGGCCGCGCCTTGGGCCGCAAGACCTACAAGATGAAGTTCGGCCACCGCGGCATCAATATCCCGGTCGTCGAACACGAGACCGGCCGGATCTCGATCACCGCGCAAAACCACGGCTTCGCGCTGGAGGGCGAACAGGGCGAACAGTTCGACACCCCGTTCGGCAAGGCCGAGGTCAGCCACGTCTGCGCCAACGACGGCACCGTCGAGGGCGTACGCCTGGTCGACGGCCGCGCATTCTCGGTGCAGTACCACCCGGAGGCCGCCGCCGGACCCCATGACGCCGCCTATCTCTTCGACCGTTTCGCCGGTCTCATGGAAGGAGCCTGATGCCTCGCCGCGAGGATCTGAAGCACATCCTGGTGATCGGCTCCGGCCCGATCGTCATCGGCCAGGCCTGCGAATTCGACTATTCCGGCACCCAGGCGTGCCGGGTGCTGCGGGCCGAGGGCCTGCGGGTATCGCTGGTGAACTCCAACCCGGCGACCATCATGACCGATCCGGAATTCGCCGATTCCACCTATGTGGAACCGATTACCCCGGAATTCGTCGAGAAGGTCATCGAAAAGGAGCGCCCCGACGCCATTCTCGCCACCCTCGGCGGGCAGACGGCACTGAATACCGCGGTCGCCCTGCACGAGCGCGGTGTGCTGCAGAAGTACAACGTCGAGCTGATCGGCGCCGACTTCGAGGCCATCCAGCGCGGTGAGGACCGGCAGAAGTTCAAGGACATCGTCGCCAAGGTCGGCGGCGAGAGCGCGCGCTCCAAGGTCTGCCACACCATGGACGAGGTCCGCGAAACCGTTGCGGAACTGGGCTTTCCGGTGGTCGTGCGGCCGTCGTTCACGATGGGCGGCCTTGGCTCCGGGATGGCCTACAACAACGAGGACCTGGATCGCATCGCCGGCGGCGGCCTGGCCGCCTCGCCGACGGCCAATGTGCTCATCGAGGAATCCATCCTGGGTTGGAAGGAATACGAACTCGAGCTGATGCGCGACGGCCGCGACAATGTCGTGGTGGTCTGCTCGATCGAGAATGTGGACCCGATGGGTGTGCACACCGGTGATTCGGTCACCGTCGCACCCGCCATGACCCTCACCGACCGCGAATACCAGCGGCTGCGCGACCTCGGTATTGATATCTTGCGCGAGGTCGGCGTCGACACCGGCGGCTGCAATATCCAGTTCGCGGTGAATCCGCGTGACGGCCGCCTGATCGTCATCGAGATGAATCCGCGCGTCTCGCGTTCGTCCGCATTGGCCTCCAAGGCGACGGGTTTCCCGATCGCCAAGATCGCCGCCAAGTTGGCCATCGGCTACACCTTGGACGAGATCGTCAACGACATCACCAAGGAAACTCCGGCCTGTTTCGAGCCGACCCTGGACTATGTGGTGGTCAAGGCGCCGCGCTTCGCCTTCGAGAAGTTCCCCGGCGCCGACGCCACGCTGACCACCACCATGAAGTCGGTCGGCGAGGCGATGTCGTTGGGTCGCAACTTCGCCGAGGCGCTCGGCAAGGTGCTGCGCTCGCTGGAAACCAAGGCCGCGGGCTTCTGGACCCAGGACGACGGCACATGGACCGATGCCGAGGCCGTCCTGGCAGATCTGCGTACCCCGACGGAGGGGCGCATCTACCAGGTGGAGCGCGCGCTGCGCCTGGGCGCGAGCATCGAAGACGTCGCGTCGGCCTCCGGCATCGACCCCTGGTTCGTCGCCGAGGTGGCCGGACTGGTCGAGCTGCGCCGGGAGGTCATCGACGCACCCGTGCTCGACGAGCCGCTGCTGCGCCGCGCCAAGCATTACGGCCTCTCCGATCGCCAGATCGCCGCGCTGCGACCGGAATTGGCGGGTGAGACCGGCGTGCGCGCACTGCGGCACCGGCTCGGTATCCGTCCGGTCTTCAAGACCGTCGACACCTGCGCCGCGGAGTTCGAGGCCAAAACCCCGTACCACTACTCGGCCTACGAGCTCGATTTCGAGGGCACAGAGTCGGAGGTCTTGCCGCAGCGCGAACGGGACAAGGTGATCATCCTCGGTTCCGGGCCGAACCGGATCGGCCAGGGCATCGAGTTCGACTACTCGTGTGTCCATGCGGCGCAGACGCTTTCGCAGGCCGGATACGAGACCGTCATGGTCAACTGCAATCCGGAGACCGTCTCCACCGACTACGACACCGCCGACCGCCTCTACTTCGAGCCGCTGACCTTCGAGGATGTGCTGGAGGTCTACCACGCCGAAACCGAGTCGGGCACGGTCGCCGGTGTGATAGTGCAGCTCGGCGGGCAGACCCCGCTGGGGCTGGCACAGCGCCTCACCGATGCCGGTGTGCCGGTGGTCGGCACCAGTGCCGCCGCGATCGATCTGGCCGAGGATCGCGGCGAGTTCGGTGACGTCCTGGTGGCCGCCGGCCTGCCCGCGCCGAAGTACGGCACCGCGACCACCTTCGCGCAGGCCAAGAAGATCGCCGCGGGCATCGGCTATCCGGTACTGGTGCGCCCCTCCTACGTGCTCGGCGGACGCGGTATGGAAATCGTCTACGACGAGGCCTCACTGGAGGGCTATATCTCCCGGGCCACCGAACTCAGTCCGGAACATCCGGTACTGGTCGACCGCTTCCTGGAAGATGCTATCGAGATCGACGTGGACGCGCTCTGCGATGGTGACGAGGTCTACCTGGGCGGTGTGATGGAGCATATCGAAGAGGCGGGCATCCACTCCGGCGACTCCGCCTGCGCGCTGCCGCCGATCACCTTGGGCCGCAGCGATATCGAGGCGGTGCGCCGCTCCACCATCGCGCTGGCCAAGGGCATCGGTGTCAAGGGCCTGCTCAATGTGCAGTACGCGCTCAAGGACGATGTGCTGTACGTACTCGAGGCGAATCCACGGGCGAGCCGGACGGTTCCTTTCGTCTCGAAAGCCACCGCGGTACCGCTGGCCAAGGCGGCCGCGCGGATCACCATGGGCGCAACCATCGCCGAACTGCGCAAGGAGGGCATGCTGCCCGCCGAGGGCGACGGTGGTCACGTGCCGCTCGACGCACCGGTCGCGGTGAAGGAGGCGGTGCTGCCGTTCCACCGGTTCCGCAAGGCCGACGGCAGCGGTGTGGATTCGCTGCTCTCGCCGGAGATGAAGTCCACCGGTGAGGTCATGGGCATCGACGCCGATTTCGGCACGGCCTTCGCCAAGAGCCAGGCCGCGGCCTATGGTTCGCTGCCGACGGAGGGCACCGTCTTCGTCTCGATCGCCAACCGGGACAAGCGCGCCATGGTGTTCCCGGTCAAGCGCCTCAACGATCTCGGCTTCCGCATCCTGGCCACCGAGGGCACCGCGGAAATGCTGCGCCGCAACGGAATTCCGTGCGAACAAGTGCGCAAGCATTCCGAGGACGGTCCAGCCGACCAGCCGACCATCGTGGAGCAGATCCGCGATGGCGAGGTCGACATGGTGTTCAACACCCCGTACGGCAATTCCGGGCCGCGTGTGGACGGCTACGAGATCCGCACGGCGGCGGTCGGGGTCAACATTCCGTGCATCACCACGGTGCAGGGTGCGGCCGCGGCGGTGCAGGGCATCGAGGCGAGTATCAACGGCGGCATCGGGGTGCGTTCGCTGCAGGAACTGCATTCGGTGCTGCGTGGGTGACCATGGAGGCGGTGTGATGAAAACGTTCGGTGCCCGATTACAGCACGCAATGCGGCACTTCGGGCCACTGTGCGTCGGCATCGATCCGCATCCCGGCCTGCTCGAATCGTGGGGCCTCACCGACGATGTCGGTGGTGTCGAGGCATTCGCCGAGATCTGCGTCGAGGCCTTCGACGGCCGGGTCGCGCTGATCAAACCGCAGGCCGCCTTCTTCGAGGCGCACGGTTCCGGCGGTATCGCGGTGCTGGAGCGCACCATCGAGGTGCTGCGCGACTCGGGCACCCTGGTGCTCGCCGATGCCAAGCGCGGCGATATCGGCTCGACCATGAACGCCTACGCCCGCGCCTGGCTGGGCGACGGACCGCTCGGCTCGGATGCGTTGACGCTCTCGCCGTATCTCGGATTCGGTTCGCTCGCACCGGCTTTGACGCTGGCGGAGGCGAA
Organism: Nocardia sp. NPDC049707; assembly: GCF_040674855.1. Lineage (NCBI taxonomy): Bacteria > Bacillati > Actinomycetota > Actinomycetes > Mycobacteriales > Nocardiaceae > Nocardia > Nocardia sp. NPDC049707. The sequence continues at coordinate 115,649 of NZ_JBFANN010000006.1, read as the reverse complement.
CGGCCGCGGCGTCTTCGTACTCGCTGCCACGTCGAACCCCGAAGGTGCACTGGTGCAGCGGGCGTTGGCGGCGGACGGTCGCACGATCGCCCAAACCATGGTCGACGCGGCGGCGCAGTGCAATGCGGGCCAGGAATTCGGCTCGGTCGGCATCGTGCTCGGGGCCACCCTCACCGAGGCGCCGGAGCTCGCGGGACTCAACGGCCCGATCCTGTTGCCGGGCGTCGGAGCGCAGGGTGGTGGTCCGGAAACGGTGCGTGAACTGGTGCCGCAGGAGTTGTTGCACGCCGCGGTGCCGACGGCTTCGCGCGAGGTGCTCGGTGTCGGTCCTTCCGTCTCGGCACTGCGTGCCAAGGTGAGCGCGCTGCAGGAGGAATTCGCGTTCCTGCGGCGATGAAGTGGTGATGATTGCGGTGGACCGGCGTTTCGGCGTCGGTCCATTTCGCGTTTCGGGACGGGGGAGGTCCCGTTGAACGGGCATGACGTGTCATATCGAACAGCTGTGCGGCCCGCTGCGCCGATTTCCCTGCCATCCGGCACACCGATGGCCGCGGCGGTGTCCTGATCGATTACGGAGCGAACTGGACCGGCACAGAGTGCCGTTGGTGCTTGCCGCGCTGAGATCGCGGCGAATGCCGGGATTTCGTGGCTGTTCACCGGCCCGGCGTCGCTCCGGCAGGTACGAAGGGCCGAAATCAGTGATTTCTCGCCTCCGACACGCGCAAGAACAACGCGACACGCGGAAAAATCCGTGAGAATTCCAGGTCGGACAGGTTACCGGTTGCTGGCACGATGCGAGTTGTCGCCGCAATTGCCCGGCTAACCCGCTTTCGGTATGGAAAAGCCCTGCTCGCGGGGCATTTCAAGATATCGGCGGTAGGATCACCGCAGCGATCGACGCGCTGTGCGCATCCCGCCGGTACCACCCCTACGACACCGGCGAATCATGCGCTGACCTGGGGGGTGGGTTCGCAATCGGGCAACGTCGTGGGTACGGTCGCTGAGACTGCTGGGTTACCGGCAGGAGTTGATGCAATGAACGATGAGACGGAGGAACCGTGGCCCTTCCCCAGCTGACTGACGAGCAGCGCGCCGCTGCTTTGGAGAAGGCGGCTGCCGCTCGCCGTGCTCGGGCGGAGCTCAAGGAGCGCCTGAAGCGTGGCGGCACCGACCTGAAGCAGGTCCTCACCGATGCCGAATCCGACGAGATCCTCGGCAAGATGAAGGTGTCGGCGCTGCTGGAGGCCCTGCCCAAGGTGGGCAAGGTCAAGGCGGCGGAGATCATGAGCGAGCTGGAGATCGCCCCCACCCGGCGGCTGCGCGGACTGGGTGATCGGCAGCGCAAGGCGCTGCTCGCCCGATTCGACTTCGCCTGACCACCGAGGTGGTCCAACACACGCGGAAGGGTCGACTGGTAGTACTGGTCGGCCCCTCGGCCGTGGGCAAGTCGACCGTGGTCCGTTGCGTCCGCGAGCGACTGCCCCAACTGGTCTTCAGCGTGTCGGCGACAACCCGGGCCCCCCGGCCCGGGGAGATCGACGGCCGCGACTACCGGTTCGTGTCCCGGGAGGAGTTCGACGCCATGATCGCGGCGGGTGAACTCCTCGAGTGGGCCGATATCCACGGGGGACTGCAGCGCTCGGGCACTCCGGCGCAACCGGTGCGTGACGCACTCGTCGCCGGGCTGCCGGTGCTCGTCGAGGTGGACCTCGAGGGCGCGCGGTCGGTGCGCGAGGCCATGCCGGATGCGCTGCTGGTATTTCTCGCCCCGCCCAGCTGGGAGGAATTGGTTTCCCGGCTGACCGCGCGGGGTACCGAATCGCCCGAGGTGATCGCCCGCAGGTTGGAGACGGCCAGGACCGAATTGGCGGCCTGTGACGAGTTCGACATCGTCATAGTGAACGACGAGGTGACCAGCGCCTGTGAGCAGTTGGTATCGTTGTTCGTTAGCACAAATTCGAGTTCGTGACCCGCACTCTCGGAAAACTACCCAACCCGAAGAACCGATCCCCGCAGGAGCCCTCTCAGTGAGCAGTACGGACATCAAGCCCGCGCCCGCATACGACACTCCGGTCGGCCTCACCAACCCGCCGATCGACGAGTTGCTCGAGCGCACCTCGTCCAAGTACGCGCTGGTGATCTACGCGGCCAAGCGGGCCCGTCAGATCAACGACTACTACAACCAGCTCGGCGACGGCATTCTCGAATATGTCGGCCCGCTGGTCGAGCCCGGTCTGCAGGAGAAGCCGCTGTCGGTCGCGATGCGTGAGATCCACTCCGACCTGCTCGAGCACTCCGAAGGCGAGTAACAACCACATCTAGGCCGGAGGCGTAGTGACCACACGGATCGTCGTCGGCGTCGGCGGAGGGATCGCCGCCTACAAGGCCTGTTCGATCGTGCGCCGGTTCACCGAGACCGGGCACCAGGTACGGGTGATCCCCACCGAGTCGGCGCTGCAGTTCGTCGGCAAGGCAACCTTCGAAGCGCTGTCCGGGAACCCGGTGCACACCGATGTATTCACCGATGTGCCCGAGGTGCCGCATGTGCGGTTGGGCCAGGAGGCGGACCTTGTGGTCATCGCCCCGGCGACCGCCGATCTGATGGCGCGTGCCGCACAGGGCCGCGCCGACGATCTACTCACCGCCACCTTGCTGACGGCCCGATGTCCGGTGTTGTTCGCGCCCGCGATGCACACCGAGATGTGGGAGCATCCGGCCACCGTCGCCAATGTCGCGACGCTGCGCGCGCACGGTGCGATCGTCATGGAACCCGCGTCGGGCCGGTTGACCGGCACCGATACGGGGCCCGGCCGGTTGCCCGAGCCCGAGGAGATCTTCGGGCTGGCGACGCTGCTGCTGGAACGCGCCGACGCCATCCCGCGTGATCTGACGGGCCGTCGGGTGGTGATCACCGCGGGCGGCACCAGGGAACCGCTGGATCCGGTGCGCTTTCTCGGCAATCGCAGCTCGGGCAAGCAGGGCTACGCCTTGGCCAGGGTTGCCGCGCAGCGCGGCGCCCATGTCACCTTGATCGCGGGCAATACGATCGAGATGGCCGCTCCCGCCGCCGTCGACCTGGTGCACATCACCACCGCCGAACAGCTCAAGACCGCTGTCGAGAAGCATGCGGTCGGCGCGGACGCAGTGATCATGGCCGCGGCCGTGGCCGACTTCCGGCCGACCACCGTGGCCGCGGCCAAGATCAAGAAGGGTGCGCACGAGCCCGACGTGATCCCGCTGACCAAGACCGACGATATTCTGGCCGGACTGGTCCAGGCGCGGCGTGACGGTCAGCTACCCGGAACCGCGATCGTCGGCTTCGCCGCCGAAACCGGTGACGAGCATGGCGATGTGCTCACGCACGCGCGGGCCAAATTGGCGCGCAAGGGCTGTGATCTGCTGGTTGTGAACGCGGTCGGCGAGGGTAAGGCCTTCGAGGTCGACACCAATGACGGCTGGCTACTCGGTGCCGACGGCACCGAACAGGCGCTCGACCATGGATCGAAGGCATTGCTCGCGAGCCGGGTGCTGGACGCGCTCGGTCTGCTGCTGCGCTGAGACCCGTTGCGGCGCTTGGTTTGCTGTGCATCGAGAGTGTCCGGTGGATCCACCGCCGAGTGATGGTTAGGCTGGTGTCACCGCAACCCGGACTGGTCGATGTGTTGGAGGCTGGAGCCCCGGCCCGATATGTCGACGGATTTCAATAGTCTGAGACAGTTGCCTGTCGTCAACCCCGTCGTGTCGGTGGTTTGGAATAGTCTGAATGAAGGATTGTGTGGTGACCGCATCGCGTTACCGTCACAATCCGATACGAATAACCCGTTGAGGGAGAGGGAAGAACTGTGCCCACGTCTGGCAGCCGCCTTTTCACCAGTGAGTCCGTGACCGAAGGTCATCCGGACAAGATCTGTGACGCCATCAGCGATTCCATCCTCGACGCACTGCTCGCGGCGGATCCGCGCAGCCGGGTCGCGGTGGAAACCCTCGTGACCACCGGCCAGGTCCACGTCGCGGGTGAGGTCACCACATCGGCTTATGCGGATATTCCGAAAATCGTCCGCGAAAAGGTTTTGGAAATCGGATACGACTCGTCCGCCAAGGGATTCGACGGAAATTCCTGCGGTGTGAATATTGCGATCGGCGCGCAGTCGCCGGATATCGCGCAGGGTGTCGACACTTCGCACGAGGCGCGCACCGCCGGATCGGATGACGAGATCGAGCGGCAGGGCGCGGGCGACCAGGGCCTGATGTTCGGCTACGCCAACACCGACACCCCCGAGCTGATGCCGCTGCCGATCGCACTCGCGCACCGGCTTTCGCGTCGGTTGACCGATGTCCGCAAGTCGGGTGTGCTCCCGTACCTGCGTCCGGACGGCAAGACCCAGGTGACCATCGAATACGACGGCGACCGCCCGGTCCGCCTCGACACGGTCGTCATCTCCACCCAGCACGCCGCCGACATCGACCTGGATAATCTGCTCGCTCCCGATATCCGCGAGAAGGTTGTCGATTCGGTGCTCGCCGATCTCGCGCTGCCCACCCTGGACACCTCCGACGTCCGATTGCTGGTCAACCCGACCGGCAAATTCGTCCTCGGTGGTCCCATGGGCGATGCGGGCCTGACCGGGCGCAAGATCATCGTCGACACCTACGGCGGCATGGCGCGCCACGGTGGTGGCGCGTTCTCCGGTAAGGATCCGTCGAAGGTGGACCGCTCGGGCGCCTACGCCATGCGCTGGGTCGCCAAGAATGTCGTCGCGGCCGGACTGGCCGACCGGGTCGAGGTCCAGGTCGCCTACGCCATCGGCAAGGCCGCACCGGTCGGTCTGTTCGTCGAAACCTTCGGCACCGAGAAGGTCGATCCGGCGCGCATCGCCACTGCCATCACCGAGGTCTTCGATCTGCGCCCCGGCGCGATCATCCGCGACCTCGACCTGCTGCGCCCGATCTACGCGCCGACCGCCGCATACGGCCACTTCGGCCGCACCGACGTCGACCTGCCCTGGGAGCACACCGACCGGGCGGACAAGCTGCGCGCGGCCGTCGGCCTGTAGGCATATCGGGACCCGCGTGCATCAACCCGCAGCGGACCTCTCCGCCATGGCTGCCGCCGGTGCCGGAGTCATGGCGACGCACGATTCGACAGCAGCGGGACGCCCGATCGCACGGGTGCTCCCGCTGTTGTCGCCTGCGCACCTGGACCGCGACTTCGACTATGTGGTGCCGCCGGAGTTGGCGGAGATCGCCCAGCCGGGCGTGCGAGTCCGGGTTCGCTTCGCGGGCCGCCTCGTCGACGGCTACATTCTGGCCCGCCTGTCGCACAGCGACCACACCGGCAAAATGGTCGAACTCGAACGCGTGGTCTCCGCCGAACGCGTCCTGACCCCGGAAATCTTGCAGCTGGCCACTGCCGTGGCCGCCCGCTACGCGGGCACCCGCGCGGACGTCCTGCGCCTGGCCATCCCGCCCCGGCACGCCCGCACCGAGAGCGGCGGCTCGAAGAAATCGGCCGAATCCAAAGAACCACAGGATGATTCGACCGATTCGGCGGACGGCGGTCCGGGCAGGTCTGTGAGTCGAACAGCCGAGGCGGTCACACCTTCGCGCGGGCGAGTCGTCGCGTCCGGCACCTTGCGCGCACCCCTCGATAGCGATCTCGCCGACAATTCCGCGGCGGAACCGGTTGCATCCGTGGCTGATTCATCATCCGCCGTTGCCCGACCCGACGCTCCGGTAGTTGGCCATCCGCATAGTGCCTCGTTCATGTCGGGATCACCGGGTATACCGAATGACTCGGCAGCGGCGCCTGCCGACTCCGTCGCTCCTTCTGCAACTCTGAATGCTGCGGTGGCGCTGGCTGATTCGCCTGACATGCTGACCGCGGGTGCTCCCGTGCGGCGGGCGGACTCCGTCGAGTCCGCTGCATCCGTGGATGCCGCGGCGGCGCCAGCTGGTTCGCCCGATATGCGGACGGTGAGTGGGGCGGTCGACGTGGCAGGCGATCGTCCCCATACCGCTCCGGTGGCATCGCGATACACCGATCATGTGACAGATGCGGCTGCCGGATCGGAGCCGCCGCCGACGGATCCCGTTGAATCGGTGGCGAATTCGGGTGTCGTGATGTCGCCCATGCGAGCCGGCGCCGGCTCTGTCGCTACCAGCGGCGCGGTCGGGGATGCGGAGCCGGAGGGTGGTGGTATACCAGCAGATCTGCGCGGTGCCGTTGCAGCCGAATCCGCGAAATCGGCGAATGTCGCTGCGGCGTTGACTGATTCGGGCGGCGCGCGGGCCGTGCCGGGCAGGGTCGATGTCGGTCCGTGGGAGCGGTATGTCCATGGGGCGGCATTTGTGTCCGCATTGGGGCAGGGAAAGGGGGTGCGGGCGGGTTGGCAGGCGGTACCGGGGGAGGACTGGGCGCGGCGGTTGGCGGAATTGGCCGCGGTGGTGGCGGGGCAGGGGCGCAGCGCGATTCTGATGGTGCCGGATCAGCGGGACCTGGATCGGGTACTGACGGAATGTGTTCGGCTGGTGGGGGATTCGGCGGTCGGGTTGGCGGCGGGGTTGGGTCCGGCCGCGCGGTATCGGCGGTGGTTGGCGGCGTTGCGGGGGACCGCGCGGGTGATCGTGGGGACGCGCAGTGCGGTTTTCGCGCCCGCCGTTGATCTCGGGTTGATCGCCATCTGGGATGACGGGGACGACACCTATGCCGAGCCGCGGGCGCCGTATCCGCATGCGCGCGAGGTCGCGATGCTGCGGGCGCACGAGACCGGGGCGGCGTTCGTAGCGGCCGGATTCGCGCGGACGGCGGAGATCCAGGCGGTGGTCGATTCGGGGTGGGCGCATGATCTGCTCGCCGATCGGGCTGTGGTACGGAAGTTTTCCCCGCGCATCAGTGCTCCGGGTGACTCCGATATCGCGATGGAACGCGATCCCGTCGCGCGGGCGGTGCGCATACCCGCTGTGGGATATGCCGCCGCGCGATCGGCACTCGCGGAGGGGGCCGCGGTGCTGGTGCAGGTGCCGCGGCGCGGGTACATTCCGGCGCTCGCCTGCGCGAAATGCCGAACGCCAGCTCGATGTCGGCGCTGCAACGGGCCACTTGCCCTGCCGGATGGGCGTGCGGGGCACCGCGGTGAGACCGCGCACAGTCCGGTGTGCCGGTGGTGTGGTATCACCGAGGCCGCATTCCGTTGTCCCGCCTGTGCTTCCAGGGCCTTACGCGCGGTGGTGATCGGTGCGGCCCGCACCGCCGAGGAACTCGGCCGCGCATTTCCCGGCGTGCCGATCCGCGGGTCGAGCGGCGGCGCGATTCTCGATACGGTGGAACCCGGCCCGCAGGTGATCGTCGCGACCGTCGGAGCCGAACCGGTGCTGCCCGGCGGTTACGGTGTCGCCCTGCTGCTCGACGGTTGGGCGCTGCTCAGCCGCGCCGACCTGCGGGCCGCCGAGGACACGCTGCGCCGCTGGATGTCTGCCGCCACCCTGGTCCGCACCCACGGCCAAGTGATCGTCATGGCCGAACCTTCGCTACCGACCGTGCAGGCATTGCTGCGCTGGGATCCAGTCGGCCATGCTCGCGCCGAGGCGGCGGGCCGCGCCGAGGTCGGCTTTCCGCCCGCCGTCCGCATGGCCGCCATCGATGGCACTTCCGATTCCATCGCCGAATTGCTGTCCGCGGCAAAGCTTCCGGATAACGTCGACATCCTGGGCCCGGTACCACTCCCACCCGGCGCCCGCAAACCCTTCGACAGCGGCGATACCCCTGCCGAGGTCGAACGCATGCTCCTGCGCGTGCACCGCACTTCCGGTGCCGCTCTGGCCCGCGCCCTCACCGCCGCGCAGGCCATCCGCAGTACCCACCGCTCCGATGCCCCACTCCGCGTCCAAATCGATCCGGTCGATATCGGCTGATACTCGCCCCGCCATTCGCTGCGAACATTGTCGCGACGTGCCGACTTGTGCTGGCCGATCGTGGTCTGGTGCGTGCTGTGGTTGAGTGGAAAAAATGATCAGCTACTCGCTTCGTACGATCGCGACTATCTGCCTTGCGGTTGCGGTCGCGGGATTATCGGCCACACCGGCAGGCGCCGATCCTGGACTGTCCGAGTTGTCGCTGAGCGTCAGCAAGGGGGAGGCGCAGAGTCCTGGTGCCGAGCAGGTCACGCTGACTTGTGATCCGCCGGCCGGCAGCCACCCCGCAGCGAGTGAGGCGTGCGCGGCGCTGGCGACCGCGGACGGCGCCTTCGACAAGCTCGTCGGTGATCCCGGCGGGTTGTGCATGGAGATCTACAACCCGGTCACCGCGACTGTCGCCGGTACTTGGCACGGCCGAAACATCCAGTGGCAGAAGACCTTCGGTAATAGCTGCCAGTTGCGTGCCGCTACCACCCCGGTCTTCGATTTCGTCACCGGCTGATCGATCTTCGGCAGGCTGCGCTCTCTCACGGCGGTCCCAGCTGCCGCTACGGGGTGGGCCTTGCCACTGAATTATTTAACTGGCTGATTAGTTAATGATAGACTCGAAGCATGGCCCGCACCGTCGATCCGCAGCGCGTCGCCGAAAGGCGCACCGCCATAACGCATGCCGCGGCCGAACTGTTCGCGGCGCAGGGGTACGAGCGCACCACTGCCGCGCAGATCGCCCGCAAGGCGGGACTCACCTCGGGCAGCGTGTTCTATTACTTCCAGGACAAGGCCGCGGTCTTCCGATCGATCTTCGAACTGTCCATTCCCGAGCACACCGAACTCATTTCCCGGCATATCGATCGCACCGATTGCCTCGACGCGATCCTCGACATCGTCGACGCGCTCGCCGGTGAGGTGCTCGATCCGGTCGCGCCGGGGCTCATGGTGGAACTGTTGCGACGTATCGAGCACGACGAAGAACTCCTCGCGGTCGCTATGGAGGATGCGCGCCTCAGCGCGGCGGCGCTCACGACGCTGCTCGAACGCGGCATCGACCAGGGCCGTATTGATCCCGGATTCGATCCCGAGGAGACCGCCCGCTGGATCCTGTCGGTCATTGATGCGGCCTTCCTCAATGCCGATCCGGATCGTCCGCACGATCCGCGCCCGCTGGTGCGCGCCACCGTCGCCCGTCTCTTGCGCCCTATCGAATCGGAGCACCGATGACCACCACATCCGCACCCACGGTGCTGCGTTTCTCCACCGTCTGGCTCTGGCTGTTCGGCCTCGGCGGGCTCGCCCTTGGTTGCGGGATCGGTTTCGCCGTCCCGTTCGTCGGCCAGTGGCTGGTCGATACCGTGCACGAGATTCCCGGCCCGCTGCGCATTGCGATGACAGTGCCGCGCATCTGGCTGGTTCCGATCACCACGGTGATCGGTGGGCTCGCCGGGCTCGTGCTGTTCGACATCGCGAGAAAGGAGAGCTTGGCCCTTACTGTCACCGACGATCACGTCGAACTCGGCCAGAACGGGCGCGCACAGTACGTATCGCGCGCCGAGATCGCCGCGGTCTTCCGCGAGCACGCGGATTTGGTCATCACCGATCGAAATCGACTGCGGCTGGCACGTTTTCGCGCAACCGACTTGAGCAGCCACGCTATCGAACAAGCCTTCCGCGACCGCGGCTACCCTTGGCTCGAGCAGAACGACCCGTATCGTGCGGACTTCGTCCGCTGGGTCGACGGTCTGCCGGAAACCGGTGCCGATATCGATACCCTGATGCGCTCCAGGCGGCGGGCGATCGCCGATAAGAAGACGCTCGAAGTCGAGGACCTCGACGATAAGTTGCTCGCCCTCGGCGTCGACGTACGAGATCGCAAGGGCGAGCAGCAGATCCGAATCGGCGGACAGGCGAGCAGGGGCTAGCCGAAGACCGCCCGATTACGTCGCGCCCATTCGGCATACGACGTCGCTGGTCGCCCGAGCAGACCTTCGACATCGCCGCTGACCTGCTGCTCGGCCGGCGTCGGTGCACCGAGGATATCGAGCGTGCCATCGGCCACGTCAGCGGGCATGAACCGCAACATGCCGGTACGTGCCTGCTCGCGGGTCGATTCGACGAACCGCAGCGAGGTACCGAGCGCGGCCTCGATGGCCCGGGCCTGTTCGCGTGGACTGATGGCAGCGGGTCCGGTCAGCTCGTAGACGCGGCCGGAATGATTGGTGCGCAATACGGTCGCGGCAACCTCGGCGATATCGACGGGGTCGATCACGGGCAGCGCGATATCGGCGAAGGGTGCGGCGATCAGCCGCTCGGCCCGGATCGACTCGATCCACGCGTAGGTATTGGAGAAGAATCCGGTGGGCCGCAGAATCGTCCAGTCCAGGTCGGACTGTTGCAGGGCCGACTCGAAGGCGTGCAGTCGCGCGTGCGAGGCAAGTTCGGATCGTGTGCCGGTCGCCTGGGATGACAGCAATACCAGCTTCTTGATCCCGCCCGCCGCGGCGATTTCGACGAACCGCGCCGGATCGGGTCCAGTGACCAGTTGCGGTCCGGTGAGGAGCAGGAAGAGCGCATCGGCGTTTTCGACCGCGGGGGAGAGGCTTTCGGGGTCGGCGAGGTCGACTCGGCGATGCTCGACGCCGTCCGGCAGTGCGATGTCCTGATTCCCGCGGGATGCGGCGGTCACCTGTTCGCCCGCGGCGGCGAGGTGCTGCACGAGGGTGCGTCCGATATTGCCGGTTGCTCCGGTCACTACGATCACGTTCACTCCTAAGTTAGCTAGCTGACTTAAGTGAAGGTAGTCGACGAATTGTCCGCTTGTCTATAGTTAGTTGCATGACTAACTCAGTCGAAGGTCGACGCACTGGCAAGCGTGAACGCCTCGCCGCCGCGGCCGCCCGGGTGTTCCATGAACAGGGCGTCGAGAAGACGACGATCGCCGATATCGCGCGCGCGGCCGACGTTCCCCTCGGCAACGTGTATTACTACTTCAAGACCAAAGATCAGCTGGTCGAGGCGGCCCTCGGCGCGCACGGGCAGACGCTGCAGACTTTGGTCGCAGCGCTCGAGCAGTACGACGAGCCGCGGGAGCGCCTGAAGGCGCTGGTGCGCGGTTGGGTCGACCAGCGCGACCGTGCCGCGCAATTCGGTTGCCCCACTGGCAGCTTGGCCTCGGAGCTGGGTAAACGCGGTGACGGGCTGGAGCAGGCTTCGGCGGCGAGTATGCGCAGCTTGCTCGACTGGATCGAGCAGCAGTTCACGGCAATGGGGCGCGTGGATGCTGGAGAGCTCGCGGTTGCGCTGTTCGCGGCGTATCAGGGGATCTCGTTGCTCACCAATACCTTCCGTGATCCTGAGCTCATGGTGGCCGAGGGGCGCCGGTTGGAGCGCTGGATTGATTCGCTCGCGTCCTAGCGCGAGCAATCGGGCCGCGCATCGACTGATGTGCTGTCCACTGCCATTCAATGTGAGGCATGGACATGCCGCTGACCTGCGTGCCTCAGTTGAATTGGCAAGCGGGTTGTCAGATTCTTGCCATTCGATCTGAGGCATCTCGGGGCCGTTTGACGGTGCCGGTTCGGTCGCTGCTGTCCGATGTGAGCCAATCGTCCTCGGTGTAGGTGAGCTGACCCGGGGTGAGCAATTTTGAGTGGCGAGCTCGCCTGCCGACCCCGTCCACCTGCCCGCTTCAGCTCAGGGAATTTTGTCATTCGATCTTCCTGATTGTGGTCGATGGCGTGTGTTCCTCGCTCTCGGCTGCTGAGCTGTTCGGCTCGATGCGCTGACAGACCTTCGGGCTCGGTCTGGATCTGTCACGATGTGTTGCATGAGTGCGCGGATCGACCGGAACGAGTTGGTCCGTGCCGCCGCGCGCAATAATGCCCGGTGGTGCGATGTGGTGTGCCGGTCACACGGGATCGTCGGCGTCTTCGACGCTGCCATATGGTCTAGCTCGCGTCGGACGCCGCCGCTGTATCCGGATGCGGTGACGGTGAGCCCGGAGGCGACTGCCCACGACATCCTGGCGCGGATCGACTACAGCGCCCCCGGAGCGTCGATCAAGGACAGTTTCGCCTGCCTGGACCTATCCGCTGCTGGATTCCATGTGCTCTTCGAGGCGCAGTGGATCTATCGATCGGCCGATCGGCCGGCGCCCGCCGCAACACAGCAACCGTGGCGCCCTGTTGAGGACAAGGCAGAGTTGAGCAACTGGACGGCCGCGTGGAGTCGCAATGAGCAGCTCAGTGGGCTGTTCCAGCCGGAATTGCTTGTCACAGAATCGGTTTCGGTGCTCGGCAGTTGGCGTGGTGACCGGCTGGTCGCCGGAGCGGTCGTGCATCGCAGCGAGTCGGTGATCGGCGTGTCGAATCTGTTCTATTCGGGTATTGCGGCCGAGGATGCCTGGGCAGAGTGTGTGAGCACGGTCGCCCGGTTGTGGCCGGGCCGGTCCGTTGTCGGCTATGAGCGGGGCGAAGACCTGACCGCCGCCGTCAGTCACGGTTTCGAACCCGTCGGAGTGGTTCGGGTTTGGATAGCTTCGGCCCAGACCGACGCGGATGGACGGTGAGGTCCGACGAACAGAACCCGGGTGCTGAAAAGCTCTGAGATCGCGTGAGTCTGCTAATGGTTCTTGCTTGTTTTGCGGGCGTTGAGGATCCGTGGGACGAGGGCGATCGCGTCGGCTACTTCGCTGCGCGAGTGTAGTCGAAACCACGTGGCGCGTAAGCGTTTCCGACCACCACCAGCCCGGGAAATGCCCAAACCCCCGCAATCAGGGGTGTCGGTAAGAAACGTGTCATGCGCCACCCACCCCACCTATCAGGCGATGATCGAACTCGGTCGCGCCCAGAAGACCATCTTCGTGGCCCGTTACCTGCGCTTGCGCGGTCTGCAACGGGAGATCAACGACGGGCTCAACATCATCGAGTCCTGGAACCGCGCCAACTCGATCATCTTCTACGGCAAGAACTCCGAGCTCGCCTCGAATCGGCGCGACGAGCAGGAAATGTCGGTGCTGTGCCTACGGATCTGCCAGGCCGCCATGGTCTACATCAACGTGCTGATGATCCAGGACATCCTCGCCGACCCGGACTGGGACGGCGTGCTCACCGCCGAGGACGAACGTGGCCTGACCCCGCTGTTCTGGTCACACGTGCCGCCCTACGGCGAGGTTAAACTCAACATGAACGCGCGCCTGGCCCTCGGCCAGTAACATCGGCTCTCGCACAGACCCGCCTGCCGGATCCCCGGCCACCGTCAGATTACTTGGCGGCCGGTAAGCCATTTCTCTACCGTGCGATGGACCCGTCCTGACGACCTCCTGTCGTATGGGCGTGCAGGGCGGGCCGACGATGGAGGTGGGGATGTCGGGCATCAGCATGATGTGGCCGGACACAACGGTGCCGTCAACGGACTACCTGGTTGTGGATGCGGCCGCGGTGACCGATCTCAATATCGATCGGATCATCACCGCGATCGTGGCACAAGACGAATTCCAGCTACGGTCTTGGTTCTCCCAGCCGGTCCGCGACCCGGACACCGTGCGGTACCGCCAGGAGATCTTCGCCGACCTGGCCAACGATTCGGTGCGGGAGGTGTTCGACGCCTTCGCGGCCGGCATGCGGAGCATGCGCAAACGGCTGACATGGCAAGACCGCCTGCACCACCCGTACCAGCGGCAGTGGTGGCAGCTCAGCGCCGCCGCCGAATATCTCGATACCGTCACCCGATTCGCCGAGGCTCTGTCCGAATTGCCGCTGACCTCGCGTGCACTGACTCGATGGCGCGAGTTCATGGGCGCCTACCTCACGGGGCCCGGGTTCGACCGACTCAGCGCGGCGGTACGCCCAGTTCAGCAAGCGCTGGGCGAGGTGCGCTACAGCGTGCGGATCGTCGACCGCACCCTCGAGGTAGCTCCTGCCGATATCGCGCCGGATTACAGTGCGGCGATCGCGAATCTGTTCTCGCGCTTCGGTGTCGGTGCGCCGCGTCCACCACGACCACGCTCGGAGTGGGACGATCTCAATCACATGGAGGAGCAGATCCTCGATCACGTTGCCGCTCTACACCCGCACACCCTCGCCCAGCTCACCGAATTCGCCCATAGCCATGAGCAATTCGCCGACACCGATGTGATGAGGTTCGACCGGGAGATCCAGTTCTATCTGACCTATCTCTCCTTCGTACGCCAGGTCAGCGGTACAACACGGGCAATGTGCCTGCCACGGCTGGCATCCCACGGTGAGCAGATCCATGCCGAGGATGCGTTCGACGTCGCGCTGCTCACCCGCTGCGGGCGCTCCGAGGCCGAGGTGGTGTGCAACGACCTGCGGCTCTCAGGCCCGGAACGGGTCCTGGTGGTGACCGGCCCGAATCAGGGCGGGAAGACAACCTTCGCTCGCATGGTCGGTCAGCTGGTCTACTTCGCCGCGCTCGGCTGCCCCGTCCCCGCCCGCCGCGCATGCCTGCCGCTGGCGGATCGGCTGTTCACGCACTTCGAACATGCCGAGCAGGCAACCGATCCCGACGGGCGTCTGGCCGAGGAACTTCTGCGCATCCGCGACACGCTGGAGGCGGCCACCACAGACAGCGTGGTCGTCCTCAACGAGAGTTTCAGCGCGACCAGCACCGCCGATGCCGTCCGGATCGGCCGCGATGTACTCGATCAGCTCGTCGAGCGCGGTTCGATCGCGGTCTGGGTCACCTTCTTCGAAGAACTGGCCCGCACCGAACCGGCCACGGTCAGCATGGTCGCCGCCACCGACCCCGATGATCCCGCCCAGCGGACATTCCGCATCGAGCGCCGCCCGGCCGACGGCCACGCCCACGCCGTCGCCCTCGCCGAGCGCTTCGGTCTGACCTACGACTTCGTCACCGCCAGGATCGCCGCATGCAAGTGAATCTCCTCCACCCCGCCCACCACGACGCCCGCCCAACAGCCAACGGCGACAACACCTTCACCGACCTCGGTCTCGAGTCGCTGTGCGCCGAGGTTTCCGAAGACCCGGTGATCCGCGACGCGGTCCGGGCAGCGCTGGCCGCACCGACCACCGAGCCCGAGGTGATCAGATACCGGCACACCGTGCTGGCGGACTGCCAGGCCCACCCTGGCGTGGTACACGAGCTCTACCGGATCGCGACCCAAGCCACCGAAGTCAAGCGCCGAAAAGTCGGCCCACTGCACCGCGCCGGCGGAAAACTGCTGCTTGCGCTGGAACCACTCACCGAGCTGATCACTTCGCTACGGCAACTGCGAACCACCTGCGACCGAAGCGGCCATGTATTCCGTGCCGCCGGATTCACAGATCTGATGGCCACCGTCGCCGCCGAACTCGACGACCGGTATCTCGACAGCCTCGAAACACAGCTGGCCGCCATGGATTTCGACTACGGCGTGCACATCAGCGCCGGTCTCGGCCCAGGCGCCGCGCTCGCGGGCATCGTGCTGCACGAACCCGTCCGCCGTCGGCGCTTCGGGTTCGATCGCCGCACTCGCCATGCTTTCCGCGTCATCGACGAGCCCGACCCCGAATTCGATCCGGTCGCGAAGCTACGCGACCGCGCCGTGGCCACGATCGCCGACGTCGTTCACGACGCCGCGGACCACGTGCAGGACTTCTTCCGACGCCTGCGCACCGAACTCGCCTTCTACCTCGGTTGCCTCGCGCTGCACGACCGCCTCAGTAGGACGGGGCTGCCCCTGTGTCTGCCGACCCCGCACCCGGCCGGAACGCCGCGCCTGCGCTGCACCGGCCTGCGCGACATCACACTGTGCCTGACCTCCGACCAAGTGGTGGTGGGCAACGACATCGACGCCATCGACCGTTCCCTGATCGTCGTCACCGGCGCCAACAGCGGCGGCAAATCCACCCTGCTGCGCAGCATCGGCGCGGCCCAACTGATGATGCAAGCCGGGATGTACGTCGTCGCCGACAGCTTCGAAGCCGACGTGCACAACGGCGTTTACACCCACTTCGTCACCGACGAAGACCGCACGCTCTCACACGGCAAACTGGTCGACGAGCTGGCCCGCATGAGCCGCATCATCGACCGCATAGGCCCCAACGCCTTGCTGCTGTGCAACGAATCGTTCTCCTCCACCAGCGAACACGACGCCACCCGCATCGCCGAACCCCTCATCGACGCACTCCTCACCACCGGCATCAGCGTCATATTCGTCACCCACCTCTACGAATTCGCCCACCACCGTCACCGAGCCGCCCACCCCAGCGACCTATTCCTCCGCGCCGGCCACCACCCCGACAGCACCCGCACCTTCCGCTTCACCCCCGCACCCCCCGAACCCACCAGCCACGCCGCAGACGTCTTCCGCCAGATATTCGACCGCGCCCCAAACGAACCAGCGAACCCCACCCGAGTCGGCTGAACCCCAATCAGCGTCACTAGATGGCTAGCGGCCGAGTCATTGGCACGAGAGGCGAAATCTCGGAAACGAACGTTCACGAGACACCCTCGGCCGCACCGGGTTTCCGCAGGACGGATCTGTAACGATTGCCGTGTACGTGCCAATGTCAACCTGTCGGGGGTTCGCAATACACTCCGCGCCATGTGAATCGGCTACGGACGCGTCTCCACCCGCGACCAACACCCCGAAGCCCAACAGGACGCACTCACCGCAGCCGGATGCGAGCAGATCTTCATCGACAAGGCATCCGGCAAGCTCGTCTCCCGCCCCGAGTTGAGCAAGGCGCTGCTGTAGCCTACCGTCCCAAAGACCAACTGGTGGTGACCAAGCTCGACCGGCTCGGCCGTTCCCTCGAGCACCTGATCGAGCTATCGAAGACACTCCAGGACCGGGGTGTCGATCTGGTGGTGCTCGACCAGGGGATCGACACCTCCACAGCCGTCGGGCGCATGTTCTTCCAAATCCTCGGCGCGATAGCCGAATTCGAGCACGCCCTGATGTCCGAACGCACCCGCGACGGTCTGGCCGCAGCCCGCGCCCGCGGACGCACCGGTGGACAGAAACCCAAACTCGGCCGCCGACAAGTCGAGCTCGCACGGCAGATGTACGACGAACTCGACGAACACGGCAAACGCCGCTACACCGTCGCCCAGATCGCCGCCGAGTTCGGCGTCACCCATCCCACCATCGACCGCCACCCCGACAAAACAGCCAACCCAGGCACTCAGTAACCCGCCAGGTCAGGCCCAGGGCCCCGATTGCCGCTCATGACACGTTTCTTACCGGTACCCGAATCATCGGAACGTGCGCACCGGCCGCGTGTCCTCGAACCGCACGCCCGCGCAGGACGACAGCCTCAGCCGCCGCTCAATGCCGACAGTGTCGACGAAGTTCAGCTCAATCAGCCCCGCGGAGGTCTGCGCCCACTCGACAGCAGCATCGGCCACCATCCCGCCCGATACGACCAAGACAACGAGCAAACTGTAGTGGCAGAACCGTCAGGATGAGCAAGATTCATTGGCACAGAGCAAGATTGACTGTCACAGGACAGCTGCCAATCGTGCCGCCGATGCGTTGATGGAGGCTTTCGCGGCGGCGACGAGGAACCGTAGTCGTTGCTGTGTATCCGTCGTGCGCCAGTTGACCTGACGCATGGTTAGGTCGCTGACCTGGGGTTTGTCAGGTGTACGGCGATTTCGTCAGCCGACTTCTTGCCAGGTTGTTGGCGTAGTTCGTTGTCTGAGCGGCTGGGTGTGGTCGCGCTGGTAGTGATTGCGTTCGAGGTTGTGCTGCTGCTTCTCGACCCAGACGGTCAGCGGGTCGTGCTGGTCGACGAATCCGTCGCGACCGATGTCGATGCCAAGACGGTGGCGCACTTCGGCGTAGAACTGGCGCAGATCCTCTGGGGTCCGCTCAGGTGAGACAGCCTTGGTGATCCAGTGATAGGAAATGAGGATGCTTGTCAGGGAGACGATCTCGGGATAGTTCGCGATGTTGAACTCGGTCGAGTCGCGGGGGAATCGGGCTGGCTCGTCACCGAAGAGCGTGAACAGCCGCCGGTCGCGCGATTCGCCCCAGAGGCGTCGTGCGGTCCATCCGGATACGATCCGTTCGGCGGTGGTGTAGACGAATTCAGCGTAGCCGGGACGGTGGCGGACGAGGTTCCGGTGCCGCCGCTGGGCGTTGGTGAGTTCAGGCAAAGCTGAGACGTCGACCTGAGTGTCGAGGTTGTCGCCACCGACCCAAACCCGGTGGCGCAAACACAGTTTGGCGTAACTGTCGCGATAGATGGTCACTGGTTCGACGATGCCGCGACGAGCCGCGCAGAACCGGCAGGCGGGTCCGGTGGGGAACTCGATGAAGCTAGGGCTTCGCAGTTCCGGCAACCGGTAGGAGAGTGCATGGTCGGGCAGGCCGGTCGCGATGGACAACCAGGATGGCTCAACCCTGCCGTTGGGCGATCCGGCAACGTGTCGACGCAGGTCGGCGACGGCGAGGTGGTTAGCGGCGGCCAGCCGCCGCAGGTAGGACCCGTATGGTTTCGCGGTCGAACGGCTCGACTACGCGGGGCAGTCGCTGACGGGGACGGCGAAACCATGCTGGTGCGCGACTGTTCACCCGCGCAGGTCTGTTCATTCGTGGGTGCTGCTTGCTCGGCGGGTGGCCGATTCGACGGCGTGATCGACGCGGACCCTGTCCATCTGGGTGCGGGTGATTTGTTCGCTGCCATCGAGGACGGCGCGGATCGCGCAGGAGCGAATCAGGTGGCCGAGGCTGCCGATCATGCCTCCGGTGCGTTGATGGAGGTATTTCGCGTCGGCGACGAGCGAACCGTAGTCGTGGCGGTGCAGCCGCAGCGTGGTCTCCATGCCGCCGACGAGTTGTTGCCATTCGCTGTTGTTGGGGAAGGGCCGGGTGTTGATCACTTGGCAGCGGCCGGCGAGCTGCTGGCCGCGGACTCCGGTGAACAACCCGGACCGTTCGACGTTGATCCCGGCGTAAACGAATGTGGCCGGGAGATGCTCGGTGAAGTACTTGAGGTGGTCGGACAGGTCCTCACCGGCAGTGGTCGCCAGATTCATGTTGTGGATTTCATCGACCACGACGATGTCGGCTCGAGCGTCGATCAGGAGTTTGCAAACGGCGTCGGCGATATCGGTGACGTTGTGGCGGGGGCCGATCGGTGGCAGGCCGAGGAAGCGGGCGAACTCCATCGCGAGTTTGCGTGGTGACCCCTTCGGGGGTGCGGTGACGTAGACCACCGGAATGCGGTCGCTGCCGGGAAACCGCATCTGGGTGCGCAGTTCGTGGAGACGGCCGAGCTGTTTGATCGCCGTGGTTTTCCCGGTCGCCGCGGGCCCGGAGATGATCAGGCCGCGGCGGGCGCCGTTCTCACGCTGGTTGAGCAGCGTGAGCATCCGGCCCTCGTTGGTGATCTCGCGGATCGTGGACGTGGTCACCACAACGAGCTCGGAATGGTGGGCGATGCGCGCCTCGTCGTATTCGATCCGGTCGCCATCGGTGAGTTTGGTCCATTCCCGCTCGTCCAGCAGCTGCTGCGCCGATGGCTCCGATTCGACGAACCGCCGCCATCCCTCCAGGGTGGTGGTGGGCAGGCGTCGGTCCTCGAGCTGGCTGACCGGGTTCAAAACGGCCACTGGGCGGCCTCCTTCCGTGCATCGAAAATAGGCAGGGGAATGACCTTCGCCGAGGATCCGCCGGTGTCGGAGTCCTGCTCAGCCGGTGTTGGATCTGCCGAATCCTCTTCGATCGGTTCAGGTTTCGGCCACGTCGGTTGCGCGGTGGCCTTGGTGCGTCCGACGACTTTACGATCCCGTTTGGACCGGCGATCGGTCGCTTTTGCTGCGGGTGCTGTGGGCCCTTGTTCGGCGCGGTCGAGTAGATCGGCTGCGGCCTGGGCGATTTCAGCTTCGGTGGCCTTGTCACGGCCGCGTTCGGCCAGGATCTCGCGGGCATGTTGCCAGGCGAGTTCACCGAACGGTGCGGGAGCGGTCCGCAAGTGCTTCCAGGGAATGGTCATCCATTTGCCGTCGTCCCAGTGGTTGCGCACCCAGATGCGGGAAACGTCGTAGGGGTCGTAGTGGACCTCCCAGCGGCCCTTGTGCGCTGTGACACCCGAGTGCTGACGCCGGTAGGGGCCCAACTGGCGGTGGTCGTAGGTCCGGCGGTTGATCCGGACACCGTAGGAGTTGATCGCCAGCCATTTGACCGGCAGCAACTCGATATAGTCGTCTGCGGACAACGGAACCGGAACATAACCGGCGATCTGCACCAGGGCCGCGTATTTCTCGTTCGGCGTCAACGCCGTATCCGGTGTGACCGGATCGCGGAGCCCGTCGTGGGGCCGGTTGGCCCAGACCGCGACCAGCCATTCATCCAGAAGCGACTGTAATTCGACCATAGACCAGACCGCGGCCTGCTCCGCGTTGCGGCCGCGGCGTTCCACTGACGACCCGACATAACCCGCGACGTATTGGGCGAACAAGGTGCCCACCGATCCCAGGGTCCGCTCGATAACTGGCTTGTCGGTCGGGGTGTCGGGGTGCGCCGGTTGCAAACTGATGCCCAGCGACCGGCAAGCCGACCGAAATGTCTGGGAGAGAAAGGCTTTGCCGTGATCGACCACGATTGTTTCCGGCGCGATCACCGGCCGTGCCGCCGCATCGGCGAGGCGCTGATCGACATCAGTGAGGCTGCGGTGCGGCAGCACCGACCGCGACATCCGCAACGCATCACTCCAGCCCGGACGCATCGGCTCCGGGGTCAACGCCCGCGCCAGCAGCAGTGCCGCGTCAACGGCTTTGGTGCTCGGCCGCAGCACCGCCGCCGGAACCGACCGGGTCGCCAGATCGGCCATCCCGGTCAGCTCCACCGAATCGATCGTGCCGTCGTCGAGCACGACCCGGACATCGAGCGGGGTGGAGTCGATCTGCACGATCTCACCCGGTCGTGCAGCCGTAACCGTGCTGAACGGTCCGTCCGGTTGTTTCGCCAAGGACCGCCGGGTCTTGGCCGATCCGAAAGTGTGTTTCCCCTCCGAGAGACGGGCGACCAGGCGATAGAACGTGCGCTCCGGTGGCAGCGGGGGAGCATCGGACCCGTGCAGCTCGGTCAGCAGCTGAGCGACCCGCCGCCGCAGGCGGGCGACCGTGCCCGTCGACCGATCCGTTTCCCCGGCGATTGCTGTTCGGGTCGCATCGACGATCCGGGGGTCGATCCGCCCGGTCGCAGAGGCGCGGCGTGCGAACCGGCGGTCGACGAGCCCCCAGAATCCTTCGCGTTCGTAGGCGTGGCGCATCCGCTGCACTGTCGCCAAACTGACCGGCGTCCCCGCCGCAGCGAACTCGCCGACCTTGGCCTGCTCACGCTGTCGCATCGTGGTTGTCGCCGGGTCGTAAGACGGATTCACCGGGACCGATGGCGGCGCATCCGGTCCCCGCCCGGTCAATAATTCGATGATGTGCCGCTCCCACCATCGGGCATGCTCGACGACATCAGGCGGCAGATCGCCAATCTGTCCGGACGGAGGCAGTGGCGGTTGCTTGCGCCCAGTCAGCAACTCGAAGCTGGCATCGGCGAGGATCTGCGACACAGCCACCGTCGATTCGATTCCGGTCACATCCCGCAACCTCGTCTCGGCTCCGACCAGCTCGACGACGACGAATTCCCGTCCGCCAGTGCGGAATCGGCTTCCGGCCTCAAGCACGTCGACACGGGCGGTCACTGCCGATCACCGCCGATGATCGTGTCCGGTCCGAGTGGCGCTTTCTCGAGATCGACGGACAATTCCTGGCGCCACAACAAATGAAACAAGGTCGGCAACACAACAATCGGGTCACCAACCGCGGCGACACCATCGGCCAGTGGCCGCGGCGCAGCAAACACCTCACTGAACTGTGCCATCAACCCAGGCCGACGACAGCGCGGATGCCGGTAACCCGACAGCCAGCGCAAATTCGCCGCACGAACCACACCCATCTCACCGACCCGGCGATACTGCCAGCCGACCGACTCACATATCACCGCGGTCCGGTCGAACACAGCCTGATCGTCGGGGTCGATCCGAGAATCCGGGCGGACATCCACCACAACCACACCGCCATCGTGCAGTCGCAGGAAGTAGTCAGGGACATGGTGCCTGGTCTTGCCGTTCACCAGCCATGCCAGCCGAAACGGCTGGGACGCAACACCAGCCACCTCCGGTGACGAATCGAAGGCCATCAGCCAGTCCCGCTCCAGCCACGACTCGTAGCCGACATGCGACCCCATCGTCGCCGACCACCACAACCCCGGAAAGTTCTTCTGACCCCGAAACGACGGAAATCCCCGAACTGGTGCCATGTCCTCGAACCGCACCGCTACACACGACACCAAGGGGCGCCGACATTGTCCACCGTCCCTAGTGACGAACTCCACCCAGCAGCCATCGTCAACGCCAGCAACAGCAGCGACAACACCGACCAACGAAGAACCCCCACAAGCGCATCCGGCAACGATCTGCCTCAACTTAATGGCAGAAACCATGCACATGCCTCAGACACGCTGGCGGTACCTCAGATCAACTGGCGGAGGACATGTGCGGCCTGTTCGGTTTGAAGAGACTGGTTGGTTCGTGTCGTTGACCACTCTTGCGTGCGATGCATTGCCGATATATCGTCGATACTGTGAGATAAACGCAAGAGCCCCCAGGAGGCTGACATGGAAAACATCGAATACGGAGAATTCAGGGGTCGTGGCCGCTGGCGGAAGCCGGGTCATGACGAGGGCGACGCCGGTTGTCGCCAGCATCGCCGCGGTGGGCGGCATGGTTTCGGACCCGAGTTCGGACCGGGCTTCGGTCCTGGTTTCGGTCCGGGATTCGGACGTGGCCGCGGCCGCGGTGGCCGCGGCAGGCGCGGTGACGTGCGTGCCGCGGTGTTGTTGCTGCTGACCGAGCGTCCGATGCACGGCTATGAGCTGATCCAGCAGATCAGGGAGCGCAGCGATGATGTCTGGCGTCCGAGCCCGGGATCCATCTACCCGGCGCTCGCGCAGCTCGAGGACGAGGGGCTGCTGCTCATCGAGCGCGTCGCCGGTCGCAAGACCGCGAAGCTCACCGACGCGGGCGAGACCTACGTCGCCGAGCATCGGGACGAGCTCGGCGATCCCTGGGCCGATGTCAAAGAGGATGTCGGCACTCAGGCGATGGATCTGCGCGCGCTCATCGGACAGCTGATGGGTGCGGCCGCACAGGTCGCCGCGGCGGGTACCCCGCAGCAGGCGACACGGGCCGCGGAAGTGCTCACCGAGGCGCGCAAATCGCTGTACCGCATTCTCGCGGATGACGACGCCCCCGAAAAGTAGGGGCAATGTGAAACATCACCTGAGCGTGCACTTTTCGAGCCGATCGGGTAAATCATTGTGATATGGAACAGCCGATCGGGTCGTGGGGTTGGGGAGTGTCACAGTTCAGGCGTGTGGTGTCTGCCGGTGTCTTGGCCGGAGCCGTCTTTTTCGGCTCCGGCGCGGTCCCGGTAGCAGGCGCCGAACCAACCAATCCCCCGTCGGTCAGTGCGGAGATCCCCGGATATCGCGCGCCGGATATACCCACCGAAACCGGTCCCGCCCAGCCGGACCATCTGGCCGCCGCGGTCTATCAGAAGTCGCACAAGAACGCGGCCCCGGCCAATACCAACAACTTCGACTGCAAGCCGACGGGCGAGCATCCCCGTCCGGTCATTCTGGCGCACGGCACCGATTCCTCGGCCTACTCCGACTACGCGGCCATCGGACCGCAGATTTCGGCGCTCGGCTTCTGCGTCTTTGCGCTCAATTACGGTGGAGCACCGGGTAAAGACACCTGGGGCACCGAGGACATCGTGGTGAGTGCGCACCAGTTCGGCGCATTTGTCGATCAGGTATTGGCTGCCACCAACGCCACCCAGGTCGATGTCGTGGGATTCTCCCAGGGCGCCACCGTGACTCGCTATTACGTCAACAAGCTCGGTGGCGCTCCGAAGATCGGTCAGTGGATCGGCCTGGCATCGCCGAGCTATGGCGGCGTCATGTACGGACTGGTGCCGGTAGCGCAGGCGATTCCGGGCGCGCTACCGGCCTTCGCGCAGGTCACATCGCTCGCGGCGGTGCAGCAGGTGCAGGGGTCGCCGCTGATGGTCGAACTCAATGCGGGTGGTGACACCGTGCCCGGCCCGCACTACGTGACCATCGGCAGCCGGGTCGACGAGATGATCCAGCCGTTCAGCAATATCGCACTGCACGGCTCGAACGTGCAGAACATCGTATTGCAGGACGAGTGCGCGGCCGACCAGACCGGTCACTTCCACATGGTCTACGACGCATTCGTGCAGGAGCTGCTGCTGCGGACGCTGGATCCGGTCCACGCCCCGGCTCCGACGTGTCGGGCGGTTCCGCTCGGCACCGGCATTCCCGAGGTCATCATCGCCGGACATTCCTGACCAACGCGGCTCGGCAGACAGGGCGCAGGGTCTCGTAGCGGGTCGATGTCGTGGCCAGCTCGTCGAGGAACACCCGATCCTCCGGAGTGGCGAGCGCGAGCGCGGCGGGGAATGTGCGTGCGGCGGCGGCGTCGACGGTGAACAGGTAGTCGGGGTGGGCGATGGCGTCGAGGAACGCGGATTCGGTCACTGCGATTGTGGGGTCTCGCGAAGGAAACGAACCCCACCCCGAAACGCGCGTGCGTGTTACTCGATACGAGGGGGCGGCTGGTCGGGTGACCCGCCTGAAGGGCGGCCGACCGGGGTGACGGGCGACGCGGCGGGAACGCTCCGAAATCGGGTGGGCGCGAATTTCCCGCGGACACAACGCGGCGGCGCGCGACCTGCGCGGCGGTGCGGGTGCGGGTGCATTCGACCGAGGCCGCCGCGAACGCGAGCGCGGCTTTTGACCTGGCGGGTACAGAGAGATGGCGAACACGGTTGCTGGTAGGCGGTCGGCACTGGCACAATCCGGGACGGTATGACTTCGACTGCCGATACTGCTCGCGACAGCCTCGACGGCTTGTCCGTCGGTGACGCGCTCGGCGCCCAGTTCTTTGTGCCCGGCCGTTCCCTGGCGGATCTGATCGACGGACGCCCACCTGCCGCCCCCTGGCAATGGACCGACGACACCGAGATGGCCTGTTCGGTCTATTCGGAAATCCGCGGACGCGGCGGCATCGACCGCAATGCGCTGGCGGCCGCCTTCGCTGACCGCTGCGAACCCTACCGCGGCTACAGCGGTGGCACAGTTGTTGTGCTGCACGAGATTCGCGACGGCCGACCCTGGGCCGAGGCGGCGGGCGCCTCGTTCGATGGGCGTGGCTCCTGGGGGAACGGGGCGGCGATGCGGGTCGCTCCCCTCGGCGCGTTCTTCGCAGGAGACCCGCACCGCGCGGCGCTGCAAGCCGCGTTGTCCGCCGAGGTCACCCACCGGCACCCGGAGGCGATCGTCGGCGCCATGGCAGTCGCGGTCGCGGCGAGCCATGCCGCGATGACCCGTGAAACGGGTTGTACGGCACTCGAACTCTTACAAGCGGTCGAACCGTACGTGGTCGACGGACAGGTCGCGGCAGGTGTTCGCCGTGCCCGGGAGCTGTTGGACCGATCGGTCGCCGAAGCGGCCTACGAACTGGGCAACGGTTCCCGGGTCACCGCTCAAGACACAGTACCGTTCGCACTGTGGGCCGCCGCGACCTTTCTCGCGGATTACCCGGCCGCCATCATCGCGTGTGTGGAAGCGGGCGGCGATGTGGACACCACCGCCGCAATCGTCGGCGGAATCGTGGCCGCCCACACGGGAACAGGGCGTCGAGGCGAAATCGTCGGGATACCACGTGAGTGGCTGTCCGCCCGTGAGCGCCTTCCAACGTGGACGACAACCGATGGTCACGACCACTCGCACAACGCACCGACCCGCTGAGCCAGTATTAACACTCGACACAGTCCATCGCTGAACCACCACAGTCGGGGGAGGATCTCAACGCTGGCGGTCTGGTCAGCAGGTTGCAGCGGTTTTGCCAGCGCGGAGCCGCTGCGTGGAAGTCCATCGCAGCGGTGCGCCCGGAGTCGGAAACTCGAGAGCGGTCAAAGGCCTTGGGAAAACCCATGTCTCCGCGCATCGTCGAAAACCCCAGCGATCCATCGGACGCATCGACCGTTTCCCACCGCGAATCATGGTGCGCCGGAACGGCTTCGGATGCTTACAACGCAACCCAGCCGCCCGCATCAGCCGCCACCCTCGCTTGCGCGAGATGCGCGGGACGACCAGCGTTTCTGGTCGACGGGCGTTGTCAATCCCCCTGGTCGAGGGCGTTGAGCCAGTCGTTGGTTACCAGCTGTAACCGAACCGTGTAGTGGAAGTCGATCAGTCGTAGGGTTGTTTCCGGACCGGCCCAGCGGATTTCGGGAATCCTGTCGTCGAGGCGAGCGCTTGGTTCACCGAGGGATCCGGTCAGTACGTCCGCCATCCGGGCAAAAGCCGCCAACGTGTCATCGCGGGAGTCCGGTGTACCAGCCGCCTGGGTGGTGACGGTGACTTCGATGCGTACCGCGTCGCTATCGAAGCCGATGATGTCGACGGTGTCCGGGCCGAGACCGGAGGCGAACTGAACCCGGTCCGGCGAGTGGATCGTGGGGTCTTGCCAACCGAATACGATCACCAAGCGCAGTAGATCGTCCATTCGCCATGACCAGACCAGCGTGCGCAGTTTCTCGGCGAGATCGGCGATCTCGTTGTCGGACAATGCCTGCCATCCAATGGGCCGCGGCGTGGGCCGCGCGACGGGTATGTGGTCGGCGACGAAGAGGGGTTTCGACGCAGGTCGGACTGCGGGGCGTGTCAGCAGCTCTTCGATGGCCGCCGCGTAGTCGAGTGTCAGGTCGTCTTCGGAAGTGATACGCGCTCGTGGCGCTTCGGGGGGCGGTGTGCCGAATGTGAAGGTCGTACCCCACATTCGTGTTCTCGATTCTTCCAGAAGTTTGCGTGCGCGCTCCAGTAAGGCCGGGCTGGGCGCTGCGTCGCTTACCGTTGCGTCCGCTGATACGTGCCGACCGGTGACAGTCAGTCCTGCTGCGCGGCAACCGACTTCGACGAGCCCGATCGATGTCGAGATGTCGGAAAACGGGAGGGCATCAATAGTGATGGACCATTCATCGGCGCCGGTGCGCACCAGCGTGATAGTGGTGGCGCGAATTGACGGGTATCGCGGGTGGTTTCGGACCCGGCACCCCAATTCGCTGCCCACGGCATCCTCGGCAGTACCCGAGAGGGTAAGCCCGATGACCGCTCCAAGTTCCTCGAGTTGAGCTTGATCGAGCCGACCAGTTGTGACCAGGCGAAACCGCCGTGTCAGTTTCATTCAAGGCCTCCGGATGTTGCCTTCACGACTGCACTACGAGGCGCTCGGGTGTTGCTCCACTGTCCAGCCATACCGTTGCGATCTTTCTCGCAACGGCCCGATAGAGCATATCGTCGGCGCCGTTCTCCGACGCGATTACCTCGGTGGCCTTGTTCAGGGCCAACGTGTACTGACTGCCCTGTATATCCGTGTACCGGTAGCGAACTTGCTCCTCGTCTTCCTCAATTTTCTCGATTTCTGCGTACAGCGCCAAGGTCATGGCCTCCTTGTCTCAAAGCTCGGATGGCAACCGTTCAATCCTGACGTGCCAGCCCGAGCAGTGGCAGGTTTAGGTCGCGTTCGTCCGCGTTCTTGTTCCATGCGGTGTAGGTCAAGGACCCCGGGTCGGTGATTCGGAATGCGTCACGGAGTCCGGTCACCACCATCGCCGCCAGCTGGCGGTATATGGCTGAATAGACCGGCCATGGCAGCTCGATCCACCAGTAGGGACCGTGGTCGGCATCGGGTTCCTGCCAGCCCGCCTCGGTGATCACGCGGTGTCCCGTTTCGTCTGGCCGTGCGGCGGGTTCGAGAAACTCATCGCCCACCAATTCGGCCAGTAGCTCGCTGTCGGATTGCGCGAACTGCGCGAACCGCTGGTGGCTTGGGGGTGCTCCCGCTTCTACGATCTTGACAATCGCACCCGCCGGCAACACAGCTAACTGCTCGGCCAGTCGCTCGCTGAATTCCGCCCAACCCGTCACATCAGGCCCTGCTGTTCGAATTCGATGGATCTGTCGAAAGCCGCCAGCGAGGCGTTCGTCTGATACATCAATTGGACGGTATGTGCGAGACTCAGATTCTTCAGGAGCAATGTTGCTTCCGGGAAAGCCCAACGGATTTCTGCGGTTTCCCCGGGTATGCGGGCGGTCGGTTCGCCGAGGGCGCCGGTTATGGCCTCGGTCATCCTGACGAACGCGTCACGCACCATTGCTCGGCCGGTCGCGTCCTCGCTTGCGGAGTCGGTCACCTTCAACTTGATGGACTCGGCCACCCCGTCGCGGCCGGTTACCGCACCGCTGCTCAGCCCGAAACCGCAGTCGAGCATGACCCAATCCGCTCGGGTCATCAATACCTTCCAGTCGAACTTCGCTGCTATCGCGGGCACCTCTTGCAGCTGCCACGACCAGTCCAACGACCGCAAGCCGGTAGCCAATTCGACTATCTCGCCATCGGTCAGCGCACGCCATCCCGTCATGGATTCAAACTTATTCCTCTCGCCGGATTACGTTTGGCTCCGTGAGCGTGCACGGCCTGCCATGATCCTGAACGACTTCCGCCGCAATCTGTTCATCCAGAGCAAGAGGACACCTTCCCGAAACTCGAGATCGAACTAGAGTTGGCGCGCACCAGGGGATGTCTTTTGCTCGGATCGCCTGTACGGCGGTGCCTTTCGCGGGCATCCACGACACTGGACGGGTGAGATCGCGTATTCGACTGTCGCGGGACCTGTCTAGTTTCTGTCGATGACAGTTCCAGCCCTTGGGTGATCTTGTGCGGGGACGGTGGATGGATCGACGGCCGTGAACTGCTTTGGCAGGCATTGTTCTTTGTCCAGCCCACCGACGAGGAGCGAACAGTTCTCTTCGCGGGTGGCCCCGACCGCGGAAACCCGCGATGTCCTGACTGACAACCGTGCCGTACGGGGTACTCGGTACTCGTTCCGTCGACGGCACAGCAACCGATCCGATCCAGTAATGGACTCCAGCATATTCCGCCCGCGTCACAATCACAGCAAATCGGTTGCAGCGCTGGTACATCGGACCTTGCCGGGGCAAGATGAAACCGCTCTTCGGCGCAGGCGCCAAAACCATCGGTGATCGGGGCGAGTAGTCGGATGTGTGGAGCTGAGGTACGGGTGCTGAACATCCCGTCGTTCGAAGCGGCTGAGAACTCTGCGGCCCAACACATGCGCGCCCTCGGATACCCGATGCCAAAGTCACACCCCGCGTAGCCGATGGCGGAATCGATGTGACCAGTTCCCGGGCCATCGCTCGAGTCGAATGGCACACCGCCCTTGTCTCGATGTCAAAAAGCTGTACGGTGCCCGCGGGCGCAGACATCACCTCGAAATGCTGCTCTTCTCGGCCAACGGGTACACAGCCCAAGCAGTCGCGTGTGCCAATGACAAGCACGGAGTTCCGCAATTCCAGGTAGGCCTCCTGGGGCATCCCCAACGTCGATTTCTGCGCAGGCGAATCGACCGAGACCGCAGGGTCCGGCTCTAGTACTCGAGCATCCCGTGAGTCGGCCAGCTCCCGTCCGTGTGGTTGCGAATCTGGGCCCACGACAGTGCCAGCATCGACATGGGATCGCTCGGCTGCACCGAGAGGGTGTGCTTGTCGATCACGAGCTGGTATGGCGGGGTCGACTGTCCGGGATCCTCCAGCCACTCGAGCCGGATCCGGTACTCCACCGTGTCCGGCTCCTCGTCGGTCAACTCCAGATGCACTCTGATCCTGTGCGGGTAGATCTGATATGCGGGCATCCGCGTGCCTTCCCTGATCGCCGACAGGTAGGTCTCCACCACGATGTCCACCGGCAAGCTGGCAAACTCCAAGATCACCCCGGTCTGGGCGTTGAGCACCAGCTTCGTCAGGCCGAGGTAACGTCCCTGGCGGATCTGCTCGTCCCCCAGCTGCTGATAGACCACCCATCCCAGCTCGAACGGAAACATCCGGTACTGGTGATGTCCTCCCAATGCCATCGCTAGATATGCGCGGGCTTGCTGTTCGGTCGTGATCGGTTCTTGCATGAAGCGGACTCCCATCGGATTGGAGCGGAATCGCGTGCAGGTCGGCAGCGCGGTCGGCAAAGTGCGCTGGTGGGCGGTCCCAAGTATCGGTTGTCAACGGGTCCCACCACACCGGGCCGGTGGCCTCGAGCGGGTAGACCACTGCGATCGAGTGGCCAGCTTCGACAACCGGGCGGCCGTCGGCGTGGAATAGCGGCACCCCGTCGGGGGTGTGCGCGTGCCAACCGATCGCCACCGCCGCCGCCGAGCCGGGGCCGAGCTGCTCGACCAGTGCATGCAGAGCATCGAACTGTTCGGGGACGTTGAGTTGCCGGTCGAACGCAAGCCAGTCACCGCCGAGCCACTCGCTGATCCGTTCGGCCGCCCCGACCCTCCGCCCTGGTGCTGTCCATACCGCATCTGCGCCGTACGGGAGGATGCGCAAGTGGCCGCCGAAGTCGAGTCTTGAATCGCGTTGACCCGTCATCGACCGGACCTATCCATTCACCGAAATACCGCGGCCGTGCGATACCAGGAGGACACGACGCCACGGGAAAGGTGGTCATGGTGAGCGACTAGCGCGCCGAGCGGATCACCCGCGCCTGCCGCGCAGGTAGTCGCTGACTACCGCGGCCCCGAGTCCGTCCAGATCCGGGGCCACCACGCGACCGCCGCTGCGGCGGGCCACCACATCGACGAATGCGGCCAGACTGGGGTCGTCGCCGAGCATGAAGACGGTGACCGATGCGCCCAGTTTCGCCAGAGCGTCGACCTGGGCCATGGTCACGGCCAGGGTACGCGGTGCGGTCGGCCAGTGGAAGTACGCCGCACCGTCCGGCTCCAAGTGCGCGGTCGGCTCGCCATCGGTGACAACGAGCACGACGGGCACCGCGTCCGGATGTCTGCGCAAATGGCGTGCGGCCAACAGCAGTGCGTGGTGCAGATTGGTGCCCTGCTCCCAAACACCTTCCAGCGCAGTCAGTTCGCCGATATCGACGGTGGTGGCATGCCGACCGAAGGTAATCAGGCTCAGTGCATCGGAGCGGAATCGGGTGCTGATCAACTGATGTACCGCGAGCGCAGTGCGTTTCATCGGCAGCCACCTACCCTCTTGCACCATCGACCACGAGGTGTCGACGCAGAGCGCGACGGCGGCGCGCGAGCGCTGCTCGGTTTCCATGATCTCGACATCGGAAACGTCCAGCGTGACGCTGCCACGGCCCACCGACATCGACCGCAGCACCGCATTGCGTACGGTCCTCGGTACGTCCCACGGTTCGGTATCGCCGAACTGCCAGGCCCGGGTGGCGCCCGTCGGCTCGCCCGCGGCACCGGCCAACCGAGTATCCCGCTCGCCGCGCCGAGACCGCAACTGTCCGATGACCGCGCGCAGTGCGGTCTCGCCGAGTCGCCGTAAAGCCTTGGGCGTCAACCGAAGCGAGCCGTCCGGCGCCCGTTCGAATACGCCCTGTCTACGCAGTTCGCGTTCCAATTCGGCCAGTCGAGCGGTGTCCACGCGCGCGTCGTCGCCGAGTTGGCGGGACAGGGCATCCAGATCGATATCCTCGAGGCTGGCTCCCGGAAAGGACTGGCTGAGCTGCTCGGCGAGCGCGTCCAGTTCGGCGAGATCCTGCAGGGCCTGGGTGCCCGCACCGAGGCCCAACGGGTCGTTGCCGCGAAACCGCTGCGTGGAGTCCCAGTCCTCGCCCGGCCGCAGCGCCCGCAGGGCGGCGTCGAGGGCGGCGACTTGCTGGGCAATGCGCGGATCGCCGAACGCCTGTCCGATCAGCTCGGCCAGTTCGGCTTGCTGCTCGGCGGACATGGAATTCAGCATGCGTTGTGCGGCCGCGGACCTGGCGGCGAGCGCGTCGATCAGCTCATCGGTATCGCGCGGATTCTCCGGGAAGAATTCGCCGTGCTCGGCCATGAATTCGGCGAACCGCTGTTCGGTGTTCTCGCCCCGCGCATGCGCCGCGAGCAGGTCGTTCAGATCGGACAGCATTCGTCCGACGCGTTCGACATCCTCGGGAGTTGTGTTCGCCAAGGCCTGTTTCATCCCCTGGAACCGGGATTCGAGCAGTTCCTGACCGAGCAGGTCGCGGATCTTCTGGTAGTTCTCCCTGCCGATTTCGGACCGCCACTGGTATTCGGCCAGTTCGTTGACGGCGGCCGCGGTGCTCGGTGGCAATGCGTCCAGTTGCGCTTCGGCGAACCGGGCGTCGTCGGAGGGATTCGGAAACAGTTCGCGACGCTCGGCTTCGAGGGCCTGCTCGAGTAGTTCGCGGACCTGTTGCAGGGTGCCGTCGAGTCGGTGTCGTCGAGTGATCTCCGTGCGGCGCTGCCACACCTGCCGGGTGAGCTCATCGAGCCCCCGCATTTCGCGCATACCGCGGCGCAGCAGCTCCTCCAGCGCGGTGCGCGGTGAGCTGCCCTCCATCACGTCGCGACCGATCTGGTCCAATGCCGCACGCAGATCGAGCGGAGGCGCTAGTGGATCGGGCCCGTCGTGGTAGGGCCCGTAGTTGTAGCGGTCGGGGGCGGTCATGAGCCATAAACCGCAACGCCGTCGTCGGAGTCCTTGGCTATCTGGCGAGCCAGGTAGAGGGCCTCCAGTGCGAATTCGACCGCCGACGCGATCCGGGCCGGCGGTTCATCGGCGCCGACGCCGAGCCGACGTGCGACCTCGTGCAGGACGGGCAGTTCCGGCAACGCGGAAAGGACATCCTTGCCCGGCACCCGTTCGCCGGTGGTGACCAGGTGGCCGTTACCGACCGCCTCCGCCAACGGCCGTAGGTTCAGTCCACCGAGCAGCGCACTCCCGGCCTCGGCGAACGAACGCCGCATCAGGTGCGTGAGATGCTCCTGCTCACGTCCTTCCTCTCCGGACTCGAATTCCAGCTTGCCGCGCAATACTGCGGGGACGGATTCCAAGTCGACGGGACGCGCGACCGCGGGCCGTTCGCCGGTGAGCGCCGATCTGCGCAATGCGGCAGCCGCCACCGTCTCGGCGGCGGCGACCGCGAATCGTGCGGACACACCTGACCGCTGGTCGATCGCCGAGGAGTCGCGCAGGTGCCGGACGAACCGGGCGAGCACCTCGATCAGCGGGTCGCCGACCTCGGCCACCAATTCCGCCTCCTGTCGGACAAGCGCGACCTCGGCCGCCACGCTGAGCGGGTAGTGGGTGCGGATCTCCGCGCCGAAACGGTCCTTCAGCGGGGTGATGATCCGGCCGCGGTTGGTGTAGTCCTCGGGATTGGCGGTGGCGACGAGCAGCACGTCGAGAGGTAGGCGGAGGGTGTAACCGCGGACCTGGATATCGCGCTCCTCCATCACATTCAGCAGCGCGACCTGGATGCGTTCGGCGAGGTCGGGCAGTTCGTTGATGGCGACGATGCCGCGGTGAGCGCGCGGTACGAGTCCGAAGTGGATGGTCTCCGGATCGCCGAGGCGGCGGCCCTCGGCCACCTTGACCGGATCGACATCGCCGATCAGGTCACCGACGGAGGTGTCCGGCGTAGCCAGTTTCTCCGCATAGCGCTCGGCGCGGTGCCGCCAGGTGACCGGCAGATCTTCGCCCATTTCCTCGGCAAGTCGGCGACCTGCAGGGCTGATCGGTGCGAGTGGGTGCTCGCCCAATTCGCTACCTGCGATGACGGGTGTCCACTCGTCGAGCAGGCCGATCATGGTGCGCAGCAGCCGGGTCTTGCCCTGGCCGCGCTCACCGAGCAGCACGACATCGTGGCCGGCCAGCAGCGCGCGTTCCAGCTGTGGCAGGACGGTCCGATCGAAGCCGACGATGCCCGGCCACGGATCGTCGCCGGAACCCAACCGGGACAACAGGTTCTCGCGAATCTCGGATTTCACGCTGCGCGGCAGATGGCCGCCCGCGCGTAACTCGCCGACGGTGGTCGGCAGGTGCTCAGGAACAATCACCCCATCGACGCTACGTCGCTTCGGCGATGTGGTCGACGGTCCGCCGCGCTCGTTCGGAGGCGACGGCATTGCGGCTCGAGCGAGCCGCCGTCGGGCTGTCGGCCGGAGGCACACGACTCCACGTTCGGGCCGACGGCGCGCTAGCTGCCACCTGTGCGGTACCGGTCAGCACCGGCGTAGTCAAAGCCACGCAGGGGTGGCGTGACCCCCGATCACAGGGTGCGGTCGGACGGCTCAGAGCCAGACTCTGCGGTTCGCCGGCCGTCAAGAGTCCGCGGTTCGCGGTGTGGTGGTTTGCAGGTGCTGGTCGAAGAAGGCGTAGACCCTGCGCCATGCGTCCGTGCTGGCTGCTTCGTTTTGACCGAATCCCGTGATGCGGGCGAGCGTTTGGAGGGGTGCTCGGTCGGCGAAGCTGTGCCCGGTGTCGGGGTAGGTCTTCACGTCGTGGGGGATGCCCTTTTCAGTCAGCACTTTCTCGAGGAGTGGGCCGCTGCCTCGGTTCATCGGGTCGTGTTGGCCGAAGCTGGCGACGATGGGGCAGGCGCCGTCGACGATTTCGGCGTACCTGCTGTGCAGGGGTGGTGGATAGAAGGGCGACGATGCGCCGAAGCCCTTCGTGGAGGCCACGAGTGCGAACCCGCCGCCGATGCAGAATCCGGCGATGCCGATCGCTCCGGTGCAGTCAGGTCGATCGGACAGTAACTTCCGTGCCGCCTCGATGTCCTCGAAGGCTTGGCCTTCGTATGCCATGAGGTCTCTGAAGACCCCTAGCATGCAGCGGAGCACTCCGCCGCGGGCGAAGAGGTTCGGGATGATGGCGAGGTATCCGTGCTCCGCCATCTGACGTGCGATCTCGCGGTGAGGTTCGCGCAGTCCGAATCCGTCGTGGAGAACGACGACGCCCGGCCTGGGTCCGTCTCCTGTCGGGATCTCGAGCACGGCGTCGATGTCTCCATGGGGTGTCTCGAGGGTGATGTCTGTCATAGCATCCTCGCTTCGTGGTGGGGGTGGGACATCTGCAGTCGCAAGGTCAACTTCCCCTGTCGTGAGAAGCTCGAAGACTTGATGGCCTGCGGCCTCGCGCAGATCGAACTGCACCCGAGGTGCTTCGCTGCGGAATCGGCGTGGCAGGTCCGGAACCAGCCAGCTGGCAACTGAACGCACGAACGCTAGTCGCACGGTGCCGCTGTCGGGATCGCGTAGGGCGGTGATTTGCTCACTGGCCAATCACACTTCTGCAAGACTGCGGTGTGCGTGTTCCACCATGATGCGCCCGTAGGCGTTGAGGTGTATTCGACGGTGGACCCGATCGAACAGCGGCGCGCCGCCTTGGTGTTCGAGACGCGCTAATGCTCACGACAGCGTGGGTTGACTGATATCGAGTTCTGCTGCGACGTCTGTCATATGTCCGGTTTCGGTCAACACCACAAACCAGCGCAATTCGCCGATGCATCAACAGAACGATACGTCAGATGAATTGATCATTGAAGAATTCGCGTGAAAGGACCTTGATCATGACGTCAACCGATCGGCCGATAAGAATTGCCGTACACCTGCAGCTACAGCATGCCGAGTACGACGTGATCCGTCGTGCCGCTGCGGAAGCCGAAAACATCGGCGTGGACATTGTTTTCAACTACGATCACTTCTTCCCGCTCGACGGCGACCCCAACGGCAAGGTCTTCGAATGCTGGACGGTGTTGGGGGCCTGGGCCGAATCCACCAGCCGAGTGGAGATCGGTGCCCTCGTCACCTGCAACGCCTATCGCAACCCGGATCTGCTGGCCGATATGGCGCGTACCGTCGATCACATCAGCGGCGGCCGCCTCATCCTCGGGGTCGGTTCGGGCTGGTGGCAGAAGGACTTCGACGAGTATGGGTACACGTTCGGCACCGCGGGCCAGCGCCTCGACCACCTTGCAGCTGCGATGCCGCGCATCGAGAACCGGTTGGCCCGGCTCAACCCGCCGCCCACCCGCAAGATTCCCGTGCTGGTCGGTGGCGGCGGCGAAAAGAAGACGCTGCGGATCGTCGCGGAGCATGCCGATATCTGGCATGCGTTCGGCGATTCGGATACCTTGCGCCGCAAGATCGATGTGCTGGAGGGGCATTGCCGCGCGATTGGGCGCGACCCGAAGGAGATCGAACACTCCAGCCAGATTGTGCCGTCTCCTGCGGTCCCGGCCGAGCGGTCGGACACCATGGCCACGCCCGATGAACTCCGTGAGCTCGGGTTCACGCTGTTCACGTGGACCATCGGCGGACCGAACTACGACCTCGAACCCCTGCGGAAATGGATAACCTGGCGCGACAAACATAACGGGTGATGCTTCGCCCCTGCGCTACAACGGTTCTGGAGGAGATGACGGTCTCCGAAGAGTGCCGCTGCGCATCACGAACACCACGACCGCGGCTGTGACACTACGGAATTCGCTTTTCATCCTGCGAACCTCTGCGATGGCAATTGCTGCTACTGGCTGTGATGGGCGGCAGATCAACGAAATCAACGACTGCACTTCAGTGCGGCGAGAAAAGGAAGGTTACTGAATTGAAACTGCGTGCTCGCCGGTTCGGGGTCGGCTACGAACATTGTCGATCTTCCGCTTCCTACTGAAGGCGTTGATCCAGTTGGATGACTGCGTGTTCGCCGTTGGTGCGCCATCCGATGTCGGTGCCGTCCAGGGCTTCGACGTCTTCGGATGCCAGTCCGACGATTACGTCGGATTTGAGGGCTCGTAATACAGCGGCGGGGGAGGGGAAGTAGTCGACCAGATCGCGAAATGATGTGGTCGGGGCCCATTTTCGATCGCCGACGAGGCGTCTGTAGTTCAGGTCGCCTTTGAGGATTGTGATCGTCGCGGTTGCCAGTTCCGCTCTCAGATCGTCTGGCATCGCGTGGAATGGCAGTGGGGCGCAAAAGAATTTGTGCGTGCGCACGATCAGGCGATCCTTGGACAATGCCTGCCACAGCCGCAGGCCGATCGTGTGTGCCTGGACTTCGGATGCGGCGCGGAGCCTGCGAAGTGCTGCCAGAACGTCGGTCATTGTGGCGTCGGAAACGTAGTATGGATGGGGTTTCACGTACAGGACGACGTGTTCGGCGAGTTGGTTGGTGAGCAGGTAGTCGACAAGGACAAGGTCCGGCAGCAGTTCGCGGCCCGCGTTGTCGGCGATGACGCACACGGTCGCGGCAGCGGCGTTGTCCATGAGGGTCCACAGCGCTGCGCTGTCGTCGACGAGGAGTTTCGATGATCGGTGTCGTGTCTCGGTGGTGAGTCGGAATCCGAGGTCTGCTTGGTTGCCCCACAGCGCTGATAGGAGCAGCGAGTTACGTCTGTTTTCCTCGTCGAGGCGTGGCAGGTCGTCGAGCGCGGCGAGTTCGTCGCTGACTGTTGTGCTACTGAGTTCAGCGGTCTTGGTCGGTTCGAATGGGTCGATCCCGTGCCACACACCGGCCCGGAAGTAGCCGACGGCTTCGAGGAGCCGTTTGTAGAAGAAGCTCTCGGCCCAGAGGAATGGCGTGTCGGCCCAGGTCCGTCCCCATATTCCGCGGCCCCAATCGGACCATTGTTCCCAGTCGGCCGCCGATTCTGGAAGGTGGTCGATGACACCGTGGGTGCTTTCGTCGAGCAG
Organism: Nocardia sp. NPDC049707; assembly: GCF_040674855.1. Taxonomy (NCBI): domain Bacteria; kingdom Bacillati; phylum Actinomycetota; class Actinomycetes; order Mycobacteriales; family Nocardiaceae; genus Nocardia; species Nocardia sp. NPDC049707. Next base: position 78,098 of record NZ_JBFANN010000006.1, on the reverse strand, counting down.
TTGATGAAGTGCGGCTTGCTCGTTCGATCCGTACGGATGGGCAGCGAGGACCTGCTCGATGAGTTTGGGGTGGCGGTGGTGGAAAACGCCGTGGGCAAACGAGCCGGGGGTGCCGGTGAGGATCGGCGGCGCGACGGTCATGAGCGATATCCTGTCCTATCCGTTCACGGGCACAGCGGTCATCGCGCGGCGGGCGGTGATCACGGCTGTCGGCACGTGCATGACGACGAGATCGCCACCGCAGTGTGGTGGGTGTGCGGATCGTCGATGGCGTCGAGGAGGTAGCGGGCGAGGTCGGTTCGGGTGGTGCGGTTTCCGACGCGTTCGGTGGCGCCGAGGGAGATTCGGGGCCGGTCGGTGCCCGGTGCGTCGGTGAGCTGGGTGGGCCGGACGGCAGTCCAGGTCAGGTCACTGCGGGCGAGTTGTCGTTCCATGCGGTGCATGTCGTCGTAGGTGCTGTGCATGATCCGGTACAACAGGCGGCCCAAGGCCCTGATGATCGGACCGGCGTCGGCTGGTGTCTGCAACCCGGCCGAGGAAATCACCAGTAGCCGGGCGCGGGATGGCAGGGCGGCGGCGATTGCGGCGGTGCCGGCGGAGTAGACGGTGGTCGGGCCGCGCCCGGCGGAGCCGAGCGCGGAGATGACCGCATCCTGATCGTTCAGCAGTCCAGTGAGTTTGGCGGAATCGGTGAGATCGACTGTGGCAGTGCGCAATTCGGGTTGATTCGGCGGGGCGGCCCACGGCTGGCGGGTGATCGCGGTGACGCGATGCCCGCGGGCAAGGGCCTGCTCGACGACGAGGCGTCCGGTGCGCCCGGTGGCGCCGATGACGGTGATGGCGGCCAGGTCAGCGCTGGGCCGGACGGCTGGCGGGCTGGAATTTGAAGGTGATGGCCTCCAGAAGCGGTTTGCGCTGGGTCTTCTGGACCGCGGCGATCTTCCATTCGGCGTCGGCGTCGCGGACCACGGTGTAGGTGGCGCGCTTGCCCAGCTTCTTCGGCTGTTTCTTCGACGACTCGCCGGCGCAGACGATGACGGCGGTATCGGTTCCGTAGCGGCGGATATCGAGGATCTCGGTCCACAGCTTGGTGCCCTTCAGGAAGCTGTCGAACAGCACCTGGTGGGCGTTGCCGATCTCCGCGCTGCCCCAGTAGATGGTGCCGGGATAGGTGACGTCGGTGGCGTCGGCGGTGAAGCAGGCGCCGTAGGCGGTGCCGTCGCCGCGGTTCCAGGCATCCTGGCTGCGGGCGATGAGGGCGCGGATGGCATCGATGTCGGTGTGCGCGGTGGTGTTCATGACGGTTCCCTCTGGTTTCTGCGTTGAAGAAGTAGCTGCATTGACGAAATATCTTCTCTGAAGAAGAGATTACGGGTGTGGTGTGATGGTGTCAACCCTGGCTGGATCTCAGTCTGCGAGCAGTGCCAGGCTCGCGCGTCGGGGGAGCGGGCGTAGTGCGCCTGTGGTCAGCCTGTTGGCCCGGCTGGTCAGCACAACGGGTCCGGCCTTGTCGGACAATGCCTTTCGGGCACGGTCGACCACTGCGAGTCCGACGGGATCGGCCAGGTCGGCGGCGAGGCGATCGTGCCCGTTGCCGAGTTCGGCGAGTAGGTCATCCAGTGCGTCCTGGCGGCGAGCTACGGCGGTGACCGAGTAGCCTGCCGCGGCGAGAGATATCGCGAATGCCCGGCCGATCCCGGTGCTGGCGCCGGTCATCAGAGCCTGTGGCGGCCGTTCTGCGGTTCGGTATCCGATGTCGCTGACCACGGCAAACTCCTCATGTGTTATCTTTGTTTAAGATTCTTCATCTTCAAAGAAGTATCTTTGTAGAGGAAGAGATTATGGAAAGGGGCTGCCGATGTCAACGGAAGATCGATCCACCGAAGCGAGTGCGATCTATCGCCGCTATCTGAGCGCGGCGCTGCTGCATGCCCAGGCCGGTGCGCGAGCGTGTGGCCTGGGCGCCACCGACCTGTACGCGCTCAATATCTTGGACCTCGACGGTGCAATGACTCCGGGGGAACTATCTGCCCGCACCGGTCTTACCACGGGTCCGACGACGCGCCTCATCGACCGGTTGGAGCAGGGGGGATATGTCCGTCGCGTGCCGGACGCGAGCGACCGGCGCAAAGTAGTGGTTGAACCGATCGGCCAGCCCGCCGAGCTCGATCGGATGCTGGCGCCAGCTCGCGGCAAGATCGGCGAGATCATCTCCGGGTACTCCTCCGAACAGCGCGCCATGCTGTTCGACTACTTCGACCGTGCCGCCACCGCATTCCAGCAGGCTGTCAGCGAAATGGAGTAGGAATTACGGGTGCCGCTCGAAAGTCATGACGAAACGGTGACCATGGGCCCAGCCTGCGGGACATACTCGGGTCGGCAGCCGAGACTGTGAGCCATGGACACGCGCCGTCGGCCACGTTGGGCCGGGATTTTGCTCAGCACCGATCCGGTGTCCGCGCGGGCGACGGAGATCGCGGTGGGGTGCCTGCGAATCCTGGCCGGGCTGATCTGGCTGTACAACGTGGTGTGGAAGCTGCCGCCCGATTTCGGGCGCAACGGCAACACTGCGCTGTACCACTTCACTCGGCAGGCGGTCGAGCATCCGGTGTTGCCGCCGTTCAGTTGGTTGGTCGAGCATGTCGTGCTGCGGTGGTTCACCGCGTTCGGCTGGCTGACGCTGGTGGTCGAGACGGCGCTGGCGGTGTTGCTGCTGACCGGTACGGCGGTGCGGTTCGCTGCGCTGCTGGGCATCGGCCAGTCGCTGGCCATCGCCTTGTCGGTCGCCGAGGCGCCCGGCGAATGGCCCTGGTCCTACGTCATGCTGATCGCGATACACGCGGTGCTGCTGTTCACCCCGGCGGGACGGTTCGCCGCCGTGGACGCAGTACGTGCGGACCGCGGCGCCACGCGCTTGCTGCGCGGATGGGGCGTGGCGCTGGTGGTTGTCTCGGTGGTGGCGCTGCTGGGCGGGCTGCACCATCCGGTGCGGGCGCCGCTGGGCGCGTTTGTCGGCTATGAGCCACTGCAGTTCTCGCTCGGCAACTACAACCTCATCGGCGCGCTCGCGCTGCTGGTGACCGGGGCGGCGATGCTCATGGCCGCGCTATCGGGGGGCCGCCCACCAGCATTGGTGGCCCTCGTACTCGCCGCGGCGGCTGCGGCGACACTCTACGTGCAATCGGGCCGGACAGCCAGTTGGCTCGGCGGAACCAACACCAGCGCAGCCGTTTTCGTATGCGCCGTGGTCGTCGTCGCGGCGACGTGGCGGCGTCCGGCCGGACTGAAGAAAGGATCATGATGGATCTGGACGCACGGATGGAACCGGTTGTCGGGGCGGCGGCCGAGTCCGCCGAGAAGCCGGTTCACCGAGCAGCGGGCGAGGATGCTCGCCGCAGCTGTCTTCCCGTGCGCCTGACCAGTCCGGCCGCGATGGCGCGAGGATGGTGAGGTATCGCATGCGCGAGTCGGACAGCCACTCGCCGGCCACCTCACAGGACCCGACGTACCCGCTGACAACGGGCAAGGACTATGCGGCGGAATCTGTGTTCCGCCCCGAGAACCTGCTCCGGGAAGCACGGCGGCAACGCGGTATTGCCGACATCTCCGTCCCGCCGGTGTGCCTCCTCGACCCCGACGGCGACATCGTCCGTTACCTGGCGCGCACCGGCCGGGGGCAACGCCACCCGGGCTGGGCCTGCTACCACACCGAGATGTGGACGACCTACCTGCCCGGCGCGAGCGCCGCGGGGCCGGGCATCGAGATCGGCATCGTCGGCATGGCCGTCGGAGCGCCGTTCGCCGTCCTGGTCGCCGAGCAGCTCGCCGCCTCTGGTGTCCGGCTGACCCTCAGCATCACCTCGGCCGGCCAGATCACCCGGATGGACGAGCCGCCCTATTTCGTACTCATCGAAAGCGCCTGGCGCGACGAGGGCACCAGCGCACACTATCTGCCTCCCGGTCGCTGGAGCATCTTGCCCGGCCACCTGCTTCGCCGCCTCGACCGGGCATTCGACAGCCTGGACGAGCCTGTGCGCACCGGGTCGGCCTGGACCACCGATGCGCCGTACCGGGAGACCGCGTCCGCGATCCGGGCCGCCGAGCGCGAAGGCATCGCATGCGTCGAGATGGAGGCCGCCGCCCTCTACGCCTACGCCACCGCCCAGCAGCGCGATGTGGTGTGCATCGCGCACATCACCAATACGATGGCCACCGCCGGCGACGACTTCGACAAGGGCGCCGACAACGGGGTCCATGCCGCACTCGCGGTGGCCCACGCCGCGGCGACAGCGCTGCTCCCCGCCGGAGCATTCCGCGCAGGAGCGCAGGTTACCGGCACACCGTGCAGGACAAATCCAGCAACTCGGTGCTGAGCGCTGACACCGCACGGCAGTTCGCACGCGAGCGATCCGCAGCGGGCATCAGAGCCGCAGATCCCCTGCGACGCTCCGGGATACGTGCGCGGGGTCGCGTTCTTGATCAGTGTGGCGGATTCCAGTGCGGATGCGGCTATGGGCGCGATCGTGTCTTCGTCACAGTGGGCGATAAGGGCGGGTACGTCGATACGCGTGAGATCGTCGGTGAAGTCGGCCTCGGAGAACTGGGCGATGCATTTCGTACGCAGCCCCTCGGCTACCACTGAGCGGCCCTCGAATACCAAGGCCACGAGCCGGATCCACGCCGCGTCGAACATCTGGTGGCAAGTTACAGCATCAATTACGATTTCGCCCTCCGCGCCGTACTCGACCCCGCGATCCCACTGGGAGCCAACAAATCCCGCGACACCGACCCGCACTTTCCGAAGCCACAGCGTTGCGAGCTGGACGTGCACGAGCGTCGGCTCAGTTCTGTTCGAGGACGTGTAGCCCGGACAACGGGCCTCCGTCGACTTGCATGAGTCGGCCGCCCTCGCGCAGTGCCCCGATGTCGACTGGTGCAAAGCCGAATTCATCGAGGATTGCACTGAAGGTCGTCTTGGCATCGGCGTCGTCACCGGCGTAGAAGATGACCTGCCGACCGGCCTCATGGCGCGGATCCGGAGCGATGTAACTGGCGTAGAGCGTGTTGAATGCCTTGACCACCCTGGCCCCGGGGGCGTGCTCGGCAACGATTTCGCTACTCGTCCGGTCGCCGATATCGACGCGAATCACCTTGTCGTCGACGACATCAAGGGTATTGGTCGTATCGACCAGGACGCGACCGTTCCAGTGCGGCAGTGCGTCCAGGACCGCGGTTGCCGCTCTCCACTGCGTGGCGAGAAAGACGATGTCAGCTTCTGCGGCCTGCGCTGCCGTGCCGGCGGAGGCCAATGGGCCGAGGTCGGCGACGACCCCGGCGAGAGTGTGTGGTCCCCGACTATTGGACAAAGTGATGGGATAGCCGGCGTTGACGACATGATGGGCGAGAGCTTGCCCGATCACGCCTGCGCCGATGGTTCCGAATCGCATGGTTCTGCCTCCGAATCATCTTGACTGTTAACGGGTTTCGCCTATCGAGCAGGTGGTAGCACCAGGCAGGGTTGGGCAGGTGACCATCCCACTGTCGGCACGAATCGGCGGACGGTGAGCGACGGCTCGCACCTGCTATCGGCCATCGGCCGCGTTCCGGTCGGGTTATGCGACGACGGGGCGTTTGTCCTTCGGCAGTGCCTCGATCATGGATTGTGGGAGGTTCAAGGTGTCAGCGCTGACCTGTGCGGGTGTGTTGGCCATCCACTGGGTGGCCGAGATGTCCTCGAAAAGCGGGTTGCGGAACATTTCCAGGAATTTCAGTGGCTTGTTTCCGAGGTTCTCGATGTAATGGCCGCAGGCGAAGGGGACGTAGCCGACGTCGCCGGCTTGGAAGTCGAATGTCCGGTTCAGTCCGGAGCCGGCGAACACGCCCATGCGCCCGAAGCCGGAGATGTAGTACTGCCATTCGTCGTCGGTGGGGTGCCAGTGCAGCTCGCGTACGCCGCCGGGTTCGATCTCGACCAACGCGGCGGCGATGGTGGTCGCGGCGAAGTTGGAGCGGTCGGCGATACGGACGCGACCGCCGGGAAACTCCAGGGGTCGTTGGGTGAGCAACTTGTGTTTGAACGTGCGTGGCACGTCGCCGGTCGGGCTGAACACCCGGTCCGCTGCCAACGGGCGTGGGATCTGGCCTTGAAAAATGTACTTTTCTTTCTCCGGCAGGTCGTCCAGTTGGTCGGCTCGCCAGCCGAAGTTCTTGGCCAGCACGTCCTTCGGGGTGTGCGCGAAGAAGTCGCTGATCATGAACGTAGAGTTCTCGGAGAACCCACCGTCGTCGAAGACGAGTAGGAATTCCACCCCCTCGGCCAGGGCCTGGATGTGGTGCGGGACTCCCTTGGGGAAGAACCACAGATCACCTTGTTCCACGTCTTCGAGAAAGTTGCGACCCTCGTGGTCCACCGCGCCGATGCGGCAGCTGCCCTGCAGTACGTAGCCCCATTCGGACTGTTTGTGCCAGTGCATTTCGCGGTAGGCGCCTGGGTTCAGCTTCATGTCGACGCCGGCCAGGGTGGTCGCGATCGGCAGTTCGCGCTGGGTGACCTCCCGTGTCCAGCCGCCCTCCTCGATGCGGGTGTGTGCCATGGAGAAGGAGAACTTCATGTTCGGCAGTGTTCCGCTGTCGGTCTCCGGCGGGGTGATCAGATCGGGGTTCTGCCGGTCGAGTTCGATGTTCCGTGGACCGGTGTCGATGCCGCCCCTGCCGCCGCGCTGCGGCTGCGGAATTCCGTCGTGAGAGCGGTCTGTGATCATACGAGTCCATCCCTTCGCCGTCGTGGTACAGCAGTGTGAATGGCAACCAAGGGCCGAGCGCAGTGCCCGCGCAGCCTTCGAACCGCAGAGTCGATGGGCGTTGACCAGAGTGCCCATGACCGGCCGATCGCAGTAGAAACCGATGCTCAGAAACAGCGCAGCGGGCACGCTGAGCCTATCGCGTTCGTTTGCCCGAAATTGCATCTCCCACCGAATCGCCACTTGACCCTTTCCGGCCGTTTGCGACCCTTCGTTGCAGGTACTCGGTAAGAGGTGTGTCGGCGAGGGCGGCGGCTGCCGGGGTGAGCTGGAGGTCGGTGCGGGTGGTGAGGCTGAGGGTCCAGGTGATGACCGGGTGCAGCGGGACGGGGACGAGATCGGGGTAAGCAGCGGCGGGAGTGGCCGGCATGAGGGTGATTCCGAGGCCGTGGTGTACCAGGCCGGCGGCGGTGGCGTAGTCGGTGACCTCGTAGGGGGCGGTCACGCGCGGTTGCGACAGCCGAATCGCAGGACAACGAAAACCCGGACAGGAGGTGCGGAGCAATGACTCTCGATTCGACCGAGTCCACTATCACCAAGGCGGTGCAGAACACATTTGCGGGCATGAGCGACGAGCGAACCCGGGAGATTTTCGTGGGTTTGGTCCAACACCTGCACGACTTCACCCGCGAGATGCGGCTGACCGGCGACGAATGGTTCACCGCGATGGATTTCCTGGAGCGTGTGGGGCATTTCAGCACCCCGACCCGTCAAGAGTTCGTTTTGCTGTCGGACATCCTCGGGTTGAGCGTGCTGGTCGACCAGATCAATCATCACAACGAGACCTCGGTCACCGATTCCACGCTGCTCGGTCCCTTCTATGTGGAGGGCCGACCGACCGCGGCGAACGGTTCCGATATTTCCGGCGGCGTAGCGGGCCTGCCGCTGTTCTTCCACGGGACCGTTGTCGACACCACGGGCAATCCGGTGGCGGGTGCGCACGTGGACACCTGGCACAGTGACGGCGACGGTTTTTACGACGTCCAGCAGGCGCAGAAACTGCACAACAAGCTCGCCATGCGTGCGCTGCTGACCACCGATGAGCATGGTCGCTTCTGGTACCGCTCGATCGCTCCGCGCTACTACCCGGTGCCCACCGATGGGCCGTGCGGAGAAATTCTGCGCGCCGCGGGCCGCTCACCGATGCGCCCGGAGCACATCCACTTCTGGTTCCACGCAGACGGTTACGACCCGTTGATCACCATGCTGTTCCGCGCCGGCGACCCGTATCTGGAAACCGATGCGGTGTTCGGCGCCAAGCGTTCATTGGTCGTCGAGTTCGTTCAGCACGAGGCGGGCGAGACCACTCCGGACGGAACCACGATGACCGAACCGTTCCAGACCGTCGAGTGGACATTCACCCTCACCGGAAAGGACCAGTGACGATGTCGCGGATCCCGCTGACCGCGCTCGACAACGTCGGTCCGGACGCACGCGAATTCCTCTCCCGCCGAGGGCAATTGAATGTGTTCCGGCTGCTGGCAGGTGCACCGCGGGTGTTCGACGGTTGGACGCGAATGGTCGACGCACACCTGGACAGCACGACCCTGCCCACAGACTTGTCCTTGCCGCCGGGTTCTCACCTTTGCGTAGCGTGGACGCGGTGGGAGCTATGGACTTCGGCGGCGAGCCTGATGTGGAGTGGGATTTCGCAGCGGCCGACGCCGCGCCACCAGGTGCTGCGATTATCGGCTACCGCGATGTGGGTGGCGCCGGGTTGGACCTGCGGGTTGCTGGGACACCGGCGATCACCGTGGTGATCGGGTTCGGGGATCGCGAACTGATCGTCGATGATGCTGTCGGGCGGCAGACACTCAACGGCTTCGTCGTGGGGCTTCCCATCGAGGCCATGCGCATCCGTAGCGAGCGAGCCGAGTGCGTCGAAGTTCGCTTGTTGCCGATACAGGCGTATTCGCTGTTGGGTATTCCCCCAACCGATCTGGGCCGGGGTGTCGTCGCCCTGGAGGACCTGTGGGGATGGCGGGCTCGGCGACTACGTGAGCAACTCGCGGCGGCCCGGACCTGGGACGAACGTTTCGCGCTGACGAAATCGCTTCTGGCACAGCGTAACAGGCCGATGCGGACTCCGGACCCGGAGGTGCTCGCCGGTTGGAATCGCATACTCACCTCCCGGGGTCAGGTGAAGATCGGCGAGCTCGCCGAATCCTTCGGATGGAGCCGCAAACAGCTGTGGGCGCGGTTCGAGTCCCAGATCGGTTTGACACCCAAGCGGGCGGCGATGCTGGTCCGATTCCGGCACGCGGTCGACGGGCTGCTGGCGGGTCGGCCCGCCGCTGACGTCGCGGCGGCCTGCGGGTACACCGATCAGGCTCATCTGTGCCGGGACGTGTCGATCTTCGCTAACCGCACGCCGGGGGCGCTGATGGGGCACTATCTGCCTGCCATCGCTCGGCACCGGTATCGGGCCTGGGGAAAATTCTTCCAATACCGCGCGTGACCTGTCGGTCGATAGTGGTGTTCACCTCGGGTGCGGTCGGTGCGCTGATCGCGACTCGAGCTGTCATCCCATCGATACCGAGAGGACACGTGTCGTGACCAACACCCTCGATCCCGCGGAGCTACAAACCGCCCTGGAGACCGTCCATCGCGCGGGCATGCCCGGAGTTCTTGCCGAGGTGCGCGCCGACGACCAGATCTGGCGCGGCGCCGCCGGAGTCGCCGATGTCGCCACCGGCCGTCCTGTCACGGCCGATATGCGACATCGCGTCGGCAGCATCACCAAGACGTTCACCGCCGCCGCCGTGCTGCAGCAGGTCGACAACGGCGAGATCGGGCTCGACACACCGATCGGCCACTACCTGCCACGGCTGGTTCCCGGCGAACGCGGTGCGGCGATCACGGTCCGGATGTTGATCAACCACACCAGCGGCTTAGCCGAATACCTCCCGCATGCCTACCCCTCCCTCGCGGCCTTCCCCGCCTTGGCGAATACGACACCGGCGAGCCTGGACGACAACCGGTTCACCCAGTTTCACCCGACCGAGCTGATCGAGATGGGGGTCTCGGCGCCTGCCGCCGGAACCCCGGGTGGTACACCGGGGGTGTACTCGAACACCAATTACCTGCTCCTGTGCCAACTCTTGGAGTCGGTAACCGGTACCTCGGCGGAGAAATACATCACCCGCAACGTCATTGAACGCACCGCGCTGCGGGATACCGAACTCCCGGCCGGACCGCATATCAACGGACCGCACGCACTGCACTACGAGGCGTGGTTCGGCATGATCGACCCGCCGCGCGACTACAGCGTCTATGACATGTCCTGGGTGGGACCGGCGGCTTCACTGATATCGACCGTCGCGGACCTGAACCGTTTCTTCGGCCTGCTGCTGGCCGGCGAAGTCATCAGTCGATCGTCGCTGGCGCAGATGCAACGCACCGTTCCGGTCATCTCCTTCGAGGGAAAGATCCTCGACTACGGTCTCGGCCTGCACAGGATGGAGGTGCCCGGTCACGGCACCTGCTGGGGCCATGACGGCTCCGTCTGGGGCGGCGGAGCGATTTCCATGACCAGTGCTGACGGCAAACGACAAATGTCCATCGCGGTGAACCTGCAGCGATGGAACACACTCGACTCCTCGGGTAAGCCGCAGCCCCACCCCATCGACGACGCACTTCGGGCCCTCACCCAACTGGCGCTGTGTGCTTGATACGCATAACGCCCTGAATCCGGCTAGTACAGCGCGGCCGCAGTGGTTGTCGCGGGCAGTTCAGTTGCGAGCATTCGGATCCTGACAGGACCGCAGTAGATGCCGGCCGGCGGACGCACCTGCGAAGTGCTCGGCGATCATCGCGCGAACAATGAACGATCTGGCTCTGGTATCCACATGGCGCTGACTGCGTTGCCGTTGTAGTTGCCGGTGACGAAGTCGATCAAGGAGGTGAGCTGTGGATGGGTAGTGACCGTCTCCCGCCACAGTAGTGCCATGGGGTAAGCGGGCGTGGGGTTGACGATGGGGATTCGGCGGATGTTCGGATGCCACGGCGTCGTGGTTCCTGCACCGCCGAAGGTGACCAGCGTCGTCGATTCCGCGATGCGGTCGATAATGTTCGCGAACCCGATACCGCCGGGGTGTCGCTCGGTATTGATTGTGATACCGCAGCTTTCGCTGAGCCGACCGTAGAAGTCACCCACCTCGGAGTCGAATCCGGCCCCGGGTACCCACGCGGTGAGTCCGTCGAGGTCGTCGAGTTCGACGTGGTCGCGGTCGGCGAGTGGATGGTCTGTGCCGACGAGCAGATGCAGGGCGTCGAGGTAGGCGGGCGTCGCGGTGACATGCGCCGGTAGTGGGCGGGTGTGCCAGTGTGCGCGGGCAAAGGCGACGTCCACCCGACAGTCGATCACGGCGTTCCGTGATGTCGTAGACGGGCCCATCATGATGAGCTCGATCTCGGCGTCCGGGTGCTTCTCTAGGTAGAACCGCATCAGGTTCGCGTCGGCGATTTGGGCGCCGTGCACCGCGACGCGAAGTACTTGCGGATCGCGCACCGCGGCGATGGCTGCGTCGGCCGAGGCGAGGACCGAGCGTGCGTGCGGCAGCAAGCGGGCGCCGTGGGCGGTCAACTCGACGTTGCCGATCCGGCGCTCGAACAGTTGGGCGCCCAGTTGACCCTCCAGTTTTGCGATTCGCTTGGATACCGCCTGCTGGCTGATGCCCAGCGCCGACGCGGCCAGACCGAACTGGCCTTCGTCGCTGACGGCGATCATCGCGCGTACCGCGGACAGATCGAGATCCACCCTTACACCTGCTTCCACATCCATTGGTTGTTGGCCTGCTTGTGTCGCTTGTTCGACAGACCGGCACTCTAGCTGGTCATATACCTGCCAGCTTTGCCGGACGCTGGTGTGCGTCCAACAACCAAGCGACGTCGATAGAGCCTGAGTGGGTGGTTGGTGGTCATGAGTCGTTCGTCCTTCGTGCATCTGCACAATCACACCGAGTACTCGATGCTCGACGGTGCGGCAAAGGTCGGCCCGCTGTTCAAGGAAGCCGAGCGGCTCGGGATGACCGCGGTCGGCATGACCGACCACGGCAACATGTACGGCGCCAGCGAGTTCTACAACGTCTCCAAGAAGCACGGCATCAAGCCGATCATCGGCATCGAGGCGTACGTTGCACCCGAATCGCGGTTCAACACCAAACGAGTGTTGTGGGGCGATCCGAGCCAGAAGTCCGACGATGTCTCCGGCAGTGGTGCCTACACGCACATGACGATGGTCGCCGAGAACTCGACGGGGCTGCGGAATCTGTTCAAGCTGTCGTCGCTCGCGTCGATCGAGGGCCAGCTCGGCAAGTGGCCGCGCATGGACGAGGAACTGATCGCCGCATACGCCGAGGGCATCATCGCGACTACCGGCTGTCCGTCGGGGGAGATCCAGACCCGGCTGCGCCTCGGTCACGACCGTGCGGCGCTCGAGGCCGCCGCGAAGTGGCGGGAGATCTGGGGCAAGGACAACTTCTTCCTCGAGCTGATGGACCACGGGCTGTCGATAGAACGCCGGGTCCGCGAGGGTTTGCTCGAGATCGGCAACAAGCTGGGTATCCCGCCACTCGCGACCAACGACTGTCATTACGTGACCAAGGACGCGGCCGAGAATCACGAGGCGCTGCTGTGCATCCAGACGGGCAAGACCCTCTCGGATCCCACTCGGTTCAAATTCGACGGCGATGGCTACTACCTCAAATCGGCCGACGAGATGCGGGCCATCTGGGACTCGGAGGTCCCCGATGCGTGCGACAACACCATGTTCATCGGCGAGCGGGTACAGCCGTACGAAGACGTGTGGCAGCACCGCGACCGGATGCCGATTTTCCCGGTGCCCGAGGGCGAGACGCAGGCGAGCTGGCTGCACAAGGAGGTCATGCGCGGCCTCGGCCGCCGCTTCCCGGCCGGACCACCGCGGGAGTACGTCGAACGCGCCGAGTACGAGATCGGCGTCATCAACCAGATGGGGTTTCCCGCCTACTTCCTCGTGGTCGGCGATCTGATCAACCACGCCCGCGAGGTCGGCATCCGCGTCGGTCCGGGGCGAGGCTCGGCGGCCGGTTCACTCGTCGCGTACGCGATGGGCATCACCAACATCGATCCCATCCCGCACGGCCTGTTGTTCGAGCGGTTCCTCAACCCCGAGCGCGTGTCGATGCCCGATATCGATATCGACTTCGACGATCGCCGCCGTGGTGAGATGGTCCGCTACGCCACCGAGAAGTGGGGCAGCGACAAGGTCGCGCAGGTGATCACGTTCGGCACCATCAAGACCAAGGCCGCCATCAAGGACTCCGCGCGAGTCCAGTTCGGCCAGCCTGGTTTCGCGATCGCCGACCAGATCACCAAAGCGCTGCCGCCGCCGATTATGGCGAAGGACATCTCGGTGTCCGGCATCACCGACCCCGAGCACGAGCGCTACCAGGAGGCCGCCGAGGTCCGTGCGCTCATCGAGTCCAACCCGGACGTCTCGAAGATCTACCAGACCGCGAAGGGCCTCGAGGGCCTGATCCGCAACGCCGGCGTCCACGCGTGCGCGGTCATCATGTCCCGCGAACCGCTCACCGACGCCATCCCGGTGTGGAAGCGCGCGCAGGATGGCGCGATCATCACCGGCTGGGACTACCCGTCGTGTGAGGCCATCGGTCTGCTCAAGATGGACTTCCTTGGCCTGCGCAACCTCACCGTCATCGGCGACGCGATCGAAAACATCAAGGCCAACCGCGGCATCGACCTCGACCTCGACACGCTGCCCATCGACGATCCCGCCACCTACGCGATGCTCGCTCGCGGCGACAACCTCGGTGTCTTCCAACTCGATTCGGCAGGCATGCGCGAGCTTCTCCTGCGCATGGCACCCACGGAATTCAACGACCTCATCGCATCGAACGCGCTCTACCGCCCCGGCCCGATGGGCGTCGGCGCGCACTGGTCATATGCGGACCGCAAGAACGAACGCGAGGCCGTCACTCCCATCCACCCGGACCTCGACGAACCCCTCCACGACATCCTCGCCGAAACCTACGCGCTGATCGTCTATCAGGAACAGATCATGCAGATCGCCCAGAAGGTGGCCGGCTACACCCTCGGACAAGCTGATCTGCTTCGCCGCGCGATGGGCAAGAAGAAGCCCGAGGTTCTCGCAGCGGAGTTCGAGAACTTCCGCAACGGGATGCGCACCAACGGCTACAGCGACGAAGCGATCACCGCACTGTGGGAGGCAGTGCTGCCGTTCGCCGGCTACGCATACAACAAATCGCACGCAGCCGGATACAGCCTCGTCATGTACTGGACCGCATATCTCAAGGCCAACTACCCGGCCGAGTACATGGCGGGTCTGCTCACCTCGGTCGGTGACGACAAGGACAAGGCCGCGGTGTACCTGTCGGAATGCCGGAAGATGGGCATCAGGGTGCTGCCGCCCGACGTCAACGCGTCCCGCGTCGACTTCGCCTCGGTCGGCAAGGACATCCGCTTCGGCCTGGGCGCGGTGCGCAACGTCGGAACGAACGTGGTGTCGTCGATCATCGCGGCCCGCGAGGAGAAGGGGAGCTTCACGGACTTCTCCGACTACCTCAACAAGATCGACGCGCTGGCGTGTTCGAAGAAGGTCACCGAATCCCTCATCAAGGCAGGAGGATTCGATTCGCTCGAACATCCTCGCAAGGGCCTGTTGCTGGTGCATGCCGATGCGATCGACGCGGTGATGGGCACCAAGAAGGCCGAGGAGATGGGGCAGTTCGACCTGTTCGGTGGCGACGACGCCGACGAGTCGATCACGTCCGTCTTCAACGTCAAGGTGCCCGACGAGGAGTGGGACTCCAAGCACAAACTCGCACTCGAACGCGAGATGCTCGGACTCTACGTGTCCGGACACCCCCTCGACGGAATTGCCGCTGCGCTGTCATCACGTACCGACACCTCCATCGCGGCAGTGCACGCCGGGAAGATCCGTCACGGCCAGAAGATCGTGATCGGTGGTCTCGTCGCGGCTGTCGACCGCCGCGTGAACAAGAAGGGCGAGCCCTGGGCCATCGTCGAGATCGCAGACCTTGACGCCGCCGCAGAAGTCCTCATCTTCTCCTCGGCCTACACCAGCTTCCACTCCGCCCTCACCAACGACTCCGTTCTCCTCGTCACCGCGAACGTCAATATCCGCGATGGCAGAACATCACTCGTCGCGGTCGACATCTTCACACCGGATCTGGGCGCAGGCGGACCGGGTACCGATCCGATGACCCTCACCATCTCGGTGCGGGCGTGTACCCGCCCCAACATCGAAGCCCTGCGGGAGATTCTTCAACGCCACCCCGGGGACACCGACGTGCACATCATCCTGTCTGGAAGTACGAAAACGTCGCGGTGGGCAATCGACCCACGATTCCGCATCCGCAAGACACCAGCCCTACTCGGAGATCTCAAGGCCCTGTTCGGAGCCAACTGCCTGACAACAGCGGCCGTTAGGGCGGCGCAGGTATGTTGACGGTGTGTCGATCGCCCGGATCCTGCGCTGGAAGTGCTTGGGAAAAATGGGATTCGAGAGGGAACAGCAATATGACGATACATAATGTAGTCCGCCGGGCGGCCCTCGCGGCGAGCGTCTTCACAGCGGCAGTCGCGGCCGTGACCGTTCAGGCGGCCACCAGCTCCGCCGGTCTACCAGCATGTGCCGCCGGCCAGTTCGACCTGCGTATCCAGAAGCCAGCGGTGGACGACCCGAACCGGCCCGACCAGTTCGACGTGATCCTGGCCAACAACGGACCGGCCTGCACCGTCCAAGGTTTCCCGGGGGTGGACCTGACCGGCCCGGATGATCCGACCTACGGCCCCACCTACTCGCTGCCACGGCAATCCGTCGCCGCACAACCTCTGACGGTCCAGCCCAACCAGGCGGTGGCCAGCATCCTCACCTACCAGCCCGGCAACTGGGTGCCCGGCACGCTCGTCGTGACGGTCCCGGACACCACCACCCAGTTGCACGTACCATGGCCGGCCGGGGTGGGCGTGCTCCGCCAGGACGGTGCCACCCACCCGGGCACCTACATCGGACCGCTTGCACCATTGTGAATTGGTGCGGCCCGTTCGGCTGGCAAGAAGGGTGCATTACTCCGTCGCGGCCGACGGAATCATCGACAACGTAGCCCTTCCCAGGCTCCCCTTGGTATCCGACGCGGAGGTATGAAACTGGTTGCACTCGTATCGGATCGGCTAGCAGGCGGATTCCGAGGTTCAAGCGGCCACGCAGCCCATCCAGATGCGGGAACAGCACCGCGATCAGTCCAAGACCACAACACCGGCGACATGATCAATCATCAAGCAGCCGTACGCATTCCGAGCAAGGTCAATCAACGCAAACCGTGCCGGATCCGTTCGCTTCAGCCACGTTCACGGGCCATCCAGCACACCAGATACCGATGATCGAATTTGTCGTTCCCGGGATGGCGTTACTGCACAAGGAAAGAGGATTCATATGGGCACGTGGGACACACCGGCCCATTCGACAACGATGACGCCGCCGACTGGGCCGGTGACCTGCAGGACGCCGATTCCGCCCAACGACCCGACATAATTCGGCAGGCGTTGACAGCGGTTGGTGCGGAAATCGGTTATCTGAACAACTCCACAACTCCACAACTCCACCGCGTGCGAGGCCCTTGCCGCAGCCGCCTGTGCAGAACCCGCATCAATCGCAATCGTTGGCATTTCGATGGAGGCCATGATGGGTTGATGACGCGAAGCGATGGTGACTTGTGGTCGGCCGGTGCGGGCGGAGCGCTCGCGGCTGGTGCGGTGATGGCCGTTCCCGCTGCTGCACTCGGGGCACGAGAGATCCGGGTGCTCGCATTGAACACGTGGCACAGCGGCAGCAAAGTCTCCAATGGTATTCAGCTGATCACCGATCTCATCATCTCGACGCAGGCCTCGATCGTGCTGCTCTCGGAGGCAACCGAAGCGACCACAGCCGTCGCGGCTGAACTGGTGCGGCGGGGGCGCGAGTTCACCGCTGTCCCGTCGCACGACACGGGAATTCTTTCGGTGTTTCCGGTTCAGGACAGCGCCGATCTGCAATGGATGGTCAAGGCGCGGTTGAATATCGACGGAAAGCGCCTCACCGTCTACTCCGCGCATCTGGAGTATCGCTGGTATGCCTGCAACCTGCCCCGAGGGTACGGCCCCGGAGCCCCCGTGCCGGGCGAGTTCGCCGAGCACGAGTGGAGCAAGCTGCCCGACGGCCCAGTGACCGACCTTGCCGTGATCCAGCGCATCAATGCGGCCTCGGGTCGCCCCGAGGTCATCAGCAACTTTCTCGCCGACGCGAAAGCGGAGATCGCCGACGGGGCCTCGGTCATCATGGGTGGCGACTTGAACGAGCCATCCCTGCTGGATTGGACGCCCGCCACAGCGAAGTTGTTCGACCACAACGGTGTGGTGTCGGCGTGGGAGACCACTCGACGCCTGCAAGAAGCCGGTTTCATCGATGCCTACCGATCGATGTATCCGGACCCGGCCACCCATCCCGGACTTACCTGGCCCTCGGACAATGTCGATGTGGATGTCTCCGAGCTCGCCTGGGCTCCTGAGGCCGACGAACGCGACCGTGTCGATTACATCTTCGCTCATGGTGCGCGTCTGTCTGCGGTCGGCATCATCGGCCCGCGCGGGTCCATCGTGCGCGGTACCCGACCGCAAATACCCACCCAGGACAACTTCCTCGCCTCGCCAGCGCGGTGGGGCAGCGACCACAAAGCCATCTTCGCCGCATACCAGCTCACCGACTGACAGAGAGGATGGTCGTGGTGCGCCCGGGCATGCGAATATCCGTGACCACCACTGCGGGTTTGGCGCCTGGGCCAGTTCGACTGCCGCACTATCGTTTCCGGCGATGTCGACCACCTCCATGTCCTCGACCGAATCGATCGGGAGCTGGAACGGCCCGGCCAGCAGGGCTTGATCGTCGGCATCGGCGGATTCAGAATGCATAGCGGTGGTACTGAGCCATCATCCGCACCGAGGGAGCCAGCGACATCAGCTTTCCGATCAATCGGTAGCCGCCGGAAACGCCGTGGCGAAACGACTCGGAATCGAAGACCGAGATCGCGGCGAGCAGACGTAGAGCGGGAACCTTGGAGACTATGTCGTCGGGGCCGTTGATCGCCCAGTACAGTGTTGAACCGGAACGCCGGACGATGGTGTTGATCTTCTGGGACCGGATCCCCAGGGAGTTGAACGCGTCGAATTGAAGTTCGCCGCAAGGGAATTTCTCAACCACCGCCCGGAAGAGACCGATGCCCTCGGCTTCGGTCAGGTACATGGTGAGGCCCTCGGCGATCAACAGCACCGGTTGGTCCCCGGCGATTGCCTGCAGCCAATCCGAACTCGTCACAGAGGCCGGTACACGGTGGTAGTGCTCGCGGGAGGGATACAGCTTCTTGTGAAGATCGATCACCTCCGGGTAGTCGACGTCGTACCACTCGACCCCTGGCCCGGGGGCCAGCCGGAATACGCGGCTGTCCAGTCCGCAACCGAGGTGCAGCACCGTCGCTCGCTGATGCCGGGCGAGGAATTCCCGCGCCCAGGTGTCGAAGTGCACCGTGCGCGTGGTCACACCGAATTGGTTGCGGGCCGTGATACTGGTGCAGTGCCAGTCGTAGTCGATACGGCTGACCACATCCCTGGCCCAGGTGTCGTGCAGCAGCGAGTTCTCGGCGCCGGCGTCCAGCGCCTTGGCATACAACGTCGCGAGCATCGTCTGAGGCGCCCCGCTCATGTCGACACGGATCTTTTCGCCAGCGGGCAGAAGGCCATCCGTTGAACACATGATCAACATATTAAACACTCGTTCAGTGTCTTGGGCGAACTCGGCCGCCACATGATCCGACATCGCTGAAAGAGCCGTCCGAACTGGTCCACGGAGCCGGGGCCGCAGTCCCTCCGCATCGTCGTGACGCGAACAGCAATCCGATGGTGGGTGTCCGCTACGGCGCCGGCTCAGTCCCGGTGCACAGTGTCAGCGAATCGTTCTACAGCCCGAGGTCGACGGAAGGCGAGCAATCCGACTGCGATTGGTAGGGCCGCGATCGCCAGCATGATCACCACTGGCATCGCGCGGAATGATTCGGCCGGCAGCTTGGGCAGGTGTCCATATGGGGAAATGTTCAGGATCCATTGCGGCATACCGGAAATCGAACCGAGCAGGTACGGTGCGATACCCGCGGTGAAGATTCCCGATGCCACGGGTGTCCAGCGCGGCAGCAGCCCGCGGATACAGAAGTTCCGTACCCGGACAAGTTGGGGGCGGGGCGTTTCGACAAGATCGGTATACCTGCGGCGACCTTCTTCGCCGACCTCGACGGTGGCGTCGAAATCGTCTGCGGAATATTGGTTGTGGTGGGACAGCTGACCCGGCTTGCAGTGATCCCGTTGTTGATCGATATCAGTGGCGCGATCGCATCGACAATCCGGCAGCAGAATGCCTGCGGGCACGGTGTTGCAACCAGGGGCCGAGTTGCGGGTGGTGACGCCGTCACCAGGGCGGTCGCGGGGGAGGCTCTGACCTGCGGTTGACGGCGTTACCAGAACGGCGCTGGTTTCGGTCGTGAAAGGCAATGACGTGTCGTCGAACGGCAGGCGAGCCGCAGACGCAGGGCGACTCCGAGTCGCTGACGGGGTCGTTTTCGGGCGGCCGGGCGGAGGGGTGAACACCCCGCCCGGACCGCATTGGAGTTCTACCAGCTTTTTCCCGTTCGGTCGGGTAGATCCGTGTGAACGGTGTCGCTCTCTAGAATGAATCGACCGTGTTCATCGTTCTTGGGGAGTCGCCGCCGTGACCATTCAGCCCGTTCGCCTCTTCGGCGATCCAATCCTGCGATCACATGCGGCGGAGGTCACCGAATTCGATCGTGAGCTGCGCCAGTTGGTCACCGACCTGATCGACACCATGCACGATGACGGTGGGGTGGGTATGGCGGCGCCGCAGATCGGCGTCGGTCTGCGGGTTTTCGTCTACGACACCGGGGATGCGAGCGGACATCTGATCAATCCGACCTACGAAGTGGTCGGCGTGGAGGAGCAGGTCGGGCCCGAGGGCTGCCTGTCGATCCCCGGGGTGCGCTATGACACGCGGCGCGCACTGCGGGTGCGGGCCGCGGGTGTCGACGTGCATGGTAAGCCGGTGGAATTCGCAGCCGAGGGCCTGCTGGCCCGTTGTGTACAGCATGAAACCGACCATCTGGACGGTGTGCTGTTCATCGATCGGCTCGATCCCGCGCAGCGCAAGGAAGCGATGCGCACCATTCGCGAATCCGATTGGTTCAGCGCGGGTATCACCGTACGCAGTTCGGGTGCGCTCGGCTCGACCGAGGCCGGACTGTTCGGACGGGGTCGCTGATGCGCATTGTCTTCGCGGGTACACCGGAACCGGCGGTCCCGTCGCTACAGCGTTTCATCGATTCGCAGCGGCACGAGGTGCTCGCGGTGCTGACCCGGCCCGATGCGGTCGCCGGGCGTGGACGCAAGGTGCAGCGGTCGCCGGTCGGGCGGCTCGCTGAGGAGCACGGCATTCCCGTGCTGACGCCGCGGCGCCCCGCCGACCCCGAATTCATCGAGCAGCTCACCGAATTGGCGCCCGACTGTTGTCCGGTGGTGGCCTACGGAGCGCTGCTCCCGCAGCAAGTCCTCGATATTCCGCGCTTCGGCTGGATCAATCTGCACTTCTCGCTACTGCCCGCGTGGCGCGGCGCGGCGCCGGTGCAGGCGGCGATCGACGCGGGCGACGAGATCACCGGCGCGTCCACGTTCCAGATCGAAGCGGGTTTGGATACCGGGCCGGTCTTCGGTGTGGTGACCGAGAAGATCGCGGTGACCGATACTGCGGGCGCGTTGCTGGATCGGCTCGCCGATACCGGGGCGGTACTGCTCGAGAAGACGCTCGACGGCGTGGAGGACGGGACGTTGCAGGCGGTTCCGCAACCCCACGATGGTGTCTCCTACGCACCCAAGGTGCCGGTCGAGGCCGGACATGTCCGTTGGGATCAGCCCGCGTTGGCGATCAACCGCCGCATTCGCTCGGTCACTCCCGCACCCGGTGCCTGGACCGAAGTGGGTGGCACCCGGTTGAAGATCGGTCCCGTCGAAATGGTCGAGGAAGTCCTGCCGGAACGGACGATCGAGGTACACAAGTCCGGCGTCTTCGTCGGCACCGCGACCACCGCGGTCCGCCTCGATCAGGTGCAGCCACAAGGCAAACGCATGATGTCCGCCCTCGACTGGGCCCGTGGCGCCCGCCTGCAGCCTGGCGCGGTGGTCGAGTGACGCCGCCGAATCGCAGGTCCGCCGGGAAATCCGTCGATTCGGGTTGGCTCGCCCGTGCGACGTCAGCGAAAAGCGGTGCACAACAGAAGAATGCGCAGTCCACGCGGCGTGACGACGAAGCCCGACCGTGGCGCACCGACCAGATCCGCGGCGATGTGCCGCAGACCCGATCAGAGCGGCGGAATATGACCGATCAGCGCAAGTCCGGATCATCGAGTGAAGGTTCGTCGCAGCGCGGAGGTTCGACCTCGGCGCAGGGCAAAGGCGCGGTGCGCGGTGGATCGGGTGGCGCCGCACGGGTCGGTCGGGGAGCAAAAGCCGCCGGACAGGACGATCCGGCGCGGCGCGGCGCGGCGACGAGGCGGTCTTCGGACCGGGATGACAGCCCTCGGAGCAAGGACGCGCGGCAGCCCGCCGCCGACCGACGCGAAAATCGCCCGGGGACTGAACGTTCGGCAGGCTCATCGGGCTCAGGGAATCGCGGCGCGAAGGGGAAGCCTGCGAACGGTGCTCGGAGTGAGGGCCGCGCATCCGCATCGGCGGGTGGGAAGGAAGGACGGCAGGGGAAGCAATCTACCGGCAGTGCTGAACGCCGTTCGAGTCGAGCGGGAAGTTCGGGTGCGACGGCCGGTGGAAGCAGCAGGGCCGTTTCTTCGGGGAGGCGTGCCGACTCGCCGAAAGGGCATGGAAGGCAAAAGGATTCGGCAGTGCACGGGGATCCGGTGCGGGTCGTGGCGCGGGATGTGTTGCGCGCGGTGCGCGAGCGGGCGGCTTATGCGAATCTCGTGCTGCCGGGGCTGCTGCGCGAGCGGCGGATTTCGGGGCGGGATGCGGCATTGGCGACCGAACTGACCTACGGTGCCTGCCGTTCGCTCGGGTTGCTGGACGCGGTGATCGCGGCTGGTGCCGGGCGTCCGGTCGAAGAGATCGATGGGCCGCTGCTGGATGTGTTGCGCCTCGGGGTTTATCAGTTGCTGCGCACCCGGATCGGGGCGCATGCGGCAGTGGATACGTCGGTGGCATTGGCGCGCGCGGAATTCGGTGCCGGTAAGGCTGGTTTCGTGAATGCCGTGCTGCGGCGGGCGGGGGAGAAGCCCGTCGACGAGTGGGTGGATGAACTCGCGCCGCGGGATCCGGTGGGGCGGTTGGCATTCGAATTCGCGCATCCGGTGTGGATCGCGCAGGCTTTCGCGGATGCACTCGGTGCGCGAGCCGGGGAGCTGCGGGACGTGCTGGCGGCCGACGATGCTCGTCCGATCGTCCATTTGGTGGCTCGCCCCGGCGATATCACCGCCGAGGAACTGGCCCTGGTGACGGGCGGCGACGAGGGCAGGTGGTCGCCGTACGCGGTCTACCTCGACGGCGGCGGTGATCCCGGCAAGCTGGAGCCTGTTCGCGAAGGTATGGCGGCCGTGCAGGACGAGGGTAGTCAACTCGTCGCACTCGCGCTGACCCGGGCGGAACTGGACGGTCCGGACCATGGTCGCTGGCTCGACCTGTGTGCCGGACCAGGCGGTAAGGCGGCCCTACTCGGCGCGATCGCCGCAATCGACGGCCATCGCGTCGATGCGGTGGAACCGGCCGAACACCGCGCCGAACTCGTCCGCAAGACGGTGCACGACCTGCCTGTCGACGTGCATGTCGCCGATGGCCGCAAGAGCGGACTCACTCCCGGCTACGACCGCATCCTCGTCGATGCGCCATGTTCCGGCCTCGGTGCACTGCGTCGCCGCCCGGAGGCCCGCTGGCGTCGCACTCCGGCCGATGTGGCAGAGCTCGTCGTGCTGCAACGCGAACTTCTCGCCGCCGCATGGGATCTCCTGCGCCCTGGCGGAGTGGTCCTCTACTCGACCTGCTCACCACATTTGCTGGAGACCGTCGCGGTGGTCGCCGACGCCGCCCGCCGCACCGGCGCTGTCCAACTCGACACCCGGGATCTCCTCCCTGGTGTCACCGATATCGGCGAGGGTCCCGGCGCCCAACTCTGGCCGCACCGCCACGGCACCGACGCCATGTTCCTCGCTGCCCTGCGCAAGCCGCTGGAATAGCACATGATCCGAGGTGCCTGTGGCAGTCTGTCGGCGGCTGTCTCAGTTGTGACGCGCCGGGCGGGCGAACAGTGTGGCAGGACCCCGTCTCCGCGGTGCGGCCTGCACTCCGGTCCAGCCCTTCGCTTGTGGTTTCGATGACCCGGAGGTTCGCACCGGCGGGGTGCCGATGCGTGCCGCATGATGGCCGACGGCCCTGGCGTACTCGCGGCGACATTCGTCCAAGACCGTGGCGGGTCGGCGGCGCAGACTGGTCCCATGGCGATGACATGGGACCAGGTGGTTGCGCTGGCAACCGAACTTCCCGAGGTGGCGGAATCGACGTGGTGGCGCAGCCCCGCGCTGAAGGTGAGTGGTAAGGGTTTCGCGCGGCTGCGGTCGGAGGCCGAGGGCGGACTCGTCCTGCTGTGCGAGATGGCGGAGAAGGAGGCCATGCTCACCTCCGGTGACCCGGCCTTCTCCACCACCCCGCACTATGACGGATATCCCTACATCCTCATCGACCGCGACCGGATCGAGCCCGATCAACTCCGCGAATTGCTCGACACCGTCTGGTGATTGTCGGCGCCCGCGAAACTTCGCAAACAGCGGACACGCCGACTATGCCGGTGCTCAGTCCCGATCCGACTGTTCGCGCAGGCGGGCAAGGGTTTTCGCGAGAATGCGCGAGACGTGCATCTGCGAGATACCCATGCGCTGGGCGATCTGGGTCTGCGTCATCGATTCGAAGAAACGCATGGTGAGAATGCGGCGTTCGCGCTCCGGAAGTCCGGCGAGCAGCGGACGGATCGCGACATACTCCTCCACCCGGTCGAATTGGGATTCCTCCTCGCCGAGGGTGTCCAGCAGCGATGCCTCGGTATCACGGCCGAGTGAGGCGGCATCGATGGAGCTCGGCTGGTAGGCGTTGCCCGCGATCACGGCCTGGGTCACCTCGTCGGGATCGACATCGAGTTCGGTCGCAATCTCTTTCGCGGTCGGGGAGCGGCCGAGGGTTTGCGAGAGCGAGTCGATGGCCGCGCCGATGCGCAGATGGGTCTCCTTCACCCGTCTCGGCACCCGCATGGCCCAGGTGTTGTCGCGGAAATACCGTCGCACCTCGCCCATGATCGTCGGCACCGCGAAGGACAGGAAGTTCGAGCCGCGCGAAATATCGAAACGGTCCACCGCGTGCACCAAACCGACCCGCGCCACCTGCGTGAGATCGTCGAATGGCTCACCGCGCCCACTGAATTTGCGGGCGATGTGATCCGCGAGCGGAATGCACCGGCTGATCAGCTCGGCACGCAATGCGGTATGCCGCGCGGTTCCCGGTTTGCTGGTTGCGAGTTGCTCGAACAGCGCGCCGACATCGTCGTACCCCGCACCGGACGCCTGGAGGGTTTCGACTTCCTCCGCGGCCTCTTCGGTCAGCACGGGTTCAGCGTCGTCGTCCTGCTTGGCGTCGGACACGGTGTTCTCGTCCGCCACTACGCTTTCCCCCGGACCCGACGGAACTCTACCGTCGTCGGATATCCGGATGCGGCCGAGTCGAACGGGTCCTGTGTCGCTTGTACTTCATCGGTGAGAGTGCGCAGCACATGCCAGCCGAAGCTGCGCTGATCCGGCAACCCCTCCGTCGCGGCGAGGCCGGTGACCCGAACGAGTAGTTCGGTTTCCCCGACGGTGAACCGGCAGTGCAGGCTGGTCCCCGGTGCCGCGACCGCGATCAGTGTCGAGCACACCTCGTCGACGGCCAGCCGGATATCGGCCACCTCGTCAAGGGTGAAATCGCTGAGCAGCACCAGTGTTTCGGCGAGCCCACGCACGATCGGCAGCTGCGTCACCGACGCTGCCACCCGAATCTCCACCGGGGTGCTGTAGAGCCCCTGTTCCGCCGAAATGTTGATCACCCTATGCAGGCTACCCACTCCCGGCCGGAGCAACCCCAGGTACCGGTAAGCTCCCGCGATGTGTCCGATTCGACGTTTAGGCGCCCGACCACGCCGATGATCGCCCCGTCCATCCTGTCCGCCGACTTCGCCCGCCTCGCGGATGAGGCAAAAGCCGTGCATGGCGCCGATTGGTTACATGTCGATGTGATGGACGCGCACTTCGTGCCGAATCTCACCCTCGGACTCCCGGTGGTCGAAAGTTTGTTGAAAGCCACCGACATTCCGCTCGACTGCCATCTGATGATCGAAAATCCGGGCCGCTGGGCCCCGCCTTACGCGGAGGCGGGTGCGTACAACGTCACCTTCCACGCCGAGGCGACCGATGATCCGGTCGCGGTCGCGCGCGATATTCGCGCGGCCGGCGCCAAGGCCGGTCTTTCGGTGAAGCCGAATACGCCGATCGAGCCGTATCTGGAAATCCTGCGCCACTTCGACACGCTGCTGGTGATGAGCGTGGAGCCGGGCTTCGGCGGACAGTCGTTCATTGCGCATGTACTGGAAAAGGCGCGCATCGTGCGTCGGCTGGTGGACGCGGGCGAACTGCGTTTGATCGTGGAAATCGACGGTGGTATCAATGCCGACACGATCGAGGCCGCCGCGGCGGCGGGCATCGATTGTTTCGTCGCCGGATCCGCGGTCTACAACACCGCCGATCCGAGTGCGACCGTCGAAAAGCTGCGCCAGCAGGCCGCAGCGCTCAGGTCGGGAATCTCCTAGCGGGCGGGCACTTTCCGGCCGCCGATAGTGCGGGTCGCCTCGATCACCGCGGTGAGTGGTGGCAGGGTCGTCGCACTCTCCGGCGGCTGGATCCAGGTGCGATAGCCGGTGCGCTCGTCATCCGGTGAGGGCAGCACGACCTGGCTCCCGATGCAGGCGACGGTCGCGTACAGCCGGAACAGCTCCGCGGATACGGCCGTGCTGAGGGTATCGGGCCGGGCCGGGCCGGTGATGAAGGTCCAACGCCTGGCTCGCGGATGGTGCACCACCGGTGCGGCGAGCTGCGCCTGGATGAGCTGTTGCTGCACTTGCTCGCCCAGCTCGGCGGGCATCGTGATGGCGCCGTAATGGGCGCCGATTTGGAGCAGGATGCGGCGGGACGTCGGGTCGATCGATGCCGGCATATGGAATTCGCGCCGGTACTGCACACAGCGAACTTCCAGCGTCGAATCGAGAAGATCGGTCACGCAACACCCCCATAAGTGTCGAACCTGATTTGACCCACTGCGGCATCAGGCTTCCTCGAGTGGTGGATTTCCCTGGGCGAACTCGCCGGACCACATCGGGCCGGCAGGAACCGTTCGCACTGAGCTGTTAGTCGAAGTTGAACGATAGGAATCGGCTACATAACAATATTGCGACCATTTTCGGGCCCGCGCAAGGTTTTGGTGTAAGTGTGTTGCGGCTGGGTACAACTTCTGATTTCGACTCTATACGCCACGGATGAAATCGATTCGTGTGATCACGAAAATGGGAATGAACAATTATCGTCGGCGGGGAAACGGCGATTTTCTCGCACGGCCATGCATTATCTCGCTTCGAAAAATAATCTCCGCTGGTTCGGCGCGGCCTGAGGTGCCCTGTGGTCTGCTTCCCCGGGAACTCGCCGAGCCACGGTTTCCGCCGACCGCTGGCCGGAACCGCGGTGTCGTCTACGACCCGGCGTCGTTAGGCTGGGGAGGGATCGGCGTGCCGACGGGAATAGCCGCCGGATCCCGGCTGTTCGGCAACCGTAGGAACGACGTGACAGGGAGTCAAGGCATGTTCACAGGCATCGTCGAGGAACTCGGCGAGATCGTCGCCACCGAAGAGCTGGCCGATGCCGCCCGGCTGACGATCCAGGGCAAGCTGGTCACTTCCGATGCGAGACACGGTGATTCGATCGCTGTCAACGGCGTCTGCCTGACCGTTGTCGATGTGGTCGATGGCGATTCGTTCACCGTCGACGTGATGCAGGAGACGCTGAACCGTTCCGGCATCGGCGGACTCGGCCCGGGGTCACGGGTAAATCTCGAGCGAGCGGCCGCGCTGAACAGCAGGCTCGGCGGCCATCTGGTGCAGGGCCATGTCGACGGCACCGGAACCGTGCTCGCGCGCACGCCATCGGAGAACTGGGAGGTCGTGCGGATCTCGCTACCGGACGCGATCGCCCGCTATGTAGTGGAGAAGGGTTCGATCACCGTCGACGGCATCTCGCTGACGGTCTCGGGTCTCGGCATCGCCGACGAGCCCGCCGCCGACGGCAATCGCGACTGGTTCGAGGTCTCGCTGATTCCGACCACCCTGGCCATGACGAATCTCGGCGCCGCCACCGTCGGTACCACGGTGAACCTGGAAGTCGATGTCATCGCCAAGTACGTCGAACGTCTCCAACAACGCGGCTGATCCGGCCGGGCGGCGGCGACTCGCCGTCCACGCCGTACTGTATGGAGGCACCTATTTCGAGATGGAGCACAACAGACGTGACCAGGTTCGACACCATCGAGCGCGCAGTCGCCGATATCGCTGCCGGTAAGGCGGTTGTCGTCGTCGATGACGAGGATCGCGAGAACGAGGGCGATCTCATCTTCGCGGCCGAGAAGGCGACCCCCGAGCTGGTCGCCTTCATGATTCGCTACACCTCGGGCTATATCTGTGTGCCGCTCACGGGCGAGGACTGCGATCGACTCGGCCTGCCGCCGATGTACGCGCAGAACCAGGACAAGCACGGCACCGCATACACCGTCTCGGTCGATGCCAGGGAGGGCATCAGCACCGGTATCTCCGGTGCCGACCGTGCCACCACCATGCGACTACTCGCCGACCCGAATGCGAAGGCCGACGATCTGACCCGCCCGGGTCACGTGGTTCCGTTGCGTGCCAAGGAGGGTGGCGTGCTGCGCCGTCCCGGCCACACCGAGGCCGCGGTCGATCTGGCGCGAATGGCCGGATTGCAGCCCGCCGGTGTCATCTGCGAGATCGTGAGCCAGAAGGACGAGGGCCATATGGCCCGTACCGAGGAATTGCGCGTCTTCGCCGACGAGCACAACCTGGCGCTGATCTCCATCGCGGAAATGATCGCCTGGCGGCGCAAGCACGAGAAGCAGGTCATTCGGGTCGCCGAGGCCAGAATCCCCACGGCCCACGGCGAATTCAAGGCTGTCGGCTATCAGAGCATCTATGACGATGTCGAGCATGTCGCACTGGTGCGCGGCGATATCGACGACGGCGACGATGTGCTGGTGCGGGTGCATTCGGAATGCCTCACCGGTGATGTCTTCGGTTCGCTGCGCTGCGATTGCGGTCCGCAGCTGGACGCCGCACTGGAGATGGTGGCCCAGGAGGGTCGCGGTGTGGTGCTCTACATGCGCGGACACGAGGGTCGCGGCATCGGGTTGATGCACAAGTTGCAGGCCTACCAGCTGCAGGATTCGGGCCACGACACCGTCGACGCGAATCTGGAACTCGGCCTGCCCGCCGACGCCCGCGACTACGGCACCGGCGCGCAGATTCTGGTGGATCTCGGGATTCGGTCCATGCGCCTGCTCACCAATAATCCGGCCAAACGCGTCGGGCTGGATGGCTACGGGCTGAAGATCACCGAGCGGGTGCCGATGCCGTTGCGCGCCAATGCCGAGAATCTGCGGTACCTGCGTACCAAACGGGACCGGATGGGACACGACCTGATCGGGCTGGATGAACTCGATCTCGGCGAGACCGCACAGTGATTTCTCACCTCGACGCAGCCTGGAAAGGAATTCAGTGAGCGAGCGCAACGAGCGAACGATGTCACAGCGCCCATCGCGCATGTCGGAGCCCGACCGGAGGTCCAAGGGGCGAAGCCCCGCAGCTCAGGGGGTGTGGGGGTGGCCCCCACAGGATCCCAGCGCCAGCGAGGCGCGAGCATGAGCGGCACCGGTGTACCCAGCTTCGAGCTGTCGGATGCCAAGGATCTGAAGCTCGGTATCGTCGCCTCGCGCTGGCACACCCAGATCTGCGACACGCTCGTCGCGAATGCGGAGCGGGTGGCCAAGGACGCGGGCGTCGAGCACATCACCGTGGTGCGGTGCGCGGGTGCGATGGAACTGCCGGTGGTCGCTCAGGAATTGGCTCGCTCGCATGACGCGGTGGTCGCGCTCGGTGTGGTGATCCGTGGTGGCACACCGCATTTCGAATACGTCTGTGATGCGGTGACCGCCGGCCTGACCCGGGTGTCGCTCGATGCCGGCACGCCTGTCGCGAATGGTGTGCTGACCACCGATAACGAGGAACAGGCGCTGGATCGGGCCGGACTGCCCGGTTCCGCCGAGAACAAGGGCGAACAGGCCGCCGCGGCGGCGCTCGATGCCGCGCTCACGCTGCGCGCCCTGCGGCAGTCCGCGTAGCCATGCCGGTCGTCCGCATCTGGCGCAGAGGCGCTTCGGCCGCCGAATCGGATTCCGGTGAGTGGGAACTCGAAGTACGGCCGCATCGCGCGGTACGGACCGCGTGGATCGTCGCGGGACTGCTGGTCGCCGGTTTCACTACCGGCGGCATCTTGTTGCGTCACGGCTCGACGGGCGTGAACTTCCGACTCGCGGACCAGTTCGCCATGATCGGCATCGGCGTGCTCGGTGCGGCGGCAGTGCTGCTACTGACTCGGCCGCGGGTCCGGGTCGGCAAGCGTGGCATTTCGGTGCGGAACATCCTGGGCGACACCGAATTCCCCTGGAAGTACATCCGCGGCGTCTCGTTTCCGGACCGAAAGTCCTGGGCCCGCCTCGAATTGGTCGACGACGACTACGTCCCGCTCATGGCCATCCGCTCCAACGATAAGCAACGCGCCGTCGAGGCCCTGGACAAATTGCGGATGCTGGGCGCGAAATACACTGCCGAACAAGAGTAGTCGGGTATTTCCCTCGGGGTGCACGACCTCATGAGCTCGCGTGCTTGCCGAGGCATTGGCCGACGATCCGCTCATGGCATACTTCTGGCCGGTTGCGATGCGTCGCCGAAAAGCGTCGCCGCTGTTCTGGGATTCGTGCTTCGCATCTGGACAGCGGGACGGGATCGTCGACATCGCAGCCTCGAGCGACGGCGGTGAACTCGGCCGCTCTGGGAACCTGCGGTGTGGCATCGCCGCCGACCAAACCGGTGCCCCTGATCCGGGCACTCGGTCGCGGTCTACGGCGGACACTACGGGCCGTCACGCGGACCGATGGTGTTCGGCCCCGAATTCCGCATCTGTATCTCGCGGCCATCGGAACCGACCCGACATGCAGGGCAATGGTTTCGCGTCGGCATTGCTCGAGAAGCGCTTATCAGGCACCACGGACCCGGGTTTCCGACTGGCGACCAGACTGTCTGATGTGCCGTTCTAGGAGCGTTTCGGCTTCGAACGGCTAGTCGCCCTGGCACTCGATGACGGCCCGCTGCGCTATGCCTCCAATGCTTCGGGCCGAATAACGCAAGCGCGGGTCAGTGGGCGTCGCCGAGGACGGCGCCTTCACGCCGGGGGTCGGCACCGCCGATCCAGCCGTCGGTGCCGTCGCGTTGCAAAGCGCTGGTGCCGCTGGATTGTGGGGCGACCGAGACCTGGTGACCGAGTTCGCGCAGGCGCAGAACCAGTGGATCGTGATCGCCGTTATCGGTGGCATTGATGGCTGGGTGTTCGCCGCCGACGCCGGTCGCCGGACTGTTTCCGGCGCCGAAGTCCACTGCGGAGACCGCCTGCTGAGGGTCCAGGCCCCAATCCAGCACGCCGATCAGGGCTTTCACGACGAATTGGATGATCACCGAACCGCCGGGGGAGCCGGCGACCTCGGTCAGATCGCCCCGCGAGCCGTCGGTATTTCGGTTGAAGACCAGGGTCGGGCTCATCGAGCTGCGGGGCCGCTTACCCGGCTGCACGCGATTGGCCACCGGGGCGCCATCGGTGCCGAATGGATCGGCGGAGAAGTCGGTGAGCTGGTTGTTCAGCACGAATCCGTCGACGAGATGGAACGACCCGAAGGCGGCTTCGACCGTGGTGGTCATCGAGGCGGCATTGCCGTACTTATCGACCACCGAGATATGGCTGGTGCCGTGCTCCGGCGGCTGCGGACCGACGCCGAGCGGCACCGGGCCGAAATCACCGGGCTGCGCGGTACCCATGCTGTGGCCGGGATCGATGAGACCGGCGCGCTTTTTCAGATAGTCCTTGTTCACCAGGGTCTGTGGCGAATTGCCCGGCAGTGGAATGAAATCCGTATCGGCGACGTATTTGTTGCGGTCGGCGTAAGCCAGCCGCTCGGCCTCCGAGATCAGATGCACCGCTTCGGCCTTCGGCTTGCCGCCGTTGCGGTCGATATTGTCCGGCGGCAATGCGGACAGGTCGAAGTTCTCCAGGATGCCGAGCGTGGCCGCGACAGTGATGCCACCCGAGGACGGGTTCGGCATACTGCAGATTTCGTGCGTGCGGTACGTCGTGCAGAGCGCGGTGCGCTTCTTGGCCTGATATCCGGCGAGGTCGTCGGCGGATATCAGGCTCGGGGTGCGGCCGCCTGCGGTGGACGCGGCCGCGTCGACGATGTCGTGGGCGATCGCGCCGGTGTAGAAGGCATTGACGCCGTCGGTGGCAATGGCGTTCAGGGTCTTCGACATTGCCGGGTTGGTCAGCACAGTGGCGGCTCGTTTCGGGGTGCCGTCCGGATTGAGGAAGTAGGCCTTAGCGGATTCGTCCACCGCGAGATCCTTGGCGGATTCAGCGATCTGACTCGCCAGCCGCGGACTGATCGGGAAGCCGCGATCCGCCAGGCCGATGGCCGGGTCGACCAGATCTCGCCAAGCGGTCTTGCCATGGTCGCGATGCGCCATTTCCAGCATGCGCAAGACGCCGGGCACGCCGATCGAGCGTCCGCTCGCGCGGGCACTCGGCTTCGGCTCGGTCCGATCGGTATCGCTGACCCAGCGTAGATAGTTCTCGGTCGCCGCCGCGGGGGCGATCTCCCGACCGTCGTATGCCTCCACGCTCTTGCTGGCCGCATCGTAGTAGAGCATGAACGAGCCACCGCCGATGCCGGAGGACTGCGGCTCCACCAAGCCCAGTACCAGCTGGGCCGCGGTGAGCGCATCCGCGGCCGTGCCACCGTTGCTCAGCACCTCACAGGCGGCCTTGGTGGAGAGCGGGTTGGCCGTGGATACCGCGTAGGTCTTGGTGCGCACCGCCGTCATGTCGGAGCGGTAGCCGGTCGCGATCTCCGGATGGGTGCTCAAATCCTTGGTCGCGCCGGGTGTCGCACCCGCCGAGGTCGCGACCACCGGGGTCCCGTTCGGTGTCGGGGTACACGCCGCGCTCGTTGGTGTGTCATCGGATGAGCATCCGCTGACAACGCTGACGATGAGCATGAGCGCCGCCGCGGCGCTGACCCAGGTTCCTCGCGTGCGACTCATGGACCGCACTGTATCGCCGATCGCCGAACGTCGCAGGAAATCCGTCCCAGTGCTGGTGAGTTCAGCGAAAACGGTTAGCGGGCAATCACATTGAGCGCTCATTCGAATGCGACGCTGCGGGAACGGGAGTTCGACCCGATGACGGGTGCGGCGGTCGGTAGGCTGACGCAGTGGCGATCGAGGCGGTTCTTTTCGACTTCTCCGGCACGCTGTTTCGGCTCGAACCCGATGAAAGCTGGGCCGATATGGTCGGAGCCGATGACAAACCCCTGGACCGGTCGCAGCAGGCCGCGATCTTGGATCGGATGACGACGCCGGTCGGTCACAGTGCGGTCTTCGATGCCGAGGGTCGGCTCGCCTGGGAGCGGCGGGATCTGGATCCGGCAATGCACCGCATCGCCTACCACGAGGTGTTGCGACAAGCCGGGGTGTCGACACCGGAGCTGATCGAGCGACTCTACGACTGGATGCTCGACCCGCTGGCGTGGACGCCGTATCCGGACACCGGCGCCGTGCTGAAAACCCTGGCAGCACAGGGCATCCCGGTCGCAGTGGTGAGCAATATCGCCTTCGATATCCGACCGGCATTCGCGGTCAACGGCTGGGATCGGCTCGTCGCCGCGCACACGCTGTCGTTCGAAGTTGGCGCGGTGAAGCCGGATCCGCGGATCTTCCTGGCCGCGGTGGACCAGCTCGGTGTGCGTCCCGAATCGGCGCTCATGGTCGGCGACAGTGCCGTGGCCGATGGCGGCGCGGTAGCGGCCGGCTGTGGTTTCGCGCTGGTCGATCCGTTGCCGACGGTGGAGCGCGCCGAAGGTTTGCTCGAGGTATTGCGGTGGCATGAACTGGCCTAGTGTCCGGTATGTGACCTGTGACACACTCCTCGATTCTTGAATGCCCTTGCCTCCGAACTGAATTAGCTTGCTGTGACGCCCACCACATCGTGGTGCGCAAGCACGGGGAGTGGCCATGGATGATGCCGAGGCACATTTCGAATCGTCGGCGGTGCGGACGGCGCCGCCCGTCGGCCTGCCCGAATCGGTGCGCGAGGCCAGAGATGGCGCATGGGGACTTGCGGGTTTCGGCCTTGCGTATCCGATTGTCCTCGGCCTGATCATCGGGGATGACGCGGCCCGATCCGCGGCTGTGCAATTCGGCGGTAGCTGGGTGCTCGGCCTGGCTGTACTCGTCCTCGGCCGCGGGCCATTGGTGCGGCGGGTCGCGATCGGTTCGGCCCTGCTGCAATCCGTCGCCGTGCTGTGGATTCACGTCGAGGCCGTCCCGAATTCGGCGGGGTTTGTCGTCGTCTTCTTCACGTTGGGCGCGTCGGCGACGATCGTGTACCAGCTGTGGCGACCGGAAGCCAAGGCGTGGTTCGACATTCGGGTCGCCGACGCCGAGTGGTGAACGGCTCGGATCACGCGGGTTGTGCGGAAGGTTCGGTCGTCACGAGATCGGGCTCCGCTGATCGCGCGTAGCGCTGGGCGAGGACCGTGCAGGTCAGTAGCTGGATCTGGTGGAAGACCATGAGCGGCAACACGATCAGGCCGACCGGATGTCCGGTGAACAGAACCGAGGCCATGGGGAGTCCGGTGGCCAAGCTCTTCTTCGATCCGCAGAACACGGCCACGATCTGATCGGGGCGCGAGAAACCCAGCAGGCGGCTACCGAAGGTGGTGATCGTCAGGACCACGGCGAGCAGGCCGGCGCACACCGCGACCGTCGCCAGTAGTGCCCGCGGCGATGTAGCGCTCCAGATGTGTTCCACCATGCCCGCGCTGAAGGCGGCATAGACGACAAGATAGACCGAACCACGATCGACGGCCCTGGTCACCGCGGTGTGCCGCAGCAGCCGGGTCATCCGGGGTCGCAGGACTTGACCCGCCAGGAACGGCAGCAGCAGTTGAACCACGATCGCCAGGATCGCCGTCGGGGAGACGGTCGCCTTGCCGGTGGTGTCCATCAGTAGCATGACCAGCAGCGGGGTCGTGAAAACACCGATCAGATTCGACAGTGACGCGCTGACCACCGCGCCCGCCACATTCCCGCGGGCAATGGCGGTGAAGGCAATCGATGACTGCACGGTCGATGGCACCAGACAGAGGAACAGCACGCCGGTGTAGAGATCGTCGGTCAGCACCGATGGCGCCAGTACGTGCATGGCCAGCCCGATGAGCGGGAAGACCAGATAGGTCACCGCCAGCACCGCCGAATGCAACCGCCAATGTCGCAACCCGGCCAGTGCCTCCCGGGGCTCGAGCCGAGCGCCGTAGAACAGGAACAGCACGCCGATCGCGACCTTGGTCATCCAGTCGAGCACATCGGCCGCGACACCGCGCGCGGGAAGTAGCGCGGCCACCGCCACGCTGGCCAGGAGGCCGAGCATGAACGCATCGATGCGGAGTTTGGCGAGAAACTTCACCCGTCGACGGTACGACCCGCCCGATTGAACGCAAAAGGCGTTCCGAACGATATCTGTAAACGCAAACGACGATAATTGGAGTATGTTCGAACCTGAACTGCTGCGCACATTCCTCGCCGTCGAACGCGCGGGGGGTTTCACCGCCGCGGGGCGCATCCTCGGCCTGCGTCAGTCCACCGTCAGCGGCCATATCGCCCGTTTGGAGAAGGCCGCGGGACGGGAATTGTTCCGCCGCGACACCCGTAATCTCGCGCTGACCGCCGACGGCGCGGCCATGGTCGGCTTCGCCCGCACCATCCTCGACGCGCAGGGGCAGGCCGAGCGCTACTTTTCCGACTCCACCCTTACAGGTTTGATTCGCCTCGGCGCCTCCGATGATGTGATGGCCCGCGAACTCCCCGACGTACTCCTGGAATTCCAGCGCATCCATCCTGGCGTTGATCTGGAACTCACCGTCGGCCTGAGCGAAAATCTCAAAACCCGCATGGCTGCCGGTGAACTCGACCTGATGGTCGGCAAACGCCTGCCCGGTGAGCGGCACGGCGAACTGCTCTGGCGCGACCGGCTGGTGTGGGCGGGCCGTTCGGCCACGACGGAATTCGACGATCCGGTCCCGCTGGTCACCTATCCGCCACCCAGTCTCACCCGCCGCATCGCATTGCAGGCCCTCGAACGCGACGCTCGCACCTGGCGCGTCACCTGCACCAGCGACAGTCTGCTCGGTCTGCGCGCTGCCGTGCTCGCCGGCCTCGGCGTCATCGTGCATGCCGAAACCCTGATCCCGGACGGTCTGCGCGTTCTCGCCGACCCGCGGCTGCCGGCGCTCGGCGACCTCGAATTCGTCCTGATGCGGCGTCGCACGACCCTGTCCGCGCCGGAGCGGGCGCTGTGCGATGCGATCGTCGCGAGTGCCCGCCGCTTCGGCTGAGCCGCGCCCATGCGGACGTGTCGGAGCCGGTCGATAGGCTTGGATTCGTGGCAGATCCCGCGACCTACCGGCCGAAGCCGGGCACGATTCCCGTTGAACCCGGTGTCTACAAATTCCGGGACGCGCACGGGCGTGTGATCTATGTCGGCAAGGCGAAGAGCCTGCGCAGCAGGTTGAATTCGTACTTCGCCGATGTGGCTTCGCTGCATCCGCGGACCAAGCAGATGGTCACGACGGCGGCCAGCGTCGAATGGACCGTGGTCTCCACCGAGGTGGAAGCCCTTCAGCTGGAATACAACTGGATCAAGGAGTTCGATCCGCGATTCAACGTGCGGTATCGGGACGACAAGTCGTATCCGGTGCTTGCGGTCACCTTGAACGAGGAGTACCCGCGGCTGTTCGTCTATCGCGGCGCGCGCAAGAAGGGGGTGCGGTACTTCGGTCCGTACGCGCACGCCTGGGCTATTCGGGAGACTCTCGATCTGCTGCTGCGGGTCTTTCCCGCGCGTACCTGCTCCAACGGAGTTTTCAAGCGGCACAACCAGATCGGGCGGCCGTGCCTGCTCGGCTACATCGACAAATGCTCGGCGCCGTGCATCGGGCGCGTCGATGCCGACGAGCACCGCCGGATCGTCGAGGACTTCTGCGACTTTCTGGCCGGGCGCACCGATCGCATGGTGCGCGATTTGGAGCGCCGGATGCACGACGCCGCCGAGGAGTTGGACTTCGAAACCGCCGCCCGGCTGCGCGACGACGTCCAAGCGCTGCGACGGGCACTGGAGAAGCAGGCAGTTGTCCTCGGCACCGGTACCGATGCCGATGTGGTCGCCTTCGCCATCGATGAGCTGGAGGTGGCGGTCCAGATCTTCCACGTCCGCGACGGCCGGGTGCGCGGCCAGCGCGGTTGGGTGGTCGACAAATCCGGCGACGCCATCGACGGCCACGAGGCCGGTGGCGAGGTGGCCGCGTTGGTCGAGCAGTTCCTCACCCAGTTCTACGGCGAACAGGCCACACTGGCCGAACAGGGCGAGGACGAACAACCGGCCACCGCGGTGCCGCGCGAGGTGCTGGTGCCGGAACTGCCCGCCGATGCCGAACAGGTGCAGGAGTGGCTGAGCAAACTCCGTGGTTCGACGGTGCGGCTGCGGGTACCGCAGCGCGGTGACAAGAAGGCGCTCGCCGAAACCGTGCAGCGCAATGCGATGGAGGCGCTGGCCCAGCACAAGCTCAAGCGCGCGGGCGATCTGACCTCGAGATCCGCTGCGCTGCAAGATATTCAAGATGCCCTCGATCTGGACAGCGCGCCGCTACGAATCGAGTGTGTGGATATCAGCCACGTGCAGGGTACCGATGTGGTGGCCTCGCTGGTGGTGTTCGAGGACGGTCTGCCGCGCAAGTCCGAGTATCGCCACTACGCGATCAAAGAGGCCGCGGGCGAGGGCCGCTCCGATGATGTCGGCAGTATCGCGGAGGTGACCAGGCGGCGGTTCTATCGCCTGCGCCGCGAACGGGATGCGTTGGCGGCTGAGGAGCCGACATCCGGTCGGGAGAATGGACACGTCGACGAATCCGCCGACGACCTCGAACTCACCTCGCGGCCCGGTATCGACCCACACACCGGTCGCCCGCGGAAATTCGCCTACCCGCCCAATCTCTATGTGGTCGACGGCGGCGCACCTCAGGTCGCGGCCGCCGTGGAGGTCCTCGACGAACTCGGCATCACCGATGTCGCGGTGATCGGCCTGGCCAAACGGCTGGAGGAAGTGTGGGTGCCGGGGGAGAGCGATCCGGTGATCATGCCTCGCAATAGCGAATCGCTATACCTGCTGCAACGAGTGCGCGACGAGGCACACCGCTTCGCCATCACCTTCCACCGCAGCAAACGCTCGCGCCGGATGACCGCATCCGCATTGGATTCGGTACGCGGCCTCGGCGAGTCCCGCCGGACGGCGCTGGTCACGCATTTCGGATCGGTTGCCAAACTGAAGGAGGCGACGGTCGAGCAGATCACCGAGGTGCCCGGCATCGGAGTGGCGACCGCCAAGGCCGTTTTGGCCGCATTGCAGGAGGAATAAGACATCTACGTTGTGTGTCTGCGCCCGATACCGGAACCGGTGCGGGATGATCGACAGGCACCCTGACACAGATCCGGTAGGACATGAGACGCGTCGAATCGAACAACAGTGCGGGGAGCCCGCGGTCGACCCCTGGGCGGACCGGCCCCGCGGGCTCCATCGGCGCACCCGTCGGACGCAGCGACAGCAACCCATCCCAACCGCGGGTCGAGGTCGTCATCGTGACCGGCCTATCCGGCGCGGGTCGCGGCACGGCGGCCCGTGTACTCGAGGATCTGGGGTGGTACGTCACCGATAACCTGCCGCCGGAGCTGATCGGCCGGATGGTGGAACTCGGCGCTTCCGCCGAACCGCCGATTCGCCGCCTCGCGCTGGTCATGGATGTGCGCAGCCGCTTTTTCACCGGCGATCTCTCGGCAGTCACCGACCAGCTGCGGTCCGCGGGCGTACCGACAAGGATCCTGTTCCTGGAGGCCTCCGACGACGTGCTGATCCGGCGCTTCGGCTTCGCGCGCCGGCGCCATCCGCTGCAGAGCGAAAGTGCCGACGGTACGCTCTCGGCGGGCATCGCGGCCGAACGGATTCGCCTCTCCGCCGTGAAGACGGCGGCCGACCTGGTGATCGACACGACCGAACTCTCGATCCACCAGCTGCACCGCAAGTTGGAGGAGGCCTACGGCGGCGGCGCGCCCACCGCACTGCAGCTGACGGTGCAGTCGTTCGGATTCAAGTATGGGGTTCCACTCGATGCGGACATGGTGTTGGATGTGCGTTTTCTACCCAATCCGCATTGGATACCGGAACTCAGGGAACATTCGGGACAGGAGACCGTGGTCAGCGAGTATGTATTGTCGCGTCCCGGCGCGGCCGATTACTTGAGTACCTGCCACCACCTGGTCGATCTGACGACGAATGGTTACCGCCAAGAGGGGAAGCGATACATGACGGTCGCAGTGGGCTGCACCGGAGGTAAACACCGCAGCGTCGCGATAGCCGAGGCGCTCGGCGAATTGATCGGCTCCGCAGTGTTCGATTCACTGCAGGCAGAAGCATCCGGTCCGGCCGATGTGGTACGGGTCGTGCATCGGGATCTGGGGCGCGAATGACGGGGTGGGAATCGGATCCCGCCATAGTTGCGCTCGGTGGCGGGCACGGCCTGTATGCGACGCTGACCGCGGTGCGGCGGCTGACCAGAAAGATCAGCGCGGTGGTGACCGTCGCCGACGACGGCGGTTCATCGGGCCGACTGCGCGCCGAACTCGGTGTGCCACCGCCCGGCGATCTGCGCATGGCGCTCGCGGCGCTGGCCGCGGACGGCGAGGATGTGTGGACGCGCACCGTGCAACACCGCTTCGGCGGCACCGGCGCGCTGGCCGGACATTCGGTCGGCAATCTGATCCTCGCGGGTCTGACCGAGGTGCTCGGCGATCCGGTCGCCGCGCTCGACGAGGTCGCCAAGATGTTGCGTGCCACCGGGCGGGTGCTGCCGATGTCGCCCATCGCGCTCGATATCGAAGCGGATGTTTCTGGGCTGGAAGCGGATCCGCGCGTGAGCCGTTGCATTCGTGGGCAGGTCGCCATCGCGACGACACCGGGTAAGGTGCGGCGGGTGCGGCTGATCCCGTCCGATCCGCCGGCCAGTCCGGAGGCCACCTCGGCCATCGAACACGCCGATGTCGTTGTGCTGGGCCCCGGTTCCTGGTTCACCAGCGTGATTCCGCATGTGCTCGTCCCCGAATTGCGCGACGTGCTGGTGTATACCAGGGCGCGCAAGGTCCTGGTGCTGAATCTGGCCGCGGAGCCGGGCGAAACGGCGGGTTTCTCCGCGGAACGCCATCTCCATGTATTGTCCCAGCACGCACCGGAATTCGTGGTCGACGAGGTACTGGTCGATTCCGGGTCGGTGCCGGAGGGTCGCGAAAGAGAACATGTGGCCAGGGCTGCCGAGCAATTGCGGGCACGAGTAACCTTTTCCGATGTCGCCGAAGCGGGCACCGACCGGCATCACCCCGGAAAGCTTGCCGCCGCACTGGATCAGCTGATCCGGCAACCTCGGCCACATATGGCAGGGCTTCGAGTCGAGGGACGGCACATGGGTCAGGATGTGCGTTCCGGGTTGGGTGGAAAGGAGCGCGTCTCGTGGCGATGACGGCCGAAGTGAAGGACGAGCTGAGCAGGCTCACGGTCTCGCAGGTGAGTTCCCGCAAGGCGGAACTGTCTGCGCTGCTGCGGTTTGCCGGCGGTCTGCATATCGTCGGCGGGCGGGTGATCGTCGAGGCCGAGGTGGATATGGGTTCCATCGCGCGCCGGCTACGGCGCGAGATCTTCGAGCTGTACGGCTACGGCTCCGATGTGCACGTGCTCGGCGCGGGTGGTCTGCGCAAGACCTCGCGCTATGTGGTGCGGGTGTCCAAGGAAGGCGAGGCGCTGGCCAGGCAGACCGGTCTGCTCGATGTGCGCGGTCGTCCGGTGCGCGGACTGCCCGCACAGGTGGTCGGCGGCAGCATCGGCGATGCCGAAGCCGCTTGGCGCGGAGCGTTTCTCGCGCATGGCTCGCTCACCGAACCGGGTCGCTCCTCGGCGCTGGAGGTCAGCTGCCCAGGTCCGGAGGCCGCGCTCGCGCTCGTCGGTGCGGCGCGTCGGCTCGGCATCACCGCCAAGGCGCGTGAAGTGCGCGGCACCGATCGGGTTGTGGTGCGCGACGGCGAGGCCATCGGCGCACTGCTGACGCGGATGGGTGCGCAGGACACCCGGATCGTCTGGGAGGAGCGCAGGCTGCGCCGCGAGGTGCGGGCCACGGCGAATCGTCTGGCCAATTTCGACGATGCGAATCTGCGCCGCTCGGCCCGTGCCGCGGTCGCCGCGGCCGCGAGAGTCGAACGCGCACTGGAGATTCTGGGCGATGAGGTGCCCGACCATTTGGCCGCGGCGGGCAAGCTGCGGGTGCAGCACCGCCAGGCGTCACTGGAGGAGCTGGGCCAGCTTGCCGATCCGCCGATGACGAAAGACGCTGTGGCGGGCCGGATTCGACGCCTGCTGTCGATGGCGGACCGCCGGGCCAAGGAGTTGGGGGTACCTGATACCGAATCGGCCGTCACCGCCGAACTGCTCGACGAAGCCTGAGTCGAATCGCCGTCAAAGGGACGGCGATCCGATTCGACCGAACGCTCCCCGTCTGTGCGTCTCGAGACGAATGTCGGTGGTACCAACCAGGCGGTACAACGAGCCGGGTAGTTTGGGGCCAGCACCGCGGAGTAATCCGACAACCATGGGCTCGCTGTACGACGAGCCTGTCCCGTAATTGCTGTTCCGGCCTGATTGACCACAACGGAGCAAGTCTTACGAGCGACGTTCGCGACCCGTCTCGCGTCCGTGGGAAGGCGCGGCTATCGACACAGCTGAGTCGTCGAAGCGCATGCGACGAAGTCGCGAGTCTCGACGGCTCGGACCCGCCCATCGAATGCCGCCGGACAAAGTCCGTCATCAGTCTCTTGCGCTTGGACGAGACTCTTGCGCTCGGACGGGCGAATGCGAGGCCACCGCACACCAGGGGCGGCGAGCGCGCAGCGTCGGAGGTGCTGCAAATCGAACACAGCTCGGGCACTAGTGTGGTTTATGGCATCGGAATGAATCCGCTTGAAAGCTGAGGAGCGATAACGTGACTGTCCGGGTAGGCATCAACGGCTTCGGTCGTATCGGACGAAACTTCTTCCGGGCGGTGGAGGCGCAGAAGGCGCTCGGCACCACCGACATCGAGATCGTCGCGGTCAACGACCTCACTGATAACGCGACCCTCGCCACGCTGCTGAAGTACGACTCGATCCTCGGCCGCCTGCCGCAGGACGTGTCGCTGGACGGCGACGACACCATCGTGGTCGGCGAGCAGCGGATCAAGGCGCTGGCCATCAAGGAGGGCCCGTCCGCCCTGCCATGGGGCGACCTCGGCGTCGACGTGGTCGTGGAATCCACCGGCATCTTCACCGACGCGACCAAGGCGAAGGGTCATATCGCCGCGGGCGCCAAGAAGGTCATCATCTCCGCGCCCGCCAAGGGTGAGGACCTGACCGTCGTCATGGGTGTCAACGACGACAAGTACGACGGCAGCCAGAGCATCATCTCCAACGCCTCGTGCACCACCAACTGCCTCGGCCCGCTGGTGAAGGTGCTCAACGACAGCTTCGGCATCGAGCGTGGTCTGATGACCACCATCCACGCCTACACCCAGGACCAGAACCTTCAGGATGGCCCGCACAGCGATCTGCGCCGTGCCCGCGCCGCCGCGCTGAACATCGTGCCCACCGGCACCGGCGCCGCGAAGGCCATCGGCCTGGTGCTCCCGGAGCTCAACGGCAAGCTCGACGGCTACGCGCTGCGCGTCCCGGTCCCGACGGGCTCGGTCACCGACCTCACCGTGACCCTGAGCAAGTCGGCCTCGATCGACGACATCAACGCCGCGTACAAGGCCGCCGCCGAAGGTGCGCTGAAGGGCATCCTGAAGTACAACGTGGACCCGATCGTGTCCAGCGACATCGTCACCGACCCGCATTCCTGCATCTACGATGCGCCGCTGATCAAGACCATCGATGACCAGGTGAAGGTGGTCGGCTGGTACGACAACGAGTGGGGCTACTCCAACCGCCTCGCCGACCTCATCGGCCTCGTCGGCAAGTCGCTCTGACGCACATGGCAGTCAAGACACTTCAGGATCTGCTGAACGAGGGTGTCGAGGGTCGGGGCGTACTCGTGCGCTCCGACCTGAATGTCCCCCTCGACGCGAACGGCGAGATCACCGATCCGGGCCGCATCATCGCGTCGGTGCCGACGCTGCGGGCGCTGGTCGAGGCCGGTGCCAAGGTCGTCGTCATGGCACATCTGGGCCGTCCGAAGGGGGAGCCGGATCCGAAGTTCTCCCTCGCCCCGGTCGCGGTGAAGCTGGCCGAGCTGCTGGACCGCAATGTCCAGCTGGCCGGTGACGTCGTCGGCTACGACGCGCTGTCGCGCTCGGAGGGCCTGACCGACGGCGATGTGCTGCTGCTGGAGAACGTGCGTTTCGATGCGCGCGAGACCAGCAAGGACGATGCCGAGCGGGCCAAGCTGGCCGCCGCGTTGGTCGAGTTGGTCGGCGATGACGGTGCGTTCGTCTCCGACGGCTTCGGTGTGGTGCACCGCAAACAGGCTTCGGTCTACGATGTGGCCAAGCTGCTGCCGCATTACGCGGGCACGCTGGTCGCCGCCGAGGTCGAGGTGCTCGCCAAGCTGGGGG
Organism: Nocardia sp. NPDC049707; assembly: GCF_040674855.1. Classification (NCBI taxonomy): domain Bacteria; kingdom Bacillati; phylum Actinomycetota; class Actinomycetes; order Mycobacteriales; family Nocardiaceae; genus Nocardia; species Nocardia sp. NPDC049707. The sequence continues at coordinate 34,923 of NZ_JBFANN010000006.1, read as the reverse complement.
GCGGGCTGGAGGACAATGACGCAGCCCCGGAGCGCCCGTACGCGGTCGTGCTCGGCGGTTCCAAGGTCTCCGACAAGCTGGCCGTCATCGAGGCGCTGGCCCCCAAGGTCGACACCCTGGTGATCGGCGGCGGCATGTGCTTCACCTTCCTTGCCGCACAGGGTCTTTCGGTTGGTGCCTCGCTGCTGCAGGAGGAGATGATCGAAACCTGCAAGGGGCTGTTGGAGCGCTACGCGGACGTCATCCACCTGCCGCGCGATATCGTCGTGGCGAACAAGTTCGCGGCCGACGCGGATTCGAAGGTGGTGCCCGCCAACGAGATTCCGGACGGTTGGCTGGGACTGGATATCGGTCCCGAGTCGGTGGACCGGTTCGCGGCACTGCTCACCGAGGCGAAGACGGTGTTCTGGAACGGCCCGATGGGTGTGTTCGAGTTCGAGAACTTCGCCGCGGGAACCCGTGGCGTCGCCGAGGCGATCGTGACCGCGACTGGTAAGGGTGCCTTCACCGTCGTCGGCGGTGGTGATTCGGCCGCGGCCGTGCGCGCGCTCGGCCTGCCCGAGGACGGTTTCTCGCACATCTCCACCGGTGGCGGCGCATCCCTCGAATACCTCGAGGGCAAGGAACTGCCCGGTATCGCGGTATTGGAGGACTGAACCATGGCACGCAAACCGCTCATCGCGGGCAACTGGAAGATGAACCTCAATCACCTCGAGGCCATCGCCCTGGTGCAGAGGATCGCCTTCGCGCTGCCGGAGAAGTACTTCGCGAAGGTCGATGTCGCTGTCATCCCGCCGTTCACCGATATTCGCAGCGTGCAGACCCTCGTCGAGGGTGACAAGCTGCTGATCACCTATGGTGCGCAGGATGTTTCGACCCATGACCAGGGTGCATACACCGGTGAGATCAGCGGTGCCATGCTGGCCAAGCTGGGGTGTACCTTCGCGGTCGTCGGCCATTCGGAGCGGCGGCAGTATCACTCCGAGGACGACGCCACCGTGCTGGCCAAGGCCAAGCAGGCGCTGAAGTACGGGATCACCCCGATCGTGTGCATCGGTGAGGGGCTCAATGTCCGCGAGGCGAGGACCCACGTCGAGTACAACCTCGAGCAGTTGCGTGGCTCGCTCAAAGGTCTGACGGCGGAAGAGATTTCGAAGATCGTCATCGCCTACGAGCCGGTCTGGGCCATCGGCACCGGTAAGGTCGCCACCCCCGCCGACGCGCAGGAAGTCTGCGGTGCGATTCGCGCGGAGCTGGTCGAATTGGCCTCGGCCGAGGTCGCGGCGGGTGTGCGGGTGCTCTACGGCGGTTCGGTGAATGCCAAGAACGTCGGCGAATTGGTCGCGCAGACCGATATCGATGGCGCGCTTGTCGGCGGTGCGTCGCTCAAGGGCGACGAATTCGCCACACTGTCCGCGATTGCCGCCGGTGGTCCGCTGCCCTGACAGGTGAATTTTCGAATCAGCCCGGTAGCATGCCCGATCGCACGCTCCCGGGCTGATTCGCGTTCGGCACCATCCTCCCACCGACAGCTGTGCGATCAAGATCAGGTGGCACTGGCGGCGGAGGCTTCTCGGGCGATGCCGCCCTAGCTTCCTCGTGATCGCATGTCCAGCTCGAGGGATACGCGGACGGTGATCAAACTGGAGTCGGCCGATCGGGTGACCATAGGGCTCTGCTTCGGGACGCCTGGGAGGCGGAGAGGATTGCGGACCAGGTAATCCTGACGCGGAAGTGGTTGTCGGGATCAGAGGTGGTTCACGGTGAAACCGCTGGCTGTCAGTGCCAGCTCCAGTGGCTCGTCGTGCGGGCCCATGGAGATCTCGGCGGTCCGCACGTCCGGATAGTGCACATGTAATCGGTACATGATGCCGCGGAGGAGGGCGGCGAGTTCGGCCGGTTGCTTGGTGGCGTGCACGAGGCACAGCCTGGCGGTCTCCGCGGAGATCCCGACGGAGCATTCGGCCAGGAGTGCGCCATCGGGATCGATATAGCCCAGAGTGAAGGTGGTGTGCAGGAATTCGTCTCGTTCGGTGAGTAGCGCGGTGACGGTATCCATATCCCAGCCGCCGTTGTCGGGGTGGCGAATACGTCCGGCGGCAGCGTAGAGCTCGGCATAGCGGACCAGTGTTACCGGAGACGGCGGTGCGGGCAGCTTCTCGATGTGGGAGGACGGAAGATCCGGCCACGGACCGATCGCCACATGCCAGGTGCGTTTGCGGTCCGGATGGCGCAGATCCGGTGTGCGGGAGGCGTTTCGGTTCACGGCTGTGCCGCGCGCAGGGTCAGGCCGAAGCCGTTGGTATTGCGCAGGATCAGCGTCTGCGCGTCGATGGTGGCCGTCGTCTTGCCGTCGAGGACCTTCAGCACCGCCTGCTCGATCTCCATGATCTCCGGTGCGCACGCCATCTCCGTGGTGCCGATCTGGAAGGTGACGTCCGGACCGTTGGCGGCGGGTGATGGGGTGGCGTGACCGGTCATACGATTGCATCCAGCGTTGCCGGAGACCGCGCCGTCGGCCGCGATGGTGAGTGTTGGCTTCACATCGTCCAGGGTCTGCGAACGGATCTGCGCATCGGGCGTCATCAGTGCGGAGACGATCCACGTCGTGCCGATGAGCGGCCGATCGGGCTGGGCGACCTTCTTGTCCAGCAACGTGACCGTTATTTCCTTCCCGGTCAGCGTCAATGTCGAATTGTCGAGCCGCCACTTGGGCAGTGCCGCCAACACCTTGTCCTGCCAGCTATCGGCCTGGTTACGTTCGTCCGGACAGGCCATCAGTGTGCTCGCCAGGGTCCCGACATGCAGGATTCCTTCGGTCAGATCCACCGTGCCACTGACGGTATTACAGCCGGAGTTCGCCGAGATCCTGCCATCGGCGAAGGTGAGCGTCATCGGGCCGCCGCCTGGAATCTGCTCTCCCTCGACACCGGTCGAGACAAAGGTGCGCCCCATCGGCGATGCCGCCGGTTTGTTCTCCTGCTTACCGTCATTCGAACACCCGGCCACCAGACCGGCCGCCACAGCCAGAAGAACCCCAACGCGCACCGTTGTCGCCGACATGTAGCCGATGGTACGGGGCGTCGCCGCTGGAAACCGCGCGACTCAGCTGACCCTTGATCCGCGGGGCTCGAGTCCGCGAAGGCGCACGTCGTTGTGTGGTCGGACACCTGGGCGTTCGGGGTGCAACTGTTTCGCTCGTCGACCACCAACCGCCCGGCCGCCGACCGCACCGACCCGAGGCGCGCCCAGGTCGCGGCAAGCGGATCGGCAGCGCCGAGCGAAATAGCGAACGGGTACGTGCATCCACCCGTGGTTATGCTCGGGCCCGTGACCACAGCCGATGCGACGACACCGTTATCCACCTGGGCGCCGTTACGGTCGCGGATCTATCGGGCGCTGTGGGTCGCGCAGTTGGTCTCGAATCTGGGTACCTGGATGCAAACCGTCGGGGCGCAGTGGATTCTGGTCGATGCGCCCAATGCCGCGACGTTGGTGGCATTCGTGCAGACGGCGACGACGTTGCCGGTGATGCTGCTGTCGATTCCGTCCGGGGTGCTGGCGGATCTATTGGATCGGCGCAGGTTGCTGCTTGGGGCGCAATCGGCCATGGCGGTGTTGGCTGCGGTGCTCGCGGTCTCGACGGCGACCGGGCATACCACCCCTGGTGTGCTGTTGACGTTGTTGTTCCTGCTCGGGTGCGGGCAGGCGTTGACGGCACCGGCTTGGCAGGCTATCCAGCCGGAACTCGTTGCACGCGAAGAGATTCCGTCCGCCGCGGCGCTGGGCAGCATGAATATCAATATCGGGCGCTCGGTCGGGCCCGCTATCGCGGGTGTGCTGGTTTCGGTGTCCGGGCCGACGCTGGTGTTCGTGCTGAATGCGATCTCGTTCGTGGGCGTCGTCACGGTATTGCTCAGCTGGCGCAGACCGGTACGGGAGCGGAAGCTGCCCAGTGAACGTCCGATGGCTGCGCTGCAGGCGGGCACCCGGTTCATTCGCGCCGCGCCCGCGATTCGGCGGGTGCTGTTGCGCTCGATTCTTTTCATCGCCCCGGCGAGCGCGGTGTGGGCGCTGCTTCCGGTGATCGCCCGTGACGAACTCGGTTTGTCCTCCTCCGGCTACGGTCTGCTGCTCGGTGCGCTCGGCCTCGGCGCGGTGGCGGGGGCGATCGGCTTGCGGCGCGTCCGCGATCTGCTCACGCCCACGCAGCGCTTGACGGCGGCCGCGATCCTGTTCGGCATCGCCTCGGCGGGTGCGGCGGTGGTGCACAGCGTGCCGGTGGTGCTGGTGCTGTTGGTCGGGGCCGGATTCGCCTGGTTGCTCGCGATGTCGACGATGAACTCGACCATGCAATTGCTACTGCCCGCATGGGTGCGGGCGCGCGGGTTGTCGGTGTACATGCTGGTGTTCATGGGCGGCCAGGCACTCGGTTCGCTGGTGTGGGGTTTGGTCGCGGGAGCGGTGGGCCCGGTGGCCGCGCTGGTGGCGGCCGCGGTGCTGTTGGCAGGCTCCGCGCTGAGTTCGGTCTGGTTGCCGATCCGCCACAATGCGGAGGAATTGGATCTGAGCCCGAGCGCCTTCTGGCCGGAACCGCAGCTCGTGGTCGAGCCGGATCCCGAGGACGGTCCGGTGCTGGTGCTGCGCACCTACGATGTCCCGCCGGAGAAGGTCGACGAATTCCTGGCCGCGATGGTGTTCGTCGGACGGTCCGTGCAGCGCACCGGCGCGATGGAATGGCGGCTGTATCGCGACGTCGGGGTGGTCGATCGCTATGTGGAGGCATTCGTGGTGCGCTCCTGGTCGGAGCATATGCATCAGCATCAGGTGCGGCTCACCGCCCAGGATCAGCTGCGCGAACGTGCCGTCGCGGAGTACATGATCGGCCAGGACACCACCACACACCTGGTCGCGGTAGCGACGCCGTAGGTCGCGTCGAGCCGGGGTGATTATGCAGGTATCGGCGCACACCCATAGACTGTCCGGCATGCGGATGTTCCTGGATATCCTCCTGATCATCACCAGCGTGCTGCTGGTGCTGCTGGTGCTGCTGCACCGCGCCAAGGGTGGAGGTCTGTCCAGCTTGTTTGGTGGCGGCGTGCAGTCCAGCCTGTCGGGTTCGACCGTCGTCGAGAAGAACCTCGACCGCATCACCATCTTCACCGGTTTGATCTGGCTTATCGCCATCCTCGGTATCGGCCTGGAGATCAAGTTCGCTTGAGCTTCCTGGCGACGATGACGGCTGCCGCCGTCGCCGCCGCCAGCACAGGGGTCGCGACGACGAAGGCCGTCGCATAACCGTCACCGATAACCGGCGCGACGACCAGGGGCCCCAGCATCTGCCCGGCACCATAGCCTGCGGTGAGGGTGGCCGCGGCGCGGTGGTCGGTCAGTTCGGTGCCGATCTGGATCGCGAGCATGCAGATGCCCATGAACGTCCCGCCGAAGAGCGCCGCCGCGATGATCGCCGACCACACGGTCGTCGAGGAGGCGAGCAAGGCCGACGATGCGCACTGCGCGAGCAGTGCGAGGACCAGGGCGGTCGTCGGCGTCCAGCGACGTGCCGCAATGCTCCAGAGCACCGCCGGTGCGGCAGTCGCGCCGACGATCACCCACATCGCCGAGCCCACGGTCGCGTTGTGTGCGCCGACGGCGGCCACCAAGAAGGTGCCGATCACGATATAGCCGACGCCTTCGAGCGAGTAGGCGATGAGCAGCGCACGCCAAGCCGCACTCGTGCGTTTGGCGGCGACCACCTCGACGCTCTGTCGGCTGTGGATATCCAAGCGGAACGCGGGCAGTAGTAGCAGGGCGGTCAGTCCGGCGGCACCGAGCCACAGCCCCTGCCAGGACAGCACCGGTCGCGCGGCCAGCGCGAGCAATCCGGTGACGGCGATACCGAATCCGACGCCGCCGAAGGCGATGCCTGCCGCATGCGTGCGGCCACTGAGCCGAGCGATCGCGCCCGCGCACCCGACGAAGATCACCGCACTTGCCACGCCCGCGATCAGTCGCAGCAGCGCCGGAAGCACCGTCGGGCCGGGCAGTACGACCAGTGCTTCGCTGGCCACCAGGACCCCGGCCGAAATCCGAAAAATATTGCGGCTGTTCAGATCCGGGCGACGCGCGAGCAGCACCGCGCCCGCGAGATATCCCCCGTAGTTGGCAGCGGCGATCAGCGCGCCATCGTGGGCATCGATGCGGTACGCGTCCATCATCGCGGGCAGCAGCGGTGTGTAGGCGAAGCGCCCGACACCGACGGCGCCGGCGAGGCCCGCACCTGCGGCGAGTGCCGGTGCGAGGGTGCGGCGCGGGGGGTCGAGGAGAGCTGATCCGGTCACGAGATTCGACGGTATGGTCCGCCGCCGAGCCTGTGAAATGCTTTCTGTGCACGATGTATACGCTCGACGCATGGATATCGAGCTGCGGCATCTGCGGGCGTACCTCGCACTGTGCGAGGAAGCGAACTACACCCGCGCCGCCGCCCGGCTACACCTCAGCCAGCCCGCGCTGACCAGGACCATTCAGCAGTTGGAGCGGCTGGTCGAATGCCGGTTGATCGAGCGCACGTCCCGGCGTTTCGAGCTGACCGACGAGGGGGCCGAGCTGCTCGAACACAGCCGACGCATCATCGGCGATATCGAGACCGTCCAGGCGGATCTGCGCATGCGCGCCACGATCGAGGTCGGATTCTCCTGGTTGCTGCCCGATGCCTGGTTCGCCGCGGCCCGCAGCCGCTATGAGGCCCTGGGTGGCCGGATTTCGCTGCGCCGCGTGGAGGATCCGATGGCGGCACTCGACGACCGCTCGATCGATATCGCCTTCCACCGCAACGATATCTGGCTCCCGCATCATCTCGAATCTCGCGAAATCGGTTCGGAGCAGCGGGTTCTGGCGGTTTCGGTGCATTCGCCGCTGGCTACCGCGGTCGAGGTGCGCTGGGCCGATCTCGCGCACTATCCGCTGGTGGCCAATACCGTTTCCGGCACCACCAATGCCGAATCATGGGATTCGCCCGATCCGAACCGCACCGTCGTCACGTGCACGAATTTCGACGAATGGATCGAACTGGTCGCGGCGGAACGCGGTATCGGGATTGTGCCGGTGCTGGCGCGCACTCGCGCACCGCATCCGGGCGTGGTCTATGTCGATATCGTGGATGCGCCGCGATCGCATATCTATCTGACCTGGCGGGTCAAGCCGACGCCATTGCGATCGGTAGACCGTTTCCTGAGTCTCGTGTGACTATCAGTCGTTGCGCGGAATGCGGCCGTCGACGTCGGTGAAACCGTATTCCTCGGCGAGATCCGCTATGCGCCAGGCCGATCCGGAGCGTTGGCGGCGGTTCGGATCGGCGGCCAGTGCGACGACAGCACGACCGGGAAAGCGAGGGGATTCGGCGCTGTCGAGATCGTAGCTGCCCTCACCGGGGAGGGTAACGACCCGTCGGCCGTCCTTATCGCGTGGAACCATTTGCAGCAGTTCGGTATCGACGATTCCGGGCCACAGCGAGACCACCGTGACGCCGGTCTCGGCGAGATCGTCGGCCATATCCGAGGTGAGGCGGTCCAGCGCGGCCTTGGCGACACCGTATACCGCATTGTGCATGTAGCGCTCGGCGCCCGGAGAGGAGATATTGGCGATCAGGCCCGCCGATTCGATCAGCAGCGGAGCCGCGAAAACGCTTGCGACATAATGTGATCGGACGCCGATATCGAAGGTCTCATCCCAGGCCCGCGGCGGCACCTCCCAGAACGGTTTGCCCAGCCATCGCGCGGCGGCAGGGGCGTTGTAGACATTGTTCACCAGCACATCGAGTCGGCCGTGCTCGCTGCGGACCCGTTCGAAGAGCCGTTCGGCCGCATCGTCGTCGTGGTGATCGCAGACGACCGGAATCCCGACGCCGCCGAGCAGGTCTATCTCCGCCGCGGTCGCGTGCACGGTCCCCGGCAGGCGTCCCGGTGCGGCCGAGCGTCCGGTGATGTACACCGTGGCGCCCGCCGCGCCCAATTCCAGCGCGATGCCCTTGCCGATGCCGCGGCTCGCGCCGGTCACCACCGCGACCCGGCCGCTTAGAACCTGAGGTATTCCGTTCATGATCCCGGGACATTACCGTGAAACAAGAACACGTTCTAGCAACTGGAGGCCGTAGTGGAATCGACCCATCGGTTCGTGACGAACAACGGCATACGCATGCATGTCGCCCAGCACGGCGAGGGGCATCCGGTGATCTTCTGCCACGGCTTTCCGCACACCTGGTTCATGTGGCATCGCCAGCTGGCGGCGGTCGCCGCGGCGGGCTACCGGGCCGTCGCGCCGGATTTGCGTGGCTACGGGCGCACCGATGTGCCAACCGCTATCGAGGACTATACGAATCGCGCAGTCATCGCCGACCTGCTCGGCCTGCTCGATGACATGGATGCCGAGCAGGCGGTCTTCGTCGGACTGGACTTCGGGGCCGCGCTGGTATGGGAGTTGGCGTTGCGCGCGCCGGAGCGGGTGAGCGGCGTCATCGTGCTCAATAATCCGTTCGCCCCGCGGCCGCCGCGCGCGCCATCGCACCTGTGGGCGAAGGCCGCCCGGCGTCACTTCCTGCACCTGGACTATTTCCAGAAGCCGGGTGTGGCCGATGCCGAACTGGGCGGCCGCACAAGGGAATTTCTGGCTCGCGTCTACTATTCGCTCAGCGCCGACTACCACTACCTCGATACCTGGCAATTCCCGGCCGAGGGCACCGGCTACCTCGACGTTCTCCCCGAAGCCCCACCGCTGCCGTGGCGCTGGCTCACCATCGCCGAATTCGATGCCCTGGCAGAGGATTTCGAGCGCACCGGATTCACCGGCGGGCTCAATTGGTACCGGGTGCTCGATCGGAACTGGGAACTCACCGCCGAATTCGCCGATGCCGTAATCTCCGTTCCGACGTATTTCCTTTACGGTGACCGAGATCCGGATATGGAGGGATTCAGTGGGCGCGACCCGCTGGCGACCCTCCGTGCGAACGTTTCCGATCTACGCGCCGTCACCAAGATCGCGGACGCGGGCCATCTGGTGCAGTTGGAACGCACCGACGAGGTCAACGCCTTGATTACCACCCACCTGCGCGACCTGGTCCCGAATCCGGCTCTCACGTGATAGCCCGACGTGCGGGTCAGCGGTATTCGTCGGTGAGTTCGGGGTAGTCGCCCCAACTGGGCAGTGGGCGTCGGTCCAGGTAGGCGGTGAGACGGTCCAGCAGGTACTGCCAGCGGGGGCCGACCGAGCAGGCGTCGGCGGGGTAGATGTGGCGGCGGATCAGCTCGAGATTGGTGACGACGCCCACCTGGGTCATATGCAGTTCGAGGATGCCGCCGTCGACATGGATCACCAGATCATGTGGTGCGCGACAGTCTTCGACGCGGATCGCGATGGGGCCGGGGACCGGTCCGTCGAATGGTTCGATGGTCAGGTTGCCATTGCCGCCGATGACCTTGCCGAACCAACGATCCAACTGCCGATGTTCGGCGCAGGCGGACCATACGTCGAGTACGGGCATGCGGAACGACCGCAGATAGTGCAGCAGCACCCGGCCTTCCTCGATCGCCCGATCGTGTTCGGGTCGCACCTCGCCGAGCATGGACATCATGGTCATAGCCGCGCCCTTTCGCCGCTGGTCACCGTGTGTCCACTGTATTTCCTCGGTGATGCCACCGAATCCGATTCACCGCAAGTCGGCTACCGCGTGTCGGATCGGTCGGCGCTACCGGGAGGTACTGACGAGGTCGGTGGCGGCGGATTCGATTCGGGATTCGTCGAGGAGGACGGTACTGGCGGCCGGGCCCAAGGGGATGAAGGAATCTGCGCTGGTTACGCGGGTTATGGGCCCGTCGAAACCGGCGTCGATCAGGGCGGCGCAGACGGCTTCGGAGACGCCGCCGGTATGTCGCGTTTCGTCCGCGATGAGGACTCGGCCGGTGGCGCGAGCGTGGTGCAGTAGGTCGTCGAGAGGGAGCGGCGAGAGCCAGCGGAGATCGAGGACGCGGGCTCGGATGCCTCGAGCCGACAGGCGCTGGGCTGCTCGCAGACTCATGGGGACGCCGTTGGCGAAGGTGACGATGGTGAGGTCCCTGCCGTCGCCGTCGCCGTCGCCGTCGCCGTCGCCGTCGCCGTCGCCGTCGCCGTCGCCGTAGACACGGGCGCGGCCGATGGCGATGTGTTCGGTATCGGAAGGTGTTGCGAGCCAGGCATTGTCGCCGGGGTGGTGCAGGTCGCGGGTGTGATAGAGGGCGATGGGTTCGAGGTAGACGCAGACGCGGCCGTCGACGCGGGCCGCGGAGACGCAGGTTCGTAGCATGGCGGCGGCGTCATCGCCGCGGGCTGGGGAGGCGATGATCAGGCCGGGGATGTCGCGCAGTGCCGCGATGGAATTGTCGTTGTGAAAGTGGCCGCCGAACCCCTTCTGGTAGCCGTAACCGGCGATGCGGACGACCATCGGATTCCGGTATTGCCCCTGGGAGAAGTACGACAGCGTGGCGGCTTCCCCGCGCAACTGGTCGGCGGCATTGTGCACATAGGCGAGATACTGGATCTCCGGAATCGGTACGAATCCGGCGAGCCCGGCGCCCAAAGCCGTTCCCAGCACGCTTTGTTCGTCGAGCAGCGTATCGAAGACGCGGCGAACTCCGAACTGCTTCTGCAGGCCCTTGGTGACGCCGTACACGCCGCCCTTGCGTCCGACATCCTCGCCGAAGACGAGCACATCGGGATCCCGGTCGAGCAGCCCGGCGAGCGTCTGATTGATCGCCTGCGCCACTGTCACCGAATCGCCTTGTGCGACCGTGCGTTCCGCTGTCTGTTGCGTGGCCGTGAGTGGCTGTCCGTTACCCCGACTATCACCAGGCTGGCCGACCACTCCGGACCTGAGCGGACCTCGACGAAGTACATCGGTCCGCACCAGGTCCGGATGCAGCGGGGCCAACGGTGCCATTACCGCGGCGGCGGAAGCCAGTTTTGGTTCGCCCCAGACCAATTCGGCCATGGCGGCGACGCGGCCACCGATATCGTCGTAGCGTGCGAGGACTTCGCTCGGGGTGGCGACGCCGGAGGTGACCAGGAGGCGTGCGGTTGCCGTCACCGGGTCGCGACGCAGGTCGGCGGCGATATCGGCAGGGGTGCGATAGGCGGATTCGACATCGGATCCGGCGTGGCCCATGAGCCGTACGGTGCGCAAGTGGAGGAAGGCGGGTTTGCGGTGTTCGCGCACCCAGTCGGCCGCCTGGGTCGCGGTTGTCGCGGCGTCGAGGAGATCGCAGCCGTCCGCGTCGAAATACTGCAGGCCGAGGCGGATGCCGTAGGACTGTTCGATCCAGCCGGGCGGGGTGGGGACGCTGATGCCGATCCCATTGTCCTCGCAGACGAGTAGCAGCGGTAATGGAACCCCTTGGCGCGCAGTGTGGATCGCGGCATTGATGGCACCAGCGGCGGTGGAGTGATTGGCGGAGGCATCGCCGAAACTGCAGAGTACTACCGAATCCGACGGCCATTCGCCCGCGACGCCGAGCCGTGCCGCGCGCTCGATCGCGAAGGCGAGTCCGACGGCGCGCGGCAGATGCGACGCGATGGTGGAGGTCTGCGGGATCACCCCGGCCGGTTTGCTGCCGAAAACCTTATGACGGCCGCCGGATATCGGATCGGCGGCCGCCGCGACCACGCCGAGCAGCACATCCCGGATCGGGTCGAGACCGGGCACCTGCCTGCTCCGGTGCACGAAGAATGCCCCCGAGCGATAGTGCAGCAGCGCCGGATCGGACGGGCGCAGGGCCGCTGCCACCGCCGCGTTGCCCTCATGCCCGGATGACCCGATGCTGTAATAGCCGCGCTTGGCACCGCCCAGCTGGCGCGCTGCGAGATCGAGATGCCGACTGGTCGCCTGCGATTCGAACAGGTCCAGGCACTGGGCTCCGGTGAGCCCGCCACCCTCGAGCGGCTGCTCGATGGGTTGGCTCGGTCGCGGTTCCAGCGCCGATAGCTCGGCACGAAATCGCTCATCAAGGTCGACTCGCTGTTCGGTCACGCTGTGATCATCTCCGACGAACACCGCTCCGGGTGCCCGATTTCGGCGCGATTTCCGAAAATATTCGGATCACCTCGATGGATGCGAGAAACTTCTCCGAGTAGAACGGTCCCAAATCGAGGATTTGTCGGCTATCTCTCGGTTGGGATGCTCCCTACGGCGACCCGGTCATCGCACGACTCACAGCCGAACGCGCCAGTGGCTCACCGCCCGTGCGCGGACTGGTTCTCGGCGCAACGGCACAGTGGTTGCGGAGTCAGTTGGCGGCGCCGGGCAATGCCGCCGCGGCGTCGCGATCCAGTAGCCACGTAGTGGATTCCGACCCGACGGCGCCCGCCGCGGGAATCTTCACCGGATCCGCACCCGCAACCGCCGCGGCAACAGCCTCGGCCTTGGCCGCGCCGCCGACAACCAGCACAACATGTCGGCTGTGCCGCACCGCGGGCAGCGTCAGCGTGACCCGAACCGGCGGTGGCTTGGGCGAATCCGATACCGCGACAACGAGTTCGTGCTGTTCGCGCACCGCAGTGGTATGTGGGAACAGCGAATTCACATGCCCCTCGCCGCCCATACCAAGTAGATGCAGATCGAAGGCCCCGTGCGCGGCCAGGTGCGCGTGCACCGCCGCCGAATACTCCGCCGCGGCCTCGACCGGATCCGGATACTCGCCATCGGAGGTGGCGACCGGATGCACCCGCGATGGATCCAATGGCACGTGATCCAGCAGCGCCTCCCGCGCCTGCAGATCATTGCGCTCGGAATCACCCGAGGGTACGAATCGCTCGTCGCCCCAGAACACATCGAGTCGCGACCAATCGATATCGCCGGGTGTCTTGCGGACCAATTCCAGCAGTCCGATCCCGGTTCCACCGCCGGTCAACACCACCGATGCGGAACCACGTGCGGCCTGCGCCGCCACCACGACGGCGACGAAGCGTGCGGCCGCGGCGGCAACCAAAGCGTCGGTGTTGTCATGTACTGCCACCACTGGTGCTGCGGAGTCGCCGCGCTCACTCATAGGTCACCTTCTCGATTCCGGCGAGCGCCTCGGCATAGATGTCGTCGGCATCCAGCCGACGCAGTTCTTCGGCGAGGCAGTCGCGAGTTTCCCGGCGCGCCAACGCGATTCGCTGATCCGGGTCACCGGTGCGGGTCAGTGTCGCGGTGCGCCCGGTCTGCGGCCGCTCGATCGCGATCGACACCGTCGCGCGGTGCACCTCCACCCGCAACTCACCCGAGCGGCGCCGCACCGGACAGTCGAGCCGGGCGGCCAACCAGCCCGCGAGCATATCCAGCGCGGGTTCGTCGCGCAGCCCGGAGATGACGACCGAGTTCACCGGTTCGAACGGCGCTTCGTCCAGGGCGGCCGCCAGCAACGCCCGCCAATAGGTGATGCGACTCCACGCCAGATCGGTATCCCCGGAGGCGTAGGAGTCGAGCCGATTCTTGATCGTCGCCTGCGGATCGGGGGCGAAGGTGGCATCGGTGATCCGGCGAGTCGCCAAACGACCCACCGAATCCTTGGACGGGAACTCCGGGGCACCACGCGGCCACCAGGCCACCACCGGAGTATCCGGCAGCAGGAACGGGATGACGACGCTGCTCTCATGGTTGATCAGATCACCCTGCAGCCGCAGCACTATCACCTCGGCTGCACCCGCATCACCGCCGACCCGGATCTGGGCATCCAATCGCGTCTCGGCCTCGCGGTCCCCGCGCGCCAAAACGACCACGCGACAGGGATGTTCGCGGCTGGCGTCATTGGCGGCGTCGATGGCGTCCTCGGCTTCGGAGCTGTCCAGCGTGCACACGACCAGGGTCAGCACCCGGCCCATGGTGATCACGCCATTGCTCTCGCGCAGGCGTACCAGGCGTTTGGTGACCTCGGAGGTGGTGGTCTGTGGCATATCGACGATCATGGCCGCCGCCATTCACGCCCGGTGCGGGCCAGCATCTCATCAGCCGAGGTCGGACCCCAGGTCCCCGCCTCGTACTGTTCGGGTTTGCCGTCGGCGGCCCAGTGCTCGAGCACCGGATCCAGAATGCGCCAGGACAATTCGACCTCCGCGTTGACCGGGAACAGGGACGGCACCCCGAGCAGCACATCGAGGATCAGGCGTTCGTAGGCCTCGGGGGAGGATTCGGTGAACGCCTCGCCGTAGCTGAAATCCATATTGACGTCGCGCACTTCCATGCTCGACCCTGGCACCTTCGAGCCGAATCGGGTAGTGATGCCCTCGTCGGGCTGCACCCGGATCACCACTGCGTTCTGCCCGAGATCCTCGGTCATGGTCTGGTCGAACGGCAGATGCGGGGCCCGCTTGAACACCACTGCGATCTCGGTCACCCTGCGGCCCAGGCGTTTTCCGGTGCGCAGATAGAACGGCACACCCGCCCAGCGTCGGGTGTCGATCTCGAGGGTGATCGCCGCGTAGGTCTCGGTGCGCGATTGCGGGTCGAAACCCTCCTCGTCGAGCAGGCCGACCACATGCTCGCCGCCCTGCCAGCCCTCGGCGTACTGTCCGCGCGCGGTGGTTTCATCAAGGGGCTCAACGAGTTTGGTCGCCGAGAGCACCTTGATCTTCTCGGCCTGCAACTGCTTGGGCTCGAAGCTGATCGGCTCCTCCATGGCGGTCAGCGCGAGCAACTGCAGCAGGTGGTTCTGGATGACATCACGGGCCGCGCCGATGCCGTCGTAATAGCCGGCCCGCCCACCCAATCCGATGTCCTCGGCCATGGTGATCTGCACATGGTCGACGTAATTGGCATTCCAGATCGGCTCGTAGAGCTGGTTGGCGAAGCGCAGTGCCAGGATGTTCTGCACCGTCTCCTTGCCGAGATAGTGATCGATGCGGAATACCGTCTCCTCCGGGAACACCCGGTTGACCAGTGCGTTGAGTTCGACCGCACTGTGCAGATCGTGGCCGAACGGCTTCTCGATCACCACCCGGCGCCACGGCTTGTGGCCCGCGCTATCGGCTTGCACCGGTTGGGCCAGTTTGTGCTCGGAGAGCTGATCGAGCACCACCGGGAACATATTCGGCGGAATCGACAGGTAGAAGGCGTGATTGCCGCCGGTGCCCCGGTCCTTGTCCAGCTTCGCGAGGGTGTCGGCGAGTCTGGCGAAGGCGGAATCGTCGTCGAAGGAACCCTGGACGAATCGGATGCCCTCGGCCAGATAGTCCCAGACCTCCTGCCGAAAGGGTGTGCGGGCGTGTGCCTTCACCGCATCGAGAACGACCCTCGCGAAGTCCTCGTCCTCGTAGTCCCGGCGGGCGAAGCCGACCAGGGCGAAGCCCGGGGGCAGCAGCCCCCGGTTCGCCAGATCGTAAATGGCCGGCATCAGTTTCTTCCGGGACAGATCGCCGGTGACGCCGAAGATCACCATGCTGCATGGCCCCGCGATGCGGGTGACCCGCTTATCCCGCTCGTCGCGGAGCGGGTTCTTCCAGGTATTCGTCTGAGTGCCGGCCATCGGATCAGTTATCCCGAGTCTTGGCCAGTTCGCCTGCCGTGGCGGAAAGCAGCTCCTCCCACGACTTCTCGAACTTCTCGACACCCTCGCGCTCGAGCACGTCGAACACATCATCGAGGTCGATGCCGACCGCGACGAGCTTGTCGAAGACCTCCTGCGCGGCCGCGGCGGCACCGCTGACGGCGTCGCCCCGGATCTCGCCGTGATCGGCGACCGCCTCGAGCGTCTTCTCCGGCAGCGTGTTCACCGTATTCGGCGCGACCAGCTCGGTGACGTACAGCGTGTCCGAGTACTCCGGATTCTTGACACCCGTCGAAGCCCACAGCGGTCGTTGCCGATTCGCGCCGCTGGACGCCAGATGCGAGTAGGTCGAGGTGTGCGTACCACCGTCGAAGACATCCTGGTATTCGGCGTAGGCCAGGTGTGCGTTGGCGACACCGGCTCGTCCGCGCAGTGCCAGCGCCTCCGGCGTGCCGATCGCCTCGAGCCGCTTATCGATCTCGGTGTCCACGCGGGAGACGAAGAACGAAGCGACCGAATGGATCTTGGCCAGATCGTGGCTGGCGGCCTTGGCGCCGCGTAGACCGTCGAGGTAGGCGCCCATCACCTGGCGGTAGCGCTTGACCGAGAAGATCAGCGTCACGTTGACGCTGATGCCCTCCGCGATCACTCGGGTGATCGCGGGCAGTCCCGCCTCGGTGGCCGGAATCTTGATGAACATGTTGGGCCGGTCCACCGTCTTCCACAGGTCGATGGCCTGGGCGACCGTCTGCTCGGCGTCGAAGGCCAGGCGCGGGTCGACCTCGATGGAGACCCGGCCGTCGACGCCGTTGGTGGCCTCGTAGACGCCGGCCAGCACGTCGCAGGCCGCACGCACGTCGTCGGTGGTGATGGTCCGGATCGCGGAATCCACATCCGTGCCTTGGGCGGCAAGCTCTTTCACCTGGCCGTCGTAGGCGTGGCCCTTGCTCAGGGCGCCCTGGAAGATGGTCGGATTGGTGGTGACGCCGACGACACTGCGGGTTTCGATGAGCTCGGCGAGGTTGCCGGACTGGATCCGGTCCCGTGACAGATCATCGAGCCACACCGAGACGCCCGCGGCCGAGAGGGCGGCGAGGTTTTTGTTCTGTGCCATGAGCTCTTATCCCTTCACGTTTTCCAGCGTGCGCTGCGCGGCAGCCACCACGGCTTCCGCGGTGATCCCGAACTCGCGGAACAAGGTCTTGAAATCGGCCGAGGCACCGAAGTGCTCGATCGATACGATCTCGCCCGCATCACCGGTGAACCGGTACCACGGCATCGCGATTCCGGCCTCGACAGCCACGCGAGCGGCGATCGCCGGCGGCAATACCTCGTCCCGATACGCCTTGTCCTGCGCGTCGAACCACTCCACGCACGGCATCGAGACCACCCGGGTGCCGATGCCCTGCGCCTCCAGCGTAGTGCGGGCGGCGACCGCGAGTTGGAGCTCGGAGCCGGTCGCGATCAGGATTACCTGCGGGATGCCGGTGGACGCCTCGGCCAGCACGTAGCCACCCTTCTTGACGCCTTCGTAGCTGGTGCCCTCGAGGATCGGCAGATCCTGGCGGGTCAGTGCGAGCGCGGACGGTCCGTCCTGGTGGGCGGGCTCGGAGACCGAGAAGTGCGAGGTGTGCTCGCTGCTGTCGCGCTCCAGGATGGTGCGCCAGGCGTATGTGGTCTCGTTGGCGTCGCCGGGGCGGACGACGTTCAGACCCGGAATCGCGCGTAGCGCGGCCAGATGTTCGATCGGCTGATGCGTCGGGCCGTCCTCACCGAGGCCGATGGAGTCGTGCGTCCACACGTAGATCGCGGGCACGCGCATGAGCGCGGCCAAGCGCACGGCCGGACGCATGTAGTCGGAGAAGACCAGGAAGGTGCCGCCGTACGGACGGGTCGGGCCGTGCAGGGCGATGCCGTTGAGGATCGCGCCCATGGCGTGCTCACGGACACCGAAATGCAGGGTGCGGCCGTACGGGTTGGCCTTCCACATGCCGGTCGAAATCGATTCCGGACCGAAGCTCGGCGCGTCCGGCATGGTGGTGTTGTTGGATTCGGCGAGGTCGGCCGAACCGCCCCACAGCTCCGGCAGCACCGGCGCCAGCGTGGCGAGCACCTTGCCGGACGCCTTGCGGGTAGCCATCCCCTTCGGATCCGCCTCGTAGGTCGGCAGATGCGCGGCCCAGCCCGCGGGCAGCTCACGCTTGGCGAGCCGATCGAACAGCGCCTTGTGCTGCGGGTTGGCGGCGGCCCACGCATCGTACTGCTGCTGCCAGGCCGCATGCGCCTGCCGACCACGCTCGACGACTTCGCGGGTGTGCGCGATGACATCGTCATCGACCTGGAAGTTCTTTTCCGGGTCGAAGCCGAGGATCTTCTTGGTGGCGGCCACTTCGTCGGCGCCGAGTGCGGCGCCGTGCGCGGCGCCGGTGTTCATTTTGTTCGGCGCCGGGAAGCCGATGATGGTGCGCAACACGATGATCGAGGGCTTACCGGTCTCCGCCTTGGCCGCGGCCAGCGCCGCCTCGATGGCGACGACGTCCTCGCCGCCATCGACCACCTGCACATGCCAGCCGTACGCCCGGTATCGCTCAGCGACATTCTCGGTGAAGGCGATGGTGGTGTCGTCCTCGATGGAGATCTTGTTGTCGTCGTAGATCACGACCAGATTGCCCAGCTGCTGGGTGCCCGCGAGCGAGGAAGCCTCGGAGGTGACGCCCTCCTCCATATCACCATCGGAGGCGATGACGTAGATGAAGTGGTCGAACGGGCTGGTGCCTGGTGCGGCGTCCGGGTCGAACAGACCGCGCTCACGCCGCGCCGCCATCGCCATACCGACCGCGGAGGCCAGACCCTGACCCAGTGGGCCGGTGGTGATCTCGACGCCGTCGGTGTGGCGGAATTCGGGGTGGCCCGGAGTGAGCGAGCCCCATTTGCGCAGATGTTCGAGATCATCCAGCTCCAGACCGTATCCGGCCAGGTAGAGCTGGATGTACTGGGTGATGCTGGAGTGACCGCAGGACAGTACGAAGCGGTCCCGGCCGACCCAGCTCGGATCGCTCGGGTCCACGCGCATGGTGCGCTGATAGAGCGTGTAGGCCAGCGGTGCGAGGCTCATCGCGGTGCCGGGGTGCCCGTTCCCGGCGTTCTGCACCGAGTCGGCGGCTAGAACCCGGACAGTGTCGACGGCCTTGGTGTCCAGATCCGTCCAGTCGTCCGGGTGGTTCGGCTGAGTGAGGGCGCGGATGTCGTCTGTCACTGACACGACCGAGGTTCTCCTGACATTGGTTTCGTCGACGGTGGCGGCGGGGTGCACGCACGGCAGCGGTGGAATGCGGACCGGCTTACCCCAACTACCCTAGATGTGCCCGATGACCGGCATGTGAGGAACCCGGCTTACTTCGAGTGTCGAATCGCTCCGGCACCGTGCCGGAGCGAGGGGCTACGGAACGATGGCTGTGCGGCTGGGTCTACCATCGTCTGTAGTAGTTGCCGCCTCGCACCAGCTCGTGCAGGGGAGCGCGGTGGTGGTTTCATGCCGGATGCGATGCACAGCGTGCGAGGAGAGACAGTGCGGATTGGGCAACAGCCGGGTGGCAATGGCGCACACGGCTCCTCCGCGACGGCGCTGGCCGACCGGTTGACCGGCGATGGCCTGCTGTCCCGACTACTGCGGCGACCGCTCGCCTATATCGCGTTGACCAAGCCGCGCGTCATCGAGCTGCTGCTGGTCGCGACCATTCCGACAATGCTGCTGGCCGATCGCGGCCATGTCGATATCCGACTGATCTTGGCCACGCTGTTCGGCGGTTGGATGGGCGCCGCGAGCGCCAACACGCTCAACTGCGTCGCCGATGCCGATATCGACAAGGTGATGAAGCGGACCGCGAAGCGGCCGCTGGCGCGGGAGGCCGTAGCGACCTCGCACGCGTTCGTCTTCGGTGTGGCGCTCGGCATCGGCTCGTTCGCCTGGCTGTGGTGGCAGGCGAATCTGCTCAGTGGTCTGCTGGTCGTCGCGACGATCCTGTTCTACGTCTTTGTGTACACCCTCGGCCTCAAGCGCCGTACCTCGCAGAATGTGGTGTGGGGCGGCGCGGCCGGATGCATGCCCGCGCTGGTCGGCTGGTCGGCGGTGACCGGGAACATCGGCTGGCCCGCGATCGCGCTCTTCGGTGTCATCTTCTTCTGGACGCCGCCGCACACCTGGGCGTTGGCCATGCGCTACAAGGAGGACTACCGCGCGGCCGGAGTGCCGATGCTACCGGTCGTCGCCACCGAGCAGGCTGTCACCAAGCAGATCGTCATCTACACCTGGCTCACCGTACTGACCACACTCGCACTGGTGCCCGCGACCGGTGTGGTCTACGCGGCCGTCGCACTGGTGGCCGGAGCGTGGTTCCTGCTCATGGCGCACCAGTTGTACTCCGGTGTGCGGCGCGGTGAATCGGTGAAGCCGCTGCGACTGTTCCTGCAGTCCAACAACTATCTGGCCATGGTGTTCTGTGGTCTGGCGGTGGATTCGGTGCTCGGGTGGCACACGATCGGCAGCTTCTTCAGCTAGCTCAGCCGATATAGCCATCGGGTCGGATATGCGGATCGGGCCATCGGGCACCGGATGCGAGGACCAGTGGCCTCGCATCCGATCGCGCGCTATGGCAGCAGGACGATCGAGCCGGTGGTCTTGCGGCCCTCGAGATCGCGATGTGCCTGCTCGGCTTCGGCCAGCGGATACGTGGCACCGATCCGCACGTGCAGCGTGCCGTTGGCGATCGCGGTCAGAATATCGGTTGCGCGCCAGAGCAATTCGGCACGGTCACGGGTGTAGTGCAGCAGTGTGGGCCGGGTGACGAACAGCGAGCCCGCCGGGTTGAGACGCTGCAGATCGAAGGACGGGACCGGGCCGCTGGCCGCGCCGAAGAGGGCCAGCATGCCGCGCACCCGCAACGACGCGAGGCTGGCCTCGAAGGTGGCCGCGCCGACACCGTCGTAGACAGCGGCGACGCCGACGCCGTCGGTGCGTGCGCGGACCTGCTCGGCGAGATCATCGGTGTAGCGCAGCACCTCTGTCGCACCCGCCTCGCGGGACAGTTTCTCCTTCGCATCCGAGGAGACCGTGGTGATCACCCGCACACCGCGCGCGACGGCGAGCTGGGTGAGCAACAGGCCGACGCCGCCCGCGCCCGCGTGCACCAGCACGGTCTCGCCGGGTTCGGGCTTGTAGATCGATTCGATGAGGTAGTGCGCGGTCATACCTTGCAGCAGCGCCGAAGCGGCGACCGGTGCGTCGACGCCAGCGGGCACCTTGACCGCGACCGCGGCCGGTACGGCGACCCGCTGAGCGTAGCTGCCGGGGGCGGCCGCCCAGGCGACCCGGTCGCCGACCGCGAATTCGGTCACATTCGCGCCCACCTCCGCCACCACGCCGGTGCCCTCGGCGCCGGGAACATAGGGGACCGCCTGCGGGTAGCGGCCGGTGCGGATATAGGTGTCGATGAAGTTGATGCCGATCGCCTCGGTGTCGACGAGCAGCTGATCCGGACCGATCCGCGGATCCGGCACCTCGACGTAGTTCAGGACTTCGGGACCACCGTGCTCGGAAACCTGAATAGCGTGCATGAGATCCGTTCTACACCCACAGGGGCTGGATCTGAACGTACCGGTCAGTAAACTAACCGCCATGAGTGCTCGAGCTGCCACCGCTGCAGTGCAACTGTCGGGTTCCCTAGTGGATTCGGTCAAGGGATTCGTCGCCGAACACGGCGGCTCCGCCACTGCCGTGCTGCAGCCGATCGGCCGCGCGGGTGTGCGCGTCACCCTGGTCGGCTCCGACGGCGTCCTCGGCGACCGAGTGGTCGACGATCTGGCGACCGCCAAGGAATTGGTCGAGACCATCGACGGCCTCACCGAGGCCGATGAATGGGATCGCGAGCTGATCTCGGTGGTCACCCCGAGCAAGGGCCACTGGGCCAAGATGGCCGGTTGGGTCGCCCGGCAGACCCGTTTTCCCAAGGCGCGCAACGAGAACTGAGCCGTTCAGGCTCCGGTGGTCGCGCCGTCGATTCGCGCGGGACCGGGCCCGCGAAGCTACTCGCGAGCCGGGTGAAGGGCCAGATACTGAGGATCAGCAGCAGGATCAAACCGCGCGCCTGGTAGATGTGCGGGGCATGCTGCATGGCCTCGGGGATACGGATCGGTGGTGCACAGCGGGCGGAACCAGGTGAAAAGCGTTTCGCCGGTTCGATATTCATGTGCCACCTAGTCGAATCGAATTCGATGAGCACCCGGACAGCATGGCCGGGAAGGTGATGCGGTCGAGCGGGACGCGACGGACCCGCTTTCAGATCGGGTAGGAACAGCAACACCGCCCCGATTGTGGCAGCGCCGGCGCCGGCCTGCACGATCGTGGTTCCGTCCGGATCGTAGAGTAGGGGAGGATGAACGCGGATAAGGCGAGCAAGCTGGCGGCTCGGCGGGTCGGTGCCGCGCATGCCGACGCGCGGCAGCGCGTCGCGCTCGCCGAGAGCTTCTACCCACCGGAACTGCGCGCCTACCGTCGCGCCGAAATCGCCTTCCTGCAGTGGGAACTCGCCCGTGGCGTCCTCGATGCCGCGACCGGCAGCCCGTGGTGGCGGGCCATCAACGACCGGCTGCTGCACGACAAACTGGAGGCCGCGCTGCTGCATCGCGGCGGCGCCCACGACGCGTCGACACCCGGTGCCCGGCTGTGGCTCGAATTCCTTATCGCCCCTTCGCCCGCGGCGTGGTACCGGGCGCACAATCGCAGCATCGTCGCCGGTTATCTACAACATCAGAGGTTGGCCGCGGCCGAACTGCCCGCCGAACGGTTGATGATCAATGTGACGCTCATGCGGGTGCTGTTCACCCAGGTGCTGGTGGCACGGCCGACGCTCGCGCTCGGCCGGTTCGGTGCCCTCGGCGGCTGGTCGGCCGATCCGCGCCGCAGCTCGGTTCGCCTATTCCTCGATCTGCGCAATGTCTTTCCCGAGGAGTATCCGCTGGCGAATATGTCCGTCGACGCGGTGCTCGCACTGGAGGGACGCGTGGCACGGGCCCTCGATTACGGTCTGATCGTGCCGAAGCTGGAGCAGATATACGCCTTCGCCGCAGAGCAATTGGAGGAGCCGATGATCGTCGGGCTCGTCGAGAACGGCGATCCGTGCTACGCGGGGCTGCGGCTCCAACGCGGGCAACTGGCATCGGATGCCTTGACCCGAACGCTTGCACGTGTCACTCGGCCGCGATTCGCATAATCGGTCGAGTACGGGCCGCGTTAGCGCGGCACCGTGTCGATAATCGCCGCGCACAAGGTTTTCGGCAGCTCGCTGGCTGCGATTCCGGTGGCCTCCCTCGCGACAACGGCGTAGGCGCGTTCGAGACTGCGCCGGCTGCTGCCCGCGACATGCGGTCTCGGGCGCGGTCCAGTGCGGATGCTCGGGTGGCAGGGCTACGGGTCCATGACAGCCAGGGCGCAGTCGCCCCGAAACCAGTTCGGCCAGTCCCGCTTCGGTTCGGAGGCCGCGTTCGTACGGTTCGATATCCGGAACGGTTGTGGCAGTTCGACGCTCGACGTTGCCGCGATCCGCTATGCCAATTGTTCGGCGGAACTGGAGACCGGTGCCGGGACGCGTTCGCGGGTGCGCAGGGCGGCCCAGAGGGCGGCGGTGGCGGCGGTGCAGGCGGCCGCGCCGCCGACGTGGGTGGCAACCAGCGCGGCCGGGACGTCGGTGAAGTACTGCACGACGCCGACCAGGGACTGGGCACCGACCAGGCCGAGCAGGACGAACAGCCGGGTGCGGACGGCGGGGGCGATGCCGACAGCGAAGAGACCGAAGGCCAAACCGATGAGCAGCGCGAGATAGCCGACCAGCAGCTGCGAGTGCAGGTGCACCAGGGTGACGATCTCGACCTGCAGGCGTTCGACCGGTCGCTCGATGCTCTTATCGCCCGCATGCGGTCCGGCACCGCTGACCAGCGTGCCCGCGATGAGAACGCCGGCGAGCGCGACACCGCTGAGCCCGGTGAGCCAGCGCAGCGGCGCGGGCGCCTGGATCACTTCGATGCCGTCATCGGGTTCGCAGACCTTCGCGAACATGACCACCGCGACCCACACCATCAGCATCGACGCCAGCAGGTGCACCGCCACCGTCCACCACAGCAGGCCGGAGCGCACGGTGATACCGCCGATGACCGCCTGCAGCACCGTGCCGCCGGGCATCAGCCACGCGTACACCAGCACCTCGCGCCGGCGGCGGGCCCGGGTAACGGCGAGCACGATCAGCGCCGCGCACAGCGTTACCGCGAAGGACAGCATGCGGTTGCCGAACTCGACGGTCTGATGCAATACCGGAACCTCGGCCACACCGGTCGGGGTGAAGCTGCCCGGGAAGCACTGCGGCCAGGTCGGGCACCCGAGTCCGGACGCGGTGACCCGCACGATCGCACCGGTGACGGCGATACCCGCCTGGGAGACGATGACCGCGATGGCGATCAGTCGCTGCACTCGCAACGAGGGCAGCGGGAGCAGATCGACGAGTCTCAGGAATGCGCGATACAGCACCCAATGATGGTAGCCGGGCCATTCGGGCCGCCCGCACCCGGTCTACTACATCCCGTCGTTGCCGCCTGTTCGAGATCAGGTGGCCATCATGGCGGCATCGGTCGGGAGATCCCGCCGTGATCTCACGCGGACTAATCGAAACGGAAGAAGCGGGTAGCAAGGAAGCCGGAGATGCCGCCCCATGCGGCGAGGACGGCGATTCCGAACCAGTCGACGCTGGTGCGCATGGCGTCTTCCAGCGTGACCGCCAGTGCCCCGGACGGCGCCAACCGTACGAGCACATTCACGACCGTGGGCAGATCATCGGATGCGAACACGATGCTGGCGATGCCGAGCATGACGAACCACAGAATATTCGCCAGTGCCAGCACGATCTCCGCCTTGAGTGTGCCGCCGAGCAGCAGGCCCATTGCCGCGAAAGTGGCCGTGCCGAGCGCGATCAACAGCGCGCCGAGTGCGAGCCCGGGGAGGTCTGGCCGCCAGCCGAGTGCGAAACCTATGGCCCCCAAGAGAATTGCCTGCAATACCACCACGATCAGCACCGCGGCACTCTTGCCCGCCACAACGCCCCAGCGGGGGAGGGGGGTGGCGCCCAGGCGCTTGAGCGCACCATAGCGCCGGTCGAATCCGACCGCGATGGCTTGTCCGGTGAAGGCGGTCGACATGACCGCGACCATCATGACCGCAGGCACGATCTTGCCGACTCGGTTCTCGCCGAGGTTCGCGAACGGCAACAGGCTGAGCCCGACCAGCAGGGTGATCGGAATGAACATGGTGAGCAGCAACTGTTCACCATTGCGCAGCAAAAGGATCAGCTCGAGCCGGGTCTGCGCGGTCATCATGGCCAGGCGGTTGCTCGGGCGCGGATCGGGGGTGAAAGTGCCCGGTGCGAAGCGGTTCCCGACGGGATCTGGCTGATTCATCCGCGTAGGTCCCGTCCGGTGAGTTCCAGGAAAACGTCCTCGAGGCGACGCTGATCGATCCGGATATCGGTCGCCAGCACATTCTGCTGCGCACACCACGCGGTCACCGTCGCCAGCACCTGCGGATCGATCTCACCCTCGACCAGATACTGTCCCGGCGTCGTCTCGCGCGGCGAGAAGCCTTCCGGCAGTGCGGTTTTCAGTAGCCGCAGATCGAGTTTCGGTGGGGCGGTGAAGCGCAGCTGACCGGCCGCACCGTGCGCGGTCACCTCCGCGGGCGTACCAGAGGCGACGATCTGTCCGTGATCGATGATCACGAGTTGGTCGGCCAGTTGCTCGGCCTCGTCCATCATGTGCGTGGTGAGCAGTACTGTGACGCCGTCGCGGCGCAGCGCATCGATCAGCTCCCACACGATGAGCCGGGCCTGGGCGTCCAGGCCCGCGGTCGGTTCGTCGAGGAAGACGATCTCCGGCTTACCGACGAGCGCACAGGCCAGGGCGAGCCGCTGTTGCTGGCCGCCGGACAGGCGCCGGTACGGTGTGCGTCGGTTGTCCTGTAGGCCAAGGGTTTTCAGTAACCATTCGGGATCGAGCGGATCGGCGGAGTAGGCGGCGACCAGGTCGAGCATCTCACCCGCGCGCGCACCCGGGTACGCGCCACCGCCCTGCAGCATGACGCCGATGCGCGGCCGCAATCGGTCGGAGTCGGCGATCGGATCGAGTCCGAGTACCCGGACCGAACCGGCATCCGGGGTTTTGAAGCCCTCGCACATCTCGACGGTCGTTGTCTTACCCGCGCCGTTCGGTCCGAGTAGGGCCAGCACCTGCGCTTGTTCGACGGCGAAGCTGATCCCGGCGACGGCGGTGGTCTCGCCGTAGCGCTTGACGACGCCGTCGATACAGACGGCGGGTTCCGAGGCTGCGGTCACCCTCGCGCCTCGGTGCTCGGATCCGTCGCGTCCAAGGGTGCTGTGCCTATGGTTCGCTCGCTTCGCTCCCTCACGGTGTCACACCGTAAGCGGTCGAGGGATGTGACCCGGACGACACCCCTGCCTCGTCAGTTCTGCGGTCCGGCCGGACCGGCCGTGGTGGGCGCCCGGTCTGCGCCGATCTGGTGTAACCGCCACGGCAGCGACTTGCGGGTGGCCAGGATCATCAGCGTGCAGGTGAGGATGGTGATGCAGGCCGCATAGATAAGGACAAAGGGCTGGATTTCGCTGCCCGTCGGCATGAGCATGACACTGATCGCCGCCGAGGCGATCGTGGCCGAGACCCGGAAGGCCGGCCGGCTCGCCCAGGCCGCCAGCGGGACGATGCCCCAAAGCAGATACCAGGGCTGTACCACCGGGAACAGCAGGACAACCGCGCCGAAGGCGACGCCGAGCGCACCGACCGGATGCAGCCGTCCGCGCCAGGTGGCCACCATCAGCCGCACCACGATCAGTGCGGCCGCGATCGCCGCGATCGGTCGGGTGATGCTCAACAGTGCGGTGGTGTGGTCGCCCAATCCCAGGAGGACGCCGCCGAATCCGGTGACGACCCCGAGCGCGGTGGGCAGCGACATCCAGCTGCGCACCGAGTTCGCCCCGGTCAGGGTGTCTATCCAGCCGAAGCCGAGACCGCTGCCCAGGCACACCGCGAGCATGACGGCACCCGTGACACAACCGAGGAATAGCGCGGATCTGAGCACGGCACGCCAATCGCCGCCCCATTTTCGGCTCAATGCCATCCACACGAACGCCAGTGCCAGCATCGATGGAATCTTGACCATGCTGGACAGCGCTATCAGGGTGGTTCCCGATAAGAGCAGCACGAGTGTGTGGCCACGCATCGGTCCGGTATTGCTCAGGGCCGCCAGACAGTATTCCAGCCCGACCAGCATCAGGCCGAGCATCATGGCCTCATTGTGTACACCGGATACCAGGTGGAATATCACGAGCGGGTTTACTGCGCCGAGCCACAATGCGGCGACCGGCGATACTCGACACCGCTGTGCCAGTCGCGGCAGTGCCCAAACGATGCAGGCCACGCCGAGCAGTGCCAGCGCTCGGTGGAGTAGCACCCCGGCGAGCATATTGTCGCCGACGATTTCGGCGATGCCCTTGCCCAGCCAAATCGAGAGCGGGCCGTATGGCGCGGGCGAATTCTGCCAGATATTGGGGACGCTGCGCGTCAGGATATGGTCCTGGCCGAGTCCTTGTACCGGCCCGACGTCATAGGGATCGAGTCCACTCGCCGCGATTTCCCCCTGGGCCAGATAGGAATAGACATCCTGGCTGAACATCGGGGGTGCGACCGAGAGCGGGATGATCCACAGCAGCAGCGTGCGGTCCAGTTGCGAGCGGCTGATGCGACGAATGCGGTTGGACTGCAAGCCGAGTGCGAATCGGCCGAGCAGCAGCCAGGCCAGCATCACGATGACCGTGCCGACCATGGTCGTCGCCAGCCCCGAATTGTGCACGCGCGCGGGCAGCCCGAGAATCGCCTTGCCGTAGGTCGGATTCTGCAGTGTGGGTTGGGCGCCCAGACCCAGGGCGCCGATGGCCATCATGACCGAACCCGTGGCGCCCAACAGTCGGACCCGGCGCAATTGCGTGGTCTCCTGCGGGTTGAGTTCGGCGGCCTCGGGTTCGTTGATGTGCAGGGTGTCGCCGACGGTGTGGTCGGGCGCGACATCCAGACCGATGATCCGACGTCCCAGTGATACGGCGGTGCTGATAGGCGCGGTCTTACGCAGGCGAATCAGGGTGCCCGAGGTGGTCGACCAGTCGCGCCCTGGTTCGCCGTGTTCGCCTGACATCACGCGGTCAGCGTAGCCGATGCCACCGGCGTTTCCGGTGCTCCGCGAAACCGACCGCGGGGCACATATTCGCGCTACTTCGGACCCGAGCACCGGGCGGCGGCGGAGGTGCGGATCGGCGGCGTCAGGTGCGCTGACGGATTTTCGCCACCGTCGTGTGGCCTAAATCGCACCTGCAATTCCGGCGGGTGCTCGGGTCGGTCTGCACGCGAGATCCGCAGGTGGTGCATGTGTCGTATCCGCACGCCGCCCGCAGAGCGTTCCCGTGCAGGTCATCGGCCCGGTCGACTCAGGGCACCCTTATTGGATTCCGGGAACTAATTCCGTCACACTGGTGTTGTGAAAAACGTGGGTTTGCCGTACGACGAGGATGGAGGGACCGGTCGCCGCACCGGTACCGCATCCGTTGCCGCGCCCGCGACCCTGGTCATGGGCGGCGAAGGACATACTCGCGCCGCGGTGGTCCAGTTGCTGCTCGAAGAGGGCCCGATCACCGCGACCGCAATCGGCACCAAGCTCGGTCTGACGCCCGCCGGTGTCCGACGGCATCTGGACGCACTGATCGAATCCGGTCAGGCGCGGGCCAGCCGTTCGGCGCCGTGGCAGCAGAAGGGGCGCGGCCGTCCCGCCAAGCAGTATCAGCTGACGGCGGTTGGCAGAGGACGGCTCGGGCACGCGTACGACGATCTGGCCGGTGCGGCGATTCGCCAACTCGGTGAGGTCGGCGGCGAGCAGGCGATTACCGATTTCGCGCGCAAGCAGGCGCGGACCATCGTCAAGGGCATCGAACCGGTCGCCGAGCACACCCCCGAGACCACCACCGCCAAGGCGGACGAGATCGCCGAGGCCTTTACCGACGCCGGATTCGCCGCGTCCACCCGCAAGGTCGGCGCGGGCGTACAGATCTGCCAGCACCACTGCCCGGTGGCCCACGTCGCCGAGGAATTCCCGCAGTTGTGCGAGGCCGAACTCGAGGCTTTCCGGGACCTGCTCGGAACCCACGTCCAGCGACTTGCGACGATCGCCAACGGCGATTGCGCGTGCACGACCCATGTCCCGCTGTTCGTTCTCCCCATCACCGATAAAGCGAACGCTTCCCCAACGACCGCTGCACAGCCCGCAGCGGTACGCACGAACGACTCCGGAAGGAGCGCCGAATGACGACGACCACCGACCAGGTGCAACCGCTCACCCAGGAAGAGACCATTGCTTCCCTGGGCAACTACGGTTACGGCTGGGCCGATTCGGATGAGGCCGGTGCCAGCGCGCAACGAGGCCTGTCCGAGGCTGTCGTCCGCGACATCTCGGCCAAGAAGAACGAGACCGAGTGGATGCTCGAGCACCGGCTCAAGGCGCTGCGCATCTTCGATCGCAAGCCGATGCCGAAGTGGGGCTCCAATCTCGACGGCATCGACTTCGACAACATCAAATACTTCGTGCGCTCGACCGAGAAGCAGGCCGAGAGCTGGGAAGACCTGCCCGAGGACATCAAGAACACCTACGACAAGCTCGGCATCCCAGAGGCGGAGAAGCAGCGCCTGGTCGCCGGTGTCGCCGCGCAGTACGAATCCGAGGTCGTCTACCACCAGATCCGCGAGGACCTGGAGGCCCAAGGCGTCATCTTCCTGGACACCGATACCGGTCTGCGCGAGCATCCGGAAATCTTCGAGCGGTACTTCGGCACCGTGATCCCGGCCGGTGACAACAAGTTCTCCGCGCTGAATACCGCCGTATGGTCGGGTGGTTCGTTCATCTACGTGCCGCCGGGCGTGCAGGTCGACATTCCGCTGCAGGCATACTTCCGGATCAATACCGAGAATATGGGTCAGTTCGAGCGGACCCTGATCATCGTCGACGAGGGCGCCTACGTGCACTACGTCGAGGGTTGCACCGCGCCGATCTACAAGTCCGATTCGCTGCATTCCGCGGTGGTCGAGATCATCGTGAAGAAGGGCGGACGCTGCCGCTACACCACCATCCAGAACTGGTCGAACAACGTCTACAACCTGGTCACAAAGCGGGCCAAGGCCGAGGCGGGCGCGACCATGGAGTGGATCGACGGCAATATCGGCTCCAAGGTCACCATGAAGTATCCAGCGGTCTGGATGACCGGCGAGTACGCCAAGGGTGAGGTCCTCTCGGTCGCCTTCGCGGGCGAGGGCCAGCACCAGGACACCGGCGCGAAGATGCTGCACCTGGCGCCGCACACCTCCTCGACCATCGTGTCGAAGTCGGTGGCGCGTGGTGGCGGCCGCGCGTCCTACCGCGGTCTGGTCCAGGTCAACAAGGGCGCGCACGGTTCCAAGTCGACCGTGAAATGTGATGCGCTGCTCGTCGATACGATCAGTCGCTCCGACACCTACCCCTACGTCGACATCCGCGAGGACGACGTGACCATGGGCCACGAGGCCACGGTCTCGAAGGTGTCCGAGGATCAGCTGTTCTACCTGATGAGCCGCGGCCTCACCGAGGACGAGGCGATGGCGATGGTAGTGCGTGGCTTCGTCGAGCCGATCGCCAAGGAACTCCCGATGGAGTACGCACTCGAGCTGAACCGCCTGATCGAACTGCAGATGGAAGGAGCCGTCGGCTGATGGCAACCCTGGACAATGTTGCCGAAGCCGCCGAGGCTCGCATTACCGACGCGACCCACGCGCCCAGCAATAAGGGGGAGGTGTTCACCTCCTTCGATGTGAACGCCTTCGAGGTGCCCTCGGCGAAGGATGAGGCGTGGCGGTTCACCCCGCTGCGTCGCCTGCGTGGCCTGCACGACGGCACCGCCGTACGGGACGGTGCGGTCACGGTCGAGGTCGTCGTGTCCGATGGCGGCCCTGACGCGAGTCCCGCGGGGGTAGCCGGTGTGACCGTGGAAACGGTGGCGCGCACCGACTCTCGCCTCGGCGCGGCCGGGGTGCCGTCGGATCGGGTCGCGGCCCAGGCATACTCGAGTTTCGAACAGGCGACCGTGATCTCGGTCGGCGCGGAAACCGAAGTCGCCGAAGCGGTTACCGTTTCGGTCACCGGTCCCGGCGAGGGTAAGACGGCGTACGGTCACCTGCAGGTCCGGCTCGGCAACTTCGCGGTCGCCACCATGATCATCGACCAGCGCGGCAGCGGAACCTACGCCGAGAACATCGAATTCGTACTCGGCGACAGTGCCAAGCTGACCGTCGTCGCGATCCAGGACTGGGCCGACGACGCCGTGCACGCTACCGCGCACCACGCCAAGCTCGGTCGTGATGCCACCCTGCGGCACACCTCGGTCACCCTCGGCGGTGACCTGGTGCGCCTGACCGGCAATGTGCGCTACGCGGGTCCCGGCGGCGATGCCGAACTGCTCGGCCTCTACTTCGCCGACGCCGGTCAGCACTTCGAGCAGCGTCTGCTGGTCGACCACGCGGTGCCGCACTGCAAATCCAGGGTGCTGTACAAGGGTGCGCTGCAAGGTGATCCGGCTCTGCTCGATGGGCACTCGGCAAGCTCCGCGCACAAACCCAAGGGTGACGCCCGCACGGTGTGGGTCGGTGACGTACTCATCCGTGCCGCTGCCGAGGGCACCGACACCTTCGAGGTGAACCGCAACCTGGTGCTCACCGACGGTGCGCGCGCCGATTCGGTGCCGAATCTCGAGATCGAGACCGGTGAGATCGTCGGTGCCGGCCACGCGAGTGCCACCGGCCGCTTCGACGACGAGCAGCTGTTCTACCTGCGTGCCCGCGGCATCCCGGAGGATGCCGCCCGCCGGCTGGTGGTGCGTGGTTTCTTCCACGAAATCATCCAGAAGATCGCGGTCCCCGAGGTCCGGGAGCGGCTGGAGTCGGCCATCGAGGCCGAACTCGCCGCTATCGGCGCCTGACCGCCGCCAGCGACTGCTTGCAGGTCGCTCGAAGAGACCAGAACCCCATACCCCGCAAAGGAATCCGAATTCGATGACCACCCTGGAAATCAAGGACCTGCACGTCGAGGTCGCCAACCCGGACGAGTCCGGCGAGCCCATCAAGATCCTCAATGGCGTGAATCTCACCATCAAATCCGGTGAGACGCACGCGATCATGGGCCCGAACGGCTCCGGCAAGTCGACGCTGTCGTACGCGATCGCCGGACATCCGAAGTACACGGTGACCTCGGGTTCGATCACCCTCGACGGTGAGGATGTGCTCGCGATGTCGGTCGACGAGCGGGCGCGGGCGGGTCTGTTCCTGGCCATGCAGTACCCGGTCGAGGTCCCCGGTGTTTCGATGTCGAACTTCCTGCGCACCGCCGCTACCGCGGTCCGCGGCGAGGCCCCCAAACTGCGCACCTGGGTCAAGGAGGTGAAGGAGTCGATGAATGAGCTGGAAATCGACGCCGCCTTCGCCGAGCGCAGCGTGAACGAGGGCTTCTCCGGTGGTGAGAAGAAGCGCCACGAGATCCTGCAACTGGGTCTGCTCAAGCCGAAGATCGCCATCCTGGACGAGACCGACTCCGGCCTGGACGTCGACGCGCTGCGCATCGTCTCCGAGGGCGTCAACCGCTACAAGGAGCGCGAGAATGGTGGCGTGCTGCTGATCACGCACTACACCCGCATCCTGCGTTACATCCAGCCCGAATTCGTGCATGTCTTCGTCGGCGGCCGCATCGTCGCCGAGGGCGGCGCCGAGCTGGCCGAAGAGCTCGATGCCAACGGCTACGTCCGCTTCACACATGGCTCGCCCACCCAGTCGGCCGCGCCGACCGCCGTCCCCCAGTCCGCTACCGCTGGAGCCTGATATGACCGCCACGGTCCGCACCCTCGACGTCGCCCGCATCCGGGCCGACTTCCCGATCCTGAACCGCACGGTTCGGGACGGGAAGCCGTTGGTGTACCTGGACTCGGGCGCGACCTCGCAGCGTCCCCTCGCCGTACTCGATGCGGAACGTGAATTCCTCACCGAGCGCAATTCGGCTGTACATCGCGGTGCGCACCAGTTGGCCGAGGAGGCCACCGACGCGTACGAGGGCGCACGAGCCGATATCGGCCGATTCGTCGGTGTGGACGCGGACGAGATCGTCTTCACCAAGAATGCGACCGAATCGCTGAATCTGGTGACATACGCGTTTTCCGATGATCGCTTCCCGTACCACGTCGGTCCGGGTGACGAGATCGTCGTCACCGAGCTCGAGCATCACGCGAATCTCGTCCCGTGGCAGGAACTCGCGCGCCGGACCGGTGCGACCCTGAAGTGGTACGGCATTACCGATGACGGGCGGATCGATCTCGATTCCCTCGAATTGTCGTCCGCCACAAAGGTTGTCGCGTTCACGCATCAGTCGAATGTGACCGGTGCGGTCACCGATGTGGCCGAATTGGTGCGCCGAGCAACGGAAGTCGGCGCGCTCACCGTGCTGGATGCCTGCCAGTCGGTGCCGCATATGCCGGTGAACTTCCGTGAGCTGGGCGTCGACTTCGCCGCGTTCTCCGGGCACAAGATGCTCGGACCGTCGGGTGTCGGTGTGCTCTACGGGCGGCGGGCGCTGCTCGAGGAGACCCCGCCGTTCATCACCGGCGGTTCGATGATCGAGACCGTCACGATGCAGGGCAGCACCTACGCGCCGCCGCCGCAACGGTTCGAGGCCGGTGTGCCGATGACTTCGCAGGTGGTCGGATTGGGCGCGGCCGTGCAGTATCTCGAACAGATCGGCATGGAAGCTGTTGCGGCACACGAGCATATGCTCACAGGTGCGTCGCTGGATGGACTCGCGGCGATCGCGGGCGTGCGGATAATCGGACCGACGGAGAATATCGATCGCGGCGGCGCGGTGTCGTTCGTGGTCGAGGGCATCCACGCCCATGACGTCGGGCAGATTCTCGACGACGAGGGCGTTGCCGTGCGAGTGGGCCACCACTGCGCCTGGCCGCTGATGCGCCGTCTCGGCGTTCCGGCCACTGCCCGTGCGTCCTTCGCGGTTTACAACACCCTTGATGAGGTAGACCAGCTGGTAGCCGCCGTGCGGAAGGCCCAGAGCTTCTTCGGTGTCAGCGCAGCGAACGCCGACAATTAAACACTGTGGAGTTGCATAAGACATGCGCATGGAGCAGATGTATCAGGAAGTGATCCTCGATCACTACAAGCACCCGCATCACCGCGGGCTGCGGGAGCCGTTCGGGGCCGAAGTGCACCACGTCAACCCGACCTGCGGTGACGAGGTGACTTTGCGTGTCCAGCTCAACGGCAACGGTGATGTGGCCGATGTGTCCTATGACGGTCAGGGCTGTTCGATCAGTCAGGCCGCCACCTCGATCCTCACCGATCAGGTGATCGGACTGCCGGTGCAGCAGGCGCTGAAGGTGGTCGACTCGTACAACCAGATGATCTCCAGCCGCGGCACTATCGAGGGTGACGAGGACATGATCGGCGACGGCATCGCGCTGAGCGGAGTGTCCAAGTACCCGGCGCGGGTCAAATGCGCACTGCTCGGCTGGCTGGCGTTCAAGGATGCGGTGATCCGGATAACCTCCGCGGAAGAGGCCAAGCGGACCATGAGCAGCGACATCTCCACGAATGGAAAACCGTCATGAGCGAGACACCAGCCACCGAAACGACCGAGCAGGTCGAACTTTCGGCCGAGGACATCAAGCAGCTCGAGGATATCGAGGAGGCGATGCGCGATGTCGTCGATCCCGAACTCGGCATCAATGTCGTCGACCTCGGCCTGGTCTACGGCCTGAGTGTGGACCAGGACAATATCGCCACCCTCGATATGACCCTCACCTCGGCGGCCTGCCCGCTGACCGATGTCATCGAGGACCAATCCCGCAACGCTCTGGTCCGTTCCGGTCTGGTCGAAGACCTCAAGATCAACTGGGTCTGGATGCCTCCGTGGGGCCCCGACAAGATCACCGAGGACGGTCGCGAACAGCTCCGCGCCTTGGGCTTCACGGTCTAGAACCGCGAATACCGCTGCGGCGCCGAGCCTGTCGCGCGCACGAGCCACGCCCTGACAACAGTGCGTGGCTCGCTTCGATCAGTTGGGTCGGCCACGGGCGCGGTGCCCGGGTTGCCCGCGGGTCCGTCTCCCGTGGCCGCCCGCCGAACCGGACGTGCGGCTCTCACCGCA